>JBKBLL010000451.1:0-503 GCA_046296375.1 Alphaproteobacteria bacterium | reverse complement strand
GGCGGATCCACCCCGACGGGCGGTCCCACACCATCGCGTCGACCTGTACGTCGTGGAAGGCGGCCAGGGCGGCGTCATCGCCGGGGTCGATCTCGAGGATCCGCATCCCCTCAGCCAACCGGTCGCCATGCTGGGCCGCAACGGATTTCGGTGCGATGCTCAGGGCATGACTGAGCAACCAACCCCACTGGAGCCCCTCGACGAGAGCTGGGAGCGCGCCCTGGCGATCGTCGCCCACCCCGACGACATGGAGTTCGGCGCTGCCGCCGCCGTGGCCCGCTGGACCGGGCAGGGCAAGTCGGTGGCCTACTGCATGGTGACCAGCGGGGAGGCCGGGATCGACGCGATGAACCCCGATGCGTGCCGCACCCTGCGTGAGGCCGAGGAGATCGAGTCCGCCCGGATCGTCGGCGTCGACACGGTCGACTTCCTGGGACTGCCCGACGGTGTCCTGGAGTACGGCGTACCGCTGCGCCGAGCGTTGGCGGCCGTCGTACGCCGCC
>JBKBLL010000450.1:0-504 GCA_046296375.1 Alphaproteobacteria bacterium | reverse complement strand
ACAGATGGCGCAGCTGCAGGAGCGACTGTCGGCGCGCGACGGCGAGGTGGGCCGCGTGCTGAGCGCCTTCCAAAAGTCGCAAGACATGCTGGAGGCTCGCTCGGCGGCGGTGGCCGAGGAGAAGACGACGCTGCAGCAGCGGCTGGACGAGGCGGCGGGCGAGCTTCGGCAGCAGACGGCTGCGCTGCACGAGTGCGAGCGGCGGCTGGCGGAGGTGGCCCGGGACCTGGCCGAGACGCAGCGGCAGCGCGAGCAGGAGGCGGCGGCGCGCGCGGCAGCGGCAGCGGCACTGGATGACGCGCGCTCGGAGGCGCAGGCGCTGTCGGTGCGGCTGGGCGCGGCGGAGGAGCGGCTGCGCAACGTGGAGGAGGCGCAGGCGGCGCTGAAGGCAGAGGCCAAGGAGGCCAACGACATGCGCGCGGCGCAGAAAGCGGTGTCGGACTGGGAGGCGCGGCAGCTGAAGGAGCAGCTGGAGGAGGAGCGGCGTGCCTGGGAGGCGGAGCG
>JBKBLL010000449.1:0-507 GCA_046296375.1 Alphaproteobacteria bacterium | reverse complement strand
GGTGCTGGAGCGCGTGATCGACGCGCCGCCCGAGAAGATCTATCGCGCCTATACCGACCCGGCGATCCTTAGCCAGTGGTTCGCGCCCAAGCCGTGGACCATCACCGACGCGGTGATCGAGCCCCGCCCCGGCGGCCGCTTCGATTTCGTCATGCATGGGCCGAACGGCGAGCGGTTCCCAAACTCGGGCGTCTTCCTGGAAGTCGTGCCGAACCGGCGACTGGTCTCGACCGACGCCTTTACGCCCGGCTGGAAGCCGGCGGGCCAACCCTTCATGGCCGCCCGCATCGAGCTGGAGCCCACGGGTGACGGCAAGACCCGGTACACCGCGACCGCCAGTCACTGGACCGAGGCGGCGATGAAACAGCATGAGCAGATGGGCTTCCACGACGGCTGGGGCCAGGTCGCCGATCAGTTGAACGAACTGGTCAAGACGCTCTGACATGACACAGGCTGGTATGATTCAGGCCGACATGACCCAGGCCGACGATCTCGCCGCGCGGCCCA
>JBKBLL010000448.1:0-508 GCA_046296375.1 Alphaproteobacteria bacterium | reverse complement strand
TCGCCGAGAGAGCCGCGCTTCAGGGACCGGGCGGCATCGAGGCCCTCCTGCAGCACCGACAGCGTGATGCCGAAGGCGGCATTGGCCGCTTCGGTGCCCGCCACCGACTGGAACACGAGGTCCACCGGCGCGCCACGCTCGATCAGCTGGATCGTCGAGGTGATGTGGGTGAGTACGCAGCCCTGCGTCGGAATGGCATGGCGGCGGATGACCTCGTCGAGGAGCTTCAGGAGATCGCCGATGGCGGGAAGCGAATCGGAGGCCGGATTGATGCCGATCGTCGCGTCGCCGGCGCCATACATGAGCCCGTCGACGATGGCGGCGGCAATGCCGGCCGGATCGTCGGAAGGGTGGTTCGGCTGCAGCCGCACCGCCATCGTGCCGGCAAGGCCGATCGTGTTGTTGAAGCGGGTGACGACGCGGCACTTGCGCGCAGCCAGGATCAGATCCTGGTTGCGCATCAGCTTGGACACGGCGGCGGCGATCTCCGGCGTGATGCCGGGCGCCA
>JBKBLL010000447.1:0-508 GCA_046296375.1 Alphaproteobacteria bacterium | reverse complement strand
CTGTAGATCCAGGCCGCGCCGACGCCGATGGCGATCAGGGTGAACATGTTGAGGCTGCGGTTGCGGAGGGAAGCCCAGCCCCGCTGGAAGAACGGCCAGCCGGCCCACAGCACCACGGGCGTCGCCAGCGCGAACTGGATCCAGTTGGAGGTTTGGCCCGAAATCCGCATCGCCAGTCCGGTCAGATGGCCGCCCATCTCGAGCGCGAAGACGGGCAGGGTCAGGACCGCGGCAACCCAGAGGCGGCGGGTGAAGTCGATCAGTTCGTGATTGACCGGCGCCTCGGCGGTGACGGTCTCCGGCTCCAGCGCCATGCCGCAGATCGGGCAGGAGCCCGGGCCCTCCTGGCGCACCTCCGGATGCATCGGGCAGGTGTAGATGGCGCCCGGGATGACAGGCGCCGGTTGCCGGGTCTCGCCGAGATAGCGGTCCGGATCGGCGATGAATTTGGTCCGGCAGCCCGCCGAACAGAAGAAATAGTCCTTATCGTCGTGGGCCGCCCGATGCG
>JBKBLL010000446.1:0-509 GCA_046296375.1 Alphaproteobacteria bacterium | reverse complement strand
CAGGATCATGTAATCGGCGTCGTGCGCGCCCGTCGTCCACAGCTTCGTGCCGGTGACGCGCCACCCACCATCGGCTGGCACGGCGCGCGTACGGGTCGCGGCCAGGTCTGACCCGGAATCGGGCTCGCTCATGCCGATGCAGAACACCGTCTCGCCCGCCGCGATGCCCGGTAGGATGGTCTGCTTCTGCTCCTCCGTCCCATATTTGAGGAGGCTGGGGCCGCTCTGGCGGTCGGCGATCCAGTGCGCCGCGACCGGCGCCCCGGCAGCCAGCGTCTCCTCGACGACGACATAGCGTTCAAAGGCGCTGCGCTCGTGACCGCCATATTGCTTTGGCCAGGTCATGCCGAGCCTGCCGCGCTGGCCCAGCTTGCGGCTGAAATCGCGATCGAAGCCGTTCCAGCTGTCCGCACGCGCGAGCGGCGGGCGCGTGGCAAGCTCGTCAGCGAGGAACGCGCGTACCTCTTCTCGAAGCGCCTCGGCTGCCTCGTGGCGGGCGGGTGAGGGAA
>JBKBLL010000445.1:0-510 GCA_046296375.1 Alphaproteobacteria bacterium | reverse complement strand
ACGCGCCGTTCGGCCTGAAGATGTCGCAGGACATGTGGCTGTATTACTTCACGCTGGCCGTCTCGGCACTGATCTACGTTCTGGCGGTCAACCTGCTGCGAAGCCGGTCCGGACGCGCCATGATGGCGATCCGCGACAACCAGATCGCCGCCTCGGCAATGGGCGTCGACCTGCCGCTCTACAAGACGCTGGCGTTCGGCGTCTCGGCCGCGTTCACCGGTGTCGCCGGTGCGCTCGGCGCCATCGTTGTGCAGTTCGTGGCTCCAGCTGGCGATCGCGATCTTCCTCGGCATGGTGGTCGGCGGTGTCGGCTGGTTGCCGGGCTCGCTGGTCGGCTCGGCCTTCATCGTGTTCGTTCCGAACGTGGCGGAACACATCTCGAAGGGCCTCTCCGGCGCGGTGTTCGGCGTGCTGTTGTTCGTCGTCATCTTCCTCGTGCCCCATGGCGCAAGGCAGGTGGCCTACATGATCGAGGCCTTGTTCCGCAGAAAGAGTAAGTCCTAAGTCTGA
>JBKBLL010000444.1:0-511 GCA_046296375.1 Alphaproteobacteria bacterium | reverse complement strand
CGGCGCTGGAGGCGGCGGTGGCGGCGTGCGAGGCGCATGCCGCGCGGCTGGGCGACGGCGCGCCGGATGCCTATTACGCCTTGAACCTGGCGTTCCACGCCACGGTGGCGCAGGCGGCGGGCAACCCCTTCCTGTTCGACGCCATCGCGGTGAACGGGCGCAAGCTGATGGCCTATTACCGCGCCCGCTACCGCTATGCCGGGGTCATCGCCGCCTCGGCGGCCGAGCACCGGCAGATTGCCGGGCTGATCGTGGTGCGCGATGCCGCCGGGGCCGAGGCGCTGATGGCGCGGCATGTGCAGTTCGATCAGGTGACGGCGATGGACCTGCTGGCCGCGCTGGGCTGAGCGCGGGGCGCACAGCGGCGCCGCCCGCTGCGCGCCGGCTTGTGCGCAGGGCGGCCTGCGCTATACCGCGCAGCAAGCCCCGAGGGAGGTCGCTCATGCTCAACCCCGCCGATGCCGCCTTTGCCGCGCGCCTTGCGGCCGATCTGCCTGCGGGCACCATTCGC
>JBKBLL010000443.1:0-512 GCA_046296375.1 Alphaproteobacteria bacterium | reverse complement strand
GCATGAGGAGGGCTGCCTCTCGCTTCCCGGCCAGTATGCCGATGTGGTGCGCCCGCGGGCGGTCACGCTGCGCTTCGAGGACGAGGCTGGCGCGCGGCGCGAGCTTGCCGCCGAAGGACTGCGTGCACGCTGCATCCAGCACGAGATCGACCATCTCGACGGCATCCTGTTCATCGACCATATCAGCGCGCTGCGGCGAAACATGATGCTGCGCCGGCTCGCCAAATCGCTGCGCGACAAGGAAGCGTAGCAAGATGCGGCTCGCCTTCATGGGCAGCCCCGACTTCGCGGTGCCGGCGCTGCGGGCGCTGCACGGGGCGGGGCACGAGATCGCCGCGGTGTATTGCCAGCCGCCCAAGCCCGCGCATCGCGGCCAGCGCGAGACGAAGTGCCCGGTGCAGGTCGCGGCCGAGGCGCTCGGGCTGCCGGTGCGCACACCCGCGCGGCTGCGGACCAATGCCGATGAGCACGCGGCCTTCGCGGCCCTCGACCTCGACGCGGCGGTGGTGGCC
>JBKBLL010000442.1:0-514 GCA_046296375.1 Alphaproteobacteria bacterium | reverse complement strand
CGGTGCCAAAGTCCCCGCCCGCAAACCCGGCGACGGCAAGCTGAAGGCGCTCGAGGACGCGCCGGGCAGCTATGTCCAGGTGAAGTCGGGGTGACGGCTGCGCGAGCAGCGGATCCGCCACATGGAAACGCGTGACGCGACGGCCCCACCGACCTCCTGAAGAACGCGCTGGCGACCTCTGTCAGCGGCGCGGAGAAACGCGCCGACCGCGCCCGGGTGCGTGCACGGCACCGAGTCCAGGTTAACGTGGCTGTGGTGTGATGATTGCTGCCGCAGTCGCACCGTGTTAGGGAAAACAGCCTTAAACGACAGTTTCTCGGGGTTGATGGGACACACGGTGCGGCGTTCCCAAGCGCGGACGTGGGTGATGCGGAGTGCGATCTGCGGCATGTCGCTCTGCGCGATTTCCGTGGCTCCTCTGGAGGCCTCGCCTTGGGTCGAGGTCGGTGACGATGTCGTTCGCCATGATGTCGAGATCCTCGCCGGCTACGGCCTGATGGATGGGCTGACGACC
>JBKBLL010000441.1:0-516 GCA_046296375.1 Alphaproteobacteria bacterium | reverse complement strand
AGCCAGGACCTCGAGCTGTGGGGACGTCGGACCGCGCGGGTCAATGTCGCCCGCGCGGAAGCCGGAACCGCGGCGCTGCAGCGGGATCTCGCCATCCTCGACGCCGCCGGACGGCTCGCTCAGGTCTATGCCGATGCGGAAGCCGCCCAAAGGCGGGCTGCTCTCGCGGAGGAAAGCCTCACCCTGACCATCGCCGATGCGAGGGCCGCCCTTGTTCTTGTCGAGGAAGGCCGTGAGCCGCTGCTGCGCGGCATCCAGGGGGAAAGCGAAGCGGCTGCGGCGCGTGCCTCTCGCGATGAAGCCGTCGCGGAGCGCGACGCGGCCTTCGCGCGGCTGACCGCAGTCGCCATGTTGGCGGCTCCGGTCACGACGATCGACACCAGCCTGCTGGACCTCGCGCCTGCCGCGACCTTCGCGGCCCCGGCGGAGGCGCCGGCCGTTCGCGTCGCCGAGGCTCAGCGCGCGGCCGCCGAACGCCGGATCGACGTCGAGCGGATCCGCTCGCGTCCTGACATC
>JBKBLL010000440.1:0-516 GCA_046296375.1 Alphaproteobacteria bacterium | reverse complement strand
CACGCAGAATCATGCATGCGCACCTCCTCGTCGCCAGCAAAGCGATGCGCACACTGGCAGCAGAACGCCACGGGCAGCGCCACCGGACGCGCAGCAGCGTCCCGCTTCCGCTTGCCCAAATCCATCCCCGCAGCCGCGGTCAGCAAGCCCGCCATTTGGCGCATGGGCGCGGCGGCGGCAGCCGTCGCGGGGACGGCGGTGGCCCCGGAGCGCAGCAGCGCGAGGTTATGCAGGGAGACAACGTACGTGTTGGCCAGCTCGTCCTTGCACTGCGGCACCTGCGGCGCGAGGTGGCGCGTTATGCCGCTGGCAAGCGGACGGACGGCAAAGCTGCACGGGCGAGCAGGTGCGCGCACACGCACGTCGCAGTACAGCACGGTGCTGCCCGCCGCCTCCAGCTCGGGCTCCGCCTGCCGCGCCGCCAGCAGCCGGCGGCCCTCCTCCTCCCGCGCCACCACCTCCCCCACCTCCTTCAACAGAGTGTGCACCATGCCGCACAGCGCCAGCGTGCCGGCC
>JBKBLL010000439.1:0-518 GCA_046296375.1 Alphaproteobacteria bacterium | reverse complement strand
CATGAGCCAGAACGCCAGCGTCTTGTCGCCCACCAGCGCCTGGTCGTGGCTCTCAGCGTACGCCAGCGTGCCCTCCTGCGCGCGCACGGACGGACGCACGACGATGAGGGCGCAGCGCAGCGCCGGCGGTGCGAGGCGCGTCGTACCGAGAAGCGGCGGTTCAGCAGCGTGTGCACGATGTGGGCAATGTTCCAGTCATCGTCCTGCAGCGGCAGCAGCGGCAGCAGCGGCGGCAGCAGCAGCAGCAGTGCCACGTCAACGCAGCAGGGCGGAGTGGAAATGCGGGGCAGCAGCGGGGGCGGCAGCGGTGGCAGCGGCGGCAGCGGCGGCAGCGGCGGCAGGAGCCACAGAGTCCTCTGCATCCTCCACCGGCACCGGCCTGCGCGCCGTCACAGTCTGCACTCCCAGCATGTCCCCGCGCGCCATGTCAAACGTCACCTCCGCGGCATCCCCCGCCGCGGGCACGCCCGCGCGGCCAGTGGCGCGCCCTCGCGCCAGAATAAACAACGCCGGCTCCT
>JBKBLL010000438.1:0-518 GCA_046296375.1 Alphaproteobacteria bacterium | reverse complement strand
CGCCGCAATCTCGCCGGTGATCGCGCTGGTCAGGCTGCCGATCGCCGCCAGCGTCATCACGCCCAGGAACAGGCAGACGAACAGCAGCCGCAAGCCACGGAACCCGGCATGCAGGTCGCGCCGCGCGATCCGCCAGCTTGCTCCCCACCCCAATGTCGTCACGCGGCAACCTCGCCGCTCAGCTGGCCGTCGCGCATCTCGACGGTCCGGTCGCACCGCGCCGCCAGCGCCGGATCATGGGTGATGATCAGCAGGGTCGCGCCGCTCGCCTGTTGCCGGGCGAACAGCAGGTCGATGATCGCCGTGCCGGTCGACTGGTCCAGATTGCCGGTGGGTTCGTCCGCGAACAATATCGCCGGATCGGGCGCCATGGCCCGCGCGATCGCCACGCGCTGCTGCTCGCCGCCCGATAGCTGGGCGGGATAATGGGACAGGCGATGGCCCAGGCCCACCGCCTTCAATTCCTGCGCCGCCCGCTCGAACGGATCGGCCAGACCCGCCAGTTCCAACGGCACGGC
>JBKBLL010000437.1:0-519 GCA_046296375.1 Alphaproteobacteria bacterium | reverse complement strand
CGTTCTTGCCATGTGCAACTGGCAGTAAGCACCGACAACTGGTCAATACCATGTCCGGTCAGCACGGCCGGATCATCGCCGAGGCCAAGTTGGCGAGCGCAGCTTTTGCTCGGGGCTGGTGCGGGCGAACACAATGGTATCCCGGACGGCTTGGCCGAAGTCTCCCCCCATCGTTCAGACGCTTCAGGCCGAGGGGCGGGTTGTCGCCATGACCGGCGACGGGGTGAACGACGCCCCATCGCTCAAGCAGGCGGATGTGGGCATCGCGATGGGCGTCAAGGGCACAGAGGCCGCCAAGGAAGCCTCGGAAATGGTGCTGATGGTCGACAACTTCGCGTCATTCGTCGCCGCCGTGCATGAGGGCCGGACGGTTCATGACAACATCCGCACGGTGATCGGCTGGACGGTGCCCACTCACGGCGGCGAGGTCCTTACCGTGGTCATCGCGATCCTGTTCAACTTCGCCATGCCGATGACGCCGGTTCAGATCCCCTGGGTAAACCTGATCCTTGCCGCGAC
>JBKBLL010000436.1:0-520 GCA_046296375.1 Alphaproteobacteria bacterium | reverse complement strand
CACTGCCTCCTCTTGCGCCTCTCGCTCCTCCGCCTCGCGGTCCACCTCCCGGCAGCGGCATCGCGCCGCGCGTTCTACCGCCACAGCTGCAGCAGTCTGCCCCGCTGCGGCCACCAGCTTGGCCAGGCTACCCTGCGCCTGCTCGGCCGCGCGCTCAGCATGGCGCGCCAGCTCCGCGTCACGCTGGCGCCACTCAGCGGCACGCGCAGCGGCGCGCGCGTCGCGCTCCTGCTGCCGCACAGCAGTGCGGTGAGCGCGGTTGGCCTCGATGCGCGCGCGGTAGGCCGCCATGAGCTCCTCTTGCTCGGTCGAGCGCTGCTCTCGGGTCTCGCGCAGCGCGGCCAGCAAGCGGCGCTGCAGCGTGATTGCCCAGCGCTGCGCCACCGAGTGGTTCAGCATCATGTCCGTGTACGGCAGGTCGCTGCCAAAGTGCGCGTCATCAATGCGCGCAGTGGATGGTGTGGGGGTGCGGGGCTGCGGGGCAGGCGTGCCGCCGCTGCGCAGCGCGCTCGCGCGCGAC
>JBKBLL010000435.1:0-521 GCA_046296375.1 Alphaproteobacteria bacterium | reverse complement strand
ATCGGCGACACAACCAATAGAGGCAAAGAGAAAAACCTGCGAAATTGAAAGGTGAAAGCTACTGAAGATCAGGAGTCAGATCTTCGGCAACCTTCAACAGATACCGCCCATATGCTGTTTTCAGATATGGCTTCGCGCTTTCGAGTAGCTGCTCTCTTGAAATGAAACCCTTCACGAAGGCAATCTCTTCGATACACGCTATATTTGTGCCCTGCCGATGCTGGATCGTTCGCACGAACTCCGCCGCTTCTAGCAGGCTATCATGGGTTCCCGTGTCCAACCAAGCATAGCCTCGTGACATTTTTTCCACGAAAAGCCGACTTTCCTCCAAATATACTTGGTTCAAGTCAGTAATCTCGTATTCGCCACGCGGAGAAGGTTTCAATCTTTTCGCATATTCCACTACTTGGTTGTCATAGAAATACAGCCCAGTAACTGCGAATCGGGACTTTGGCGACGTTGGCTTTTCTTCCAAACTCAGCGCGGTTCCATCGGCATCAAGCTCCACAACACCATAGCGC
>JBKBLL010000434.1:0-523 GCA_046296375.1 Alphaproteobacteria bacterium | reverse complement strand
CTCTGCGCAGCAGCGGGCGCGGGGGCGTGGGCGGGCGCTGCACCAGCGGCTCGCTGCACTCCAGCTCCAGCTCCAGCGCGCTGCCCGCCGCCACGAACGCGTCCTTCTCCACGTCCTCCTTCGCCCCCGCCGCCCCCGCCGCAGAGGAGGCAGCAGCGGCGCTGCCTACCTCCTCCCCCGCCCCCGCGCGTCGCGCAGCACCGCCACCTCGGCACGCAGCACGAGGCGGACGGGGCAGAGCCAGGGCGCGAGCGGCACGTCGGCGGCGTCGAGCGCGCGCGGGTCCTCCTCGCGGCTCGCCTCCTTCTTCCCCTGCACCAGCACTACGCGACGTACGGACGCACGCGCAGCGGCGCCCGGGCCCTCCATGGCGGCACGCAGGGCGGCGACGTTGGGAGCGGAGAGGAAGAAAGCCGTTGCGTTGCGCGCGCTCCACGCGACGCACCAATCGCTGGGCGCGGGCGGCTCCGTGGCGGACGGCGCGGCGGGCTAAAGCTGCGCGCGCGCTGACGGGTGCCGCGGC
>JBKBLL010000433.1:0-526 GCA_046296375.1 Alphaproteobacteria bacterium | reverse complement strand
GCGCCGGCGCGGCGTCTCCTCGATCGGCTGGGTCGAGAACCAGACGTTGCGCCGGATGTAGGTCGACGGCGAGTGCGCGAGGTGCGGAACCTCGTCGCGGAAGCGCGCCCACTGCCGGTCCATGCGCCAGGTCCAGCTGGGAACCCAGCCGAAGCCGGCTTCCACCGCGACGATCTTCAGGTCGGGCCAGCGCTCCAGCACCCCTTCGAACACGACGCTGGCGAGGGCGGTCTGCATCGCGATCGCGTTGCCGTGATGGTCCTCGATATAGAAGGAGTGCCAGCCGCCGGGCGTCAGCGGCACGCCGTTGGCGCCGCCGGAATGGATGCCGATCGGGATGCCGTGCCGGGCGGCGGCGGCGAGTTGTCCGGCCAGCGCATTGCGCTCGCGCAGCACCGCCAGGAGCAGCAGGACGGCGAGAGGAATGACCAGGTCCGTTCCCAGCCAGAACCAATCCAGCAGCGGGGTCGGGGACTCCGCCCAGGTCGCGGCCTGCCGGAATCCTTCCGCCGTGGTCAGCCCGGCC
>JBKBLL010000432.1:0-528 GCA_046296375.1 Alphaproteobacteria bacterium | reverse complement strand
CGCGGATGGTCAGCCATCCGGCCAGCGCTTGAGGCTGCATCACGCATAACAGCCGGTTGCAACAGCGGCAACGGACCTGCGCGCCGGGCGTCGTCAACGGTTTCTTCATGTCTCGCATTCACATCAGGGGCTGCCGGGGGCGGCCTTGATGTTTCGGCAGGTCGGCGGGGGTCTTCGAGCTTGCCCCGTGTCGGCAGGCGTTGGCGCGCCTGCTGGCCCCCCGGTGCTATTTGCGCCGGGATCGGATTCCGTGCGTCACGGCCAGGCCAGCGGCGACGATGACAGCGGCCAAGCGGCGCCCGTCGCGGCGCCAGGCGAGCAGTCCAATCGCCCCGCCGGTGGCAATCATGGCGGTGTCCAGCAGGGCGTCGGCGAGGCCGGCGCCGAAGCGCTGCACAGCCCATTCCCAGCCCACCAGATACAGGGCGCTGACCAGCCCAAGGGCATGCAGGCCAGTGCGGGGGACACCGGGTTCCAGCCGCGACAGCGCCGCCGCCCCTGCCCCGGTCAGCACCAGCCCGATGGCCA
>JBKBLL010000431.1:0-530 GCA_046296375.1 Alphaproteobacteria bacterium | reverse complement strand
AGCGCCGACAGCAGCGCCGTCGGCGAGAAAGGCCGGTACAGGCGCACCTTCAGCACACCGACACGCTCGCCGTGCGCGTTGAGATGCTCGACGGTTTCGTGCACGGTCTCGGCGCCCGAACCCATCAGCACGATGACGCGCTCGGCGTCGGGCGCGCCAAAGTAGTCGAACAACTTGTACTGCCGCCCGGTGAGCGCGCCGAAGCGGTTCATCGCATCCTGCACGATCTGCGGGAAGGCGTCGTAGAACGGGTTGGCGCGCTCGCGCGACTGAAAGAACACGTCCGGGTTTTGCGAGGTACCGCGCAGCACGGGGTGTTCGGGCGACAGCGCCCGCGCCCGGTGCGCGGCGATCAGTTCGGCGTCGGGCGGGAGCGGGATATATTCCTTGGCCCCGGCGCGAATGGCGTTGACGGCGGCGGCGGCGTTGGTCTCGGTGCCGCAGGCGACGACCGGGATGTGGATACGTTCACCCTCGAGCGCTGCAATCAGCGCAGGGATATCGACCATAACATCGACAAGGAGCAGATC
>JBKBLL010000430.1:0-530 GCA_046296375.1 Alphaproteobacteria bacterium | reverse complement strand
GAGGCCGGCGAACCTCGATTTCGGCCGCGATCGACCTCGGCGTCCAGCTGATCGAACAGGCGAATGTGATGCCGCTGCGCAAGGTGATCGACATCTCCGGCGACGGCGCCAACAATGACGGGCGGCCCGTCACCATCGCCCGTGACGAGGCCGGCGCCAAAGGCATCGCCATCAACGGCCTGCCGGTGATGCTGAAGCAGGCGAGCTATTTCGACCTCGACAATCTCGACCGCTACTACAAGGACTGCGTCGTCACGGGGCCGGGTGCCTTCGTCATCCCGATCCGCGAACGCAGCCAGTTCGTCGATGCGACGCGCACCAAGCTGATCCGCGAGATCGCCGAGATTCCGCGCGAGAGCGAGGCGCTGGTCCAGAAGGCCCAGTCGACCGGCAGCAACACCACCTGCCTGGCCGGCGAGCGGCAATGGCGCGACCGGATGGGGAACTAGGGATCAAGTTCCGCGCGGCTTTGCTCGCGTCGTCGGCAAGGCGGCGGCGGGATCGTCCGGCCAGAGATGGGGGGGATAGCG
>JBKBLL010000429.1:0-532 GCA_046296375.1 Alphaproteobacteria bacterium | reverse complement strand
CTCTGGCGCTCGCGCCGCCGTCTCCCCGTCTTCCACCACCCAAGAAGATTCATGGCTGTCGCTCAGGTCCATGGACTGCTCGTCGCCGCAGCAAGAGATCGTCGCCGTCGTCTGCGCGCGGCGGATGTTCGGCCAGCGCGCTCCCGGGTCGGAGGCACGCATGGCAATGCACGAAGAGGCGTGCGAGCCGGGGGAAGCCGCGCTCGCATCTTCAGCATCCACGCTTCCAGCACGGCCGCCGACAAGCTCGGGAGGGCCAGTCGAGGCGGTAGCTCCCCCAGAGATGTGGGCGTGGCCAAGGGATGGGGCGGGCTTTCCGGCGTGGAGGGCATCGCGCTGGCCAGCTTCGGGGCTCACGGGCGCGACCGCATGGACAGAGCCTTGGAGCTCATCGCAAGGCGCAAGACCCGCGTGCGGTTGCCGCGACGACGCCACGGGGGGGGCGGAGGCTGCAGTACGCACAGTTGTAGCATGATGACCGGCCAGCGGCTCCATGCGGGCCAAGTCGGAGAGGGGCAGGGGGGGGCGGATG
>JBKBLL010000428.1:0-544 GCA_046296375.1 Alphaproteobacteria bacterium | reverse complement strand
GCGTGTGCGCGCAGTGAGTACTGTTGCAGTCATGTGCATTGAGCCACTGCGCGCTGTCGCCGCCATCATGGCGCCACCTCTCGCCGCCACTGCACCGCCTCGATGCGCGCGCAGATGCGCATGGCCTCGCTCAGCCGCTCGCGACCCACTTCCGCCGGCCGCGCCACCATCTGCCGCACCGTGGCGGCCAGAAACAGGCGGTCCGCCTCCGCCAGCGCCAGCCGCGCGCGCAGCGAGGTGGCCACGCCATGGATCTGCTGCCTGGCCACCGCGATGAAGGGCGCCATGCTGCCCGTGCAGTCCAGCACGAAGCACAGGTCCACCGACATGTTGCCGCGCCCGCCGCGCTCCAGCACCGCGGTGCGCTCCCGCTGCAGCTGCTGCTGCACTTGCGGGAAGTAGACCTGCGGGTTGGCCAGCAGCGCCGCCACGTCCACCTCCTCGCCCCCGCCCCCGCGCGGCACGGCCGCCCACTTCTCCAGCTCCTTATCGTCCCACTCTGCGGCGGCCGCCGGCTCCTCCGCGTCCTGCTCGTACAGCGCGC
>JBKBLL010000427.1:0-544 GCA_046296375.1 Alphaproteobacteria bacterium | reverse complement strand
GTTCTCGTGAACGCGCTGTGCACGGGTTACATCGACAGCGACCAGTGGGCGCGCCGCCATGCAGCCGAGTCGCCCGACATGCCCTATGCCGAGTTCATCCAGAACTTCGCCAAGAAAATGAACGTGCCGATGGGCCGGCTGGGCCGGTCGGAGGAGTTCGCCAACATGGCGGCGTTCCTCGCCTCCGACGCCGGGTCCTACATCACCGGCACCGCGATCAACGTCGACGGCGGCCGGTCGCCGGTGGTCTGAACCGGATGGTCTGAACGTCTGAACGGTTTTCCGGCAGAACCGTGCCAGAGCCCTACAAGGGTGTCGGCACGGTCGCCGCCGCGGTCGTTTCGGGGTGCAGCGACATCGCGCTCGGCGTGCCGCCCAGGGCGAGCAGGACTCCGACCAGATAAACGATCGCCAGATAGGCGACGGTCGGGGAGGGCCCGGTCGAGAATGCGCCGGTGCCGGTCGGGCGCCGCATCGTCGGTCAGGCCGTGCCAGGGCGGGCGCTCTTGAGGTCGGCGGCCTTTTCGCTGCCGCCGCGCGGGAA
>JBKBLL010000426.1:0-552 GCA_046296375.1 Alphaproteobacteria bacterium | reverse complement strand
CCCGCCCATCCCCCGCACCATGTGGCCGGGCATCATCCAGTTGGCCAGGTCGCCGGTCGACGAGACCTCCATCGCGCCGAGAACCGTCACGTCGATGTGTCCGCCGCGGATCATGGCGAACGACGTGGACGAGGACACGAACGATGCGCCGGGTAGCACCGTGATCGGTTCGGTTCCGGCCTTGATCAGGTCGGTGTCCAGGCGTTCCGGCAGCGGTGTCGGGCCGACGGCCAGGACGCCGTTCTCGCTGTGCACGGTCACTCCGAGCGAGGACGGCAGATGGTTGGCCACGCGGGTGGGTAGACCGATCCCGAGGTTGACGCTCTGCCCGGGACGCAGTTCCTGCGCGGCTCGTTTCGCCATCTCGTCCCGGTTCCAGCCGAGGCCGGTCATGCGACCACCTCGTCCGGTACTTCGACCACGCGTTGGACGAACACACCGGAGAGCTGGACGGAGTCGGGATCGAGTGCGCCGGGTTCGACGATGCGCTCGGCCTCGACGACGGTGATACGGCCTGCCATCGCCACGTCCGGGTTGAAGTTCTGCGCCGAG
>JBKBLL010000425.1:0-556 GCA_046296375.1 Alphaproteobacteria bacterium | reverse complement strand
GTCTGGCGATCGGCTTCGGCGCCCAGAAGCTGGTCCAGGACATCATTACGGGTGTCTTTATCCAGCTGGAGAATGTCATGAACGAAGGCGATGTCGTCAGCCTCGGCAATGTCAGCGGGGTCGTGGAGCGGCTGACGATCCGCTCGGTGTCGATCCGTTCGCTCGACGGGACTTTGCATCTGATCCCCTTCTCCTCCGTCGACACCGTTTCCAACATGATGAAGGGTTTCAGCTACCACGTCGCCGAGATCGGGGTCGCCTACAGAGAGGACATCGCCGAGGTGAAGGAGGCGATGCACGAGGCCTTCGACCTTCTGATGCAAAGCGAATGGCGGGAAATGATCGTCGACAAGCTCGACATGCATGGCGTAACCGCTTTCGGCGACAGCGCCGTGATGGTGCGCGCACGCATCAAGACCGTTCCAGGGGGGCACTGGGCAACCGGTCGCGCTTACAACGAGCTGATCAAGCAGGTCTTCGACCGTCGCGGCATAGAAATCCCGTTCCCGCACGTCACGCTCTACATGGGTGAGGACAAGGCAGGTATGTCGCCACC
>JBKBLL010000424.1:0-560 GCA_046296375.1 Alphaproteobacteria bacterium | reverse complement strand
CGAGGTCGTCCGGGCTCGCGCAGAGCGTGGCGCGCCCGGCCCAGTAGGTCGCACGCCGGTCGCCGAGGCCGACGATCCGCACCGCGTCGACGAACCCCCGGGAGCGGTCCGGGGTGACCGCGATCCCGGCCGCACGCAGCGCGCGAGCGAAGCCCAGCAGGATCTCGTCCGCCTCGTGCACCGAGGCCGCTGTCACCTCCGGGGTCAACTCAGTCGCCATCTCAGGGAGCCAGCATCCGGTCGAGGGCCTGCCGCACCCGGTCGCCGTCCTCGGCGTACTTGACGAGCGCGCCGAGGGTGGCTGCGGCGCTGCTGAGGTCGAGCTCGGTGACCCCGAGCAGGTGGAGCGCCCGCGCCCAGTCCAGCGACTCCGCGACGCCGGGGGTCTTGCGCAGGTCGTCGCGTTGCCGCAGCTGCTGGACGACGGTCACCACCTGCCGGGCCAGGTCCTCGGAGACCTCCGGAGCGCGCGAGCGGAGCACCTCCAGCTCGCGTTCCAGGCCGGGGTGATCGATCCAGTGATAGAGGCAGCGTCGTTTGAGCGCGTCGTGCAGCTCGCG
>JBKBLL010000423.1:0-563 GCA_046296375.1 Alphaproteobacteria bacterium | reverse complement strand
GTCCTGCTGGCCTACAATGGTGCCGTGCACGAGACCACGGGCGAGACGCCCGCACTTCTGTTCCTGGGGCGCAATGTGCAGCACCCCTATGACTGCCATCTTCGTGTGGGGGTGTCCGACGCACCGCTGACCACCGCCGCGACCTGCTGGAGCAGCTGGATGCGGCACATCAGCGCGTGACGGTGCAGACGGTATGCGTGCCAAACGCGTGGAGCGCTACAACCAGGGACGCGCCCACCCCTCCTTTGTCATCGGCGACACCGTGTGGCCGCACACGCCACCAGCGACCCAGGCAAGTCCCGCAAGCTGGCGCGGGCCGTTCCGCGTGGCCGACATTGTCTTCTCCGGTCAACTACATCCTGCGGCCCTCCTCTGGCCGCAAGCTGAAGCAGATCGTGCACGTGAGGCGCCTAAAGTTGGCTGTCGACCGCGCCTCGCGGCCGTCGGCTCTTTGGACTTGTCACAGGACGACGCTGAGGATGGTGGCTTCGACGTGAGCAAGGAGGATGAAGGGGACCTGGACGGCGCTCACGGTCATCTCCCTGATACTGGTTAGGAGGACG
>JBKBLL010000422.1:0-563 GCA_046296375.1 Alphaproteobacteria bacterium | reverse complement strand
GAACCGCGTACCGCCGTGGTGTATCCGTAGGAAGGCTGTGAGATGCCCAGGGTCAGTCAGGACCACATGGACGCCCGGCGTCGCGAGATCCTGTCGGGGGCGCGCGAGTGCTTTGCCGAGTTCGGGTTCGAGGGCGCCACGGTTCGGCGCCTCGAGGAGACCACGGGCCTCAGCCGCGGTGCGATCTTCCACCATTTCGACGACAAGGACGCGCTCTTCCTCGCGTTGGCGCACGACGACGCCGCGGCGATGGCGGCCACTGTCGCCGAGCAGGGACTGGTCCAGGTGATGCGGGAGATCCTCGCCGATCCGCACGAGTTCTCGTGGCTCGGCACCCGTCTGGAGATCGCGCGCCGGATCCGCACCGACCCGGCCTTCCGTGAGCGGTGGACCGACCGGCAGGCGGAACTCGACGCGGCCGTCCTGGCCCGCCTGCGGGAGCAGAAGGACTCCGGGAGGATGCGCACGGACATCCCCGACGACGTGCTGCGCGTCTACCTCGACATCGTGCTCGACGGGCTCATCACCCACCTCGCCACAGGGCGCGGCACGGCCCACGTCAG
>JBKBLL010000421.1:0-565 GCA_046296375.1 Alphaproteobacteria bacterium | reverse complement strand
GAAATAGCCGGAGATCATGCCGACAAGGGCCCCGATGGCACCGGAGAAGGCGATGGCATAGAGGGAGACGATCACCGAGACGCGGCAGCCGGCAATGATGCGCGAGAGGATGTCGCGGCCCAGATTGTCGGTGCCGAGGGGATGTGACCAGGAGCCCTCCTTCGCCCAGAATGGCGGCTGGAAGGCCGCATCGAGGTCGGCATCGTTGGCATCGAAGGGCGTCACCAGATGGCCCGCAATGGCGCATCGGGATGGGGGCTTGCGCGGCGTCAGTCATTGCGGATCCGCGGATCGACGAAGCCGTAGGAGATGTCGACCAGCAGGTTCGACAGCACGAACAGGATGGAGGAGAACATCACGCCGGCCTGCACCACGGGGAAGTCGCGGGCGAACACCGCCTCCACCACCATGCGGCCGATGCCGGGCCAGGCGAAAATCACCTCGACGATGAAGGCCCCGCCCAGCATGGCGGCGAAATAGACCCCGAGCATGGTCAGCAAGGGCACGGCGGCATTGCGGAAGGCATATTTCCAGATCAGCAGACGTTCGGGCGTGCCGAGTGCGC
>JBKBLL010000420.1:0-567 GCA_046296375.1 Alphaproteobacteria bacterium | reverse complement strand
GCATGGGCTCGCAGGCCGTGGCGAGCAGCGACGCGCGGGCGGGCGCGGGCGGCTCGCGGCGGCAGTGGGAGGTGCAGGCGTGGGAGGCTGGCCCGTGGCTGCTGCTGGAGGGCGCACTGACGCACGCCGCCGCCAACGCGCTGTACTGCGCGCCCCTGCTGCGCGACGTCTTCTTCCGCCTGCTGGGCAAGAGCGAGCAGGGCGTGCAGCGCCTGGCCCTGCGCTGCCTGCTGCGCTTCCGCGAGTCGGCGGCGCTGCAGGGCTACGCGGACATGCTGGAGCGGCTGCTGGGCGGCGCGGACACGCTGCGCAACGAGATGGCGCGCCTGCCGCTGCACCGCGGCGCGGGCGTGGTGCAGGAGGCGCACCGAGAGCAGGTGGTGCCCGTCGTCATCCGCCTCCTCCTCGGCCGCATGCTCACCCGCAAGGGGCGCGGCGCCAAGGACTCCCCGCGCGTGCGCCGCGCCGCCGTCCTCTCCTACCTCGCCTCCCTGGACCGCGCCGAGCTGGCCTACTTTGTGCAGCTGCTGGTGCAGTCCTTTGGCGGCGCGGAGCTGGTGACGCGCG
>JBKBLL010000419.1:0-572 GCA_046296375.1 Alphaproteobacteria bacterium | reverse complement strand
CGCGCCGCCGTTGGCGGTGATAATGGCAGTTCGCAGACCCGTGATGCGCGGCGTGAAAAACAGCACGCTGCCGCCCGCGC
Organism: Alphaproteobacteria bacterium; assembly: GCA_046296375.1. Taxonomy (GTDB): domain Bacteria; phylum Pseudomonadota; class Alphaproteobacteria; order JAJUGE01; family JAJUGE01; genus Constrictibacter. The sequence continues at coordinate 492 of JBKBLL010000419.1, read as the reverse complement.
CGCCGCCGCCGCCGCCCACCCCCGCGCTGGCGGAGGAGGTGCCGGCCGCGCCGTCAGCGGAGACTCTGCCCTTCAGCTGCAGGCCCACGGTGGCGCGCACCGCCACGAAGCCGCCGCCCATGCCCCCGTTCGTGGCGCTGCCGCCGCCGCTCCAGCCACGCCGCGCGTCGCTGCATCAGCGCGGCCTGCGACGCTGCCTGCGCCGCGTTGGCGCGCACGTGGTCCGGCGCGGAGGGCGGGCGCGGCGCGGCCACCATGGCGTGCGAGGCGATGGTGACGCTGTGCCGCGCCATGACGCAGCTGGAGGTGGGGGAGCTGGGCGTGCTGAGCTTCGGCGAGGAGGCGCGGCTGCTGCACCGGCTGGATGAGCCCTTCACCGACGACGCGGCGGCCTGGGTGCTGTCGCAGTTCACGTGGGCGCAGGGCAAGTCGCGCGTGGAGCGCGCGCTGACTGCCATCATGGCGGAGATGGACGCGTCGCGTGACCGCGTG
>JBKBLL010000418.1:0-575 GCA_046296375.1 Alphaproteobacteria bacterium | reverse complement strand
TGGCAAGCAGCGCCTGCTGCGCAGCGACGGGCAGCTTCAGCGCGGCTGGAGCCGGCGGCACCACGTCCTCCGCGTGTGCGTCGTCGTCGCTACCCTCCGCGGCGACGCTGGCCTCCTCTCGCGGCCCGCGCAGAGCGGCGCGGCTGGCGCGGCTGGCGCGGCGGGGGCGGCGGGTGCCGCGTGCCAAGGACTTGAAGAACATGGTGACTGCCTCGTTGTACTCGCCCAGCTCCTGATACACCCTGCCCGGCGCCGTGTCAGCGGCAGCCGCGCGGCGCGTGCCGTCGTCAGCGCGCAGCCGGCCCGCGCGCAGCCGGCCCGCGCGCAGCGCAAGCAGCCGCACCTGCTGCATCTCCATGTCGCTCAGCCGCACGCCCGAGCACAGCAGCCGAACGCACTGCTGCACCGACTTGGCGGCGACCGAGCTGCCCCGCACCGTGACGGACAGCGCGCCGTCCATGGCATCCTCCAGCACCGCGCTCGCGTCCAGCGAGCCGGAACGCGCAGGCGGCGGCGGGTAGGGTGCCGGCGGCCTCAGCTCGTGCGCGTGGGCCTGAATGAAGGCAGGCACATCA
>JBKBLL010000417.1:327-579 GCA_046296375.1 Alphaproteobacteria bacterium | reverse complement strand
CTCCGGCCAGCACCAGGAGTAGTGCGATCAACCCTTGCGCGATCATCGCATTACCCGGCGTGTCGCGCTTCACGTCCCATTTTCCGAGCCAGGACAACAGGCTGAACCGCCGCCCCAGCGCGCAGGTGGTCCGCGCGCCCGTCAGCGCGGTGGCGTTGGCGGAGGTGAGCGCCGCGACCGCGATGATCAGGCTCAGTATCGCCGCGCCGGCATCGCCCATCGCCGCATTCATTACGCCCGCCGCGACCGCGT
>JBKBLL010000417.1:0-317 GCA_046296375.1 Alphaproteobacteria bacterium | reverse complement strand
ACGCCATATTGGCGAGCAGATATAGGACCGTGACGATCAGCAAACCGCCGACCATCACCGGCGCGATCCGACGCGGCGCGTCCTTCATCTCGGCGGAGACATAGACGGCCTCGTTCCAGCCGCCATAGGTCAGCAGGACGAAGATCATCATCATCCCGATCGCGCTTTCGCCGGTGACGGGTCGCGGCGCGGCACCTTCGGGCGCGAGCAGGAGCCCGGCAACGATCACCACGATCAGCCCGATGACTTCGGCAATGGTTAGCCATTTCTGTGCCGCTGCGCCTTGCCGCACGCCCAGCCAGTTGAGCGCGCTGACC
>JBKBLL010000416.1:0-579 GCA_046296375.1 Alphaproteobacteria bacterium | reverse complement strand
GTCGGCATTCCGGCTTCCGAACCCTCGCTCGGCACCCTGATCCGTATCGGCAACAACTTCCTGTTCTCCGGCGAGCGCTGGCTGGTGGTGTTTCCGGGCATGACGCTGGCGCTGCTGGTGCTGTCGGTGAACCTCGTGGGGGACTGGCTGCGCGATGTCCTCGACCCTAAGCTGCGCTGACCGGAGGCCTGCCATGTCCTTGCTTTCCATTTCCGGCATGAGGGTGGAATACCCGCAGCCCCTCGGCACGTTTGTGGCCGTGCAGAATGTCAGCCTTGAGGTTGGGCGCGGCGAGATCGTCGGCATCGTCGGCGAGTCCGGTGCGGGCAAGTCCACCATCGGCAGCGCCGTGATGGGTCTGCTGGAAGCGCCGGGCCGGGTGACAGCAGGCGAAATCCGCTTTGACGGTGAGGCCATCGATCCGGCCAGCGAAAAGACCATGCGCCGCCTGCGCGGCAAGCGTATCTCGATGATCTTTCAGGACCCGCTCACCAGCCTCAATCCGCTGATGACCGTGGGGGCGCAGCTGATCGAGACCATCCGCATTCACCAGCCCATGAGCGAGGGAGAAGCGCGGGA
>JBKBLL010000415.1:0-583 GCA_046296375.1 Alphaproteobacteria bacterium | reverse complement strand
TGAACGGCGTGATCCCGGCGACGACGCCGAGCGGCTCGCGGAACGAGTAGGTGTCCACGTCCGCGGAGACCTGGTCGGAGAAGTCGCCCTTGAGCAGCGAGGGGATGCCGCAGGCGAACTCGACCACCTCGAGGCCACGCTGGACCTCGCCCAGGGCGTCAGCCAGGACCTTGCCGTGCTCGTCGGTGATCAGCTCCGCGATCTGCGCCGCCCGGGCGTTGACCAGCTCCCGGAAGGCGAACAGGATCTTCGTGCGCTTGCTGAGCGAGGTCTGCGCCCACTCCGGGAACGCGCCCCTGGCCGCGTTCACCGCGGTCTCGACGTCGGCGACCGAGGCGAGCAGCACCTCGGACCGCTGCTCCCCGGTCGCGGGGTCGAACACCGGCGCGGTGCGGTCGGTGGTGCCGGGGCTCGCCCTGCCGTCGATCCAGTGCTCGATCGTTCTCACGGGTCCCTCTTCTCGCGCCGGCGGCTGGTGCACCACCGACTCTAGGACCTCGCCACCGGATCCGCCCGCAGACGACGAAGGGCCCCTGCCCGGACTACCGGGATCAGGGGCCCCACGCGTGGTGCTGTGGCAGGT
>JBKBLL010000414.1:0-582 GCA_046296375.1 Alphaproteobacteria bacterium | reverse complement strand
CACTGCCGCCCACTGCCGCCCACTGCCGCCCGCCGCCCACTGCCGCCCACTGCCGCCCACTGCCGCCCGCCGCGCGCAGAGGAGGAGTTTCGCGCCGCTGCCTTCCTGGCCGCCGCCCCGCCCGCGTTCCGCGCCGTGCTGCAGCCCCTGGCGTGCACGCAGGCGTTCGTGAGCCTGCTGGAGGACTTTGCGCGCTTTCGAGACGCGGACCCGGAGCTGGCGCTGTTCGCGCGCTGCTCGCAGGCGCTGGCCGCCGTGCTGGCCGCGGGCGCGGCGGGGGGCAGCAGCGACTCGCCGGTGCGGCGCGGCCTGCTCTCCCGCACCTCCTCCGCCTCCTCCTCCGCCTCTGGCGGCGCCGGCAGCGGCGTGAGCAGCGGCAGCCCCCTGACCCGCCGCGGCAGCCGCGCCGCGCAGTGGTTTGCAGACATTGCTCGCCGCTCGCGGGCGGCGCGCGCGACGCTGCCGGCGGAGGCGCTGGTGCGGGCGGAGGAGAGCACGTGCGAGCGCCTGATGGACGTGCTGATCGCTCTCGTGGCCGCCCAGCCACCGGAGGCGCAGGTGCGAGCTGCGCTGTGCTGCGCT
>JBKBLL010000413.1:0-599 GCA_046296375.1 Alphaproteobacteria bacterium | reverse complement strand
AAACAAACGCACGCGCGCGGCCTCCACGTCCAGAAACCTGCCCACCGCCGCCAGAGTGTCCTCCCCCGTCTCCCCAGCGCACAGCCGCGCCAAAGGGCTCGGCGTGCGCACTATGCGCAGCGCAGCCCGCGACGGCGCGGCGCCCGCCTCGCCCTCCTCCGCCTCCTCCTCCAGAGACACAGCCACGGTGGGCGTCCGGAGTGGGGAGGAGGCGGAGGAGGTGGCGGGGTATATGGGGGTACCGGGGGTGACTGCGCCGCGCGGGCGCGAGAACAGCCCCGCGTAGGCACTGGAGGGCGTTGCGGCAGCGCCGCTGCCGCTGCCGCCGCTGCTGCGCGCGGATGGCGCGGGCGGGGATGGCGCGGGCGGGGATGGCGCGGGCGCGAGCAGCCGCAGCGCAGCCTCCAGCGCCTGCTCCGCCGCTCGTGCGTCCGTCAGTGCGTCCGTCACGGCGGTGCGCTTCACGGCGGACGGCGCACGCCTGCTCTCCTGCGGCGGCGACCGCGCCATCGTCGTGCATCGCGCGCCCTCCGCTGCGGCGCCCGCGGGCGGCGCCTACCGCCGCAGCAAGACCATGCAGGCGCGCGGCACGGTGTACG
>JBKBLL010000412.1:0-607 GCA_046296375.1 Alphaproteobacteria bacterium | reverse complement strand
AGATAGTCGTCGGCCCCCAGCTCCAGCCCCACGATCCGGTCGGCGTCCTCGCCCATGGCGCTGAGCATGATGATGGGCGTGCCCCTGCCCGACAGGCGGCGACAGACCGACAGGCCGTCCTCGCCCGGCATCATCAGGTCCAGCACGATCAGGTCCGGCGCCCCCGCGGCCAGGGCGCGGTCCAGTTGCGCCGCCGATCCGGCGCCCGTCACGCGATAGCCGTGCTGCTCCAGATAGTCGCCCAGCACCTCGCGGATGCCGGGATCGTCGTCAACGACCAGAATGTGGGCGGAAGCGTCAGCCTGCATGCGCCCACTATCGCCTGCCCGTTCGTCCGCGTCATGTCAGGGCTGAAACATTCGCTGATGCAAGTGAAACACGGCGGAAGACTGGGCATTGTCCAAGGCTGGCTCCAACGATCACAGGAGCGACCCAGGCCCATCCTTTCGACCCTGACCGCCGTGGCCCTTTCGGCGGCCCTGACATCGCAGGCGGCGTCGCAGCGAGCCGGCCCTGTCGAGATCCAGACCCGTGTCCTGACGCTGAACGGCCCCGGCGGCGAACAGGGACTGGACGCCGACAAGGACGGCTTCGTCACCCGCCAGGA
>JBKBLL010000411.1:305-620 GCA_046296375.1 Alphaproteobacteria bacterium | reverse complement strand
CACATCCTGAAGGTCCCGCGACTCCGGCGCGTGATAGAGCGCGTCGTTCATGGCCAGCAGGGGTGTCCGGGCGTCCGCCGCCAGCGCCATCAGCCGCGCCAGCCGCCGCCGGTCGTCGCCTCGCCGGTGCATGGCCGCGCCCAGCCAGACCGCGCCGGGCCGGGCCTCGTTCAGGCGGGCCAGAAGGTCGGGCAGGGTGTCCATGTTCTGGTCGGGAACGGCGATCAGCAGCAGGCCGTCCGGGTCCGCCAGCAGATCGGTCAGATGCAGCAGGCACGCGCCCTTTTTCGCGCGCCGCGAGCCCAGCGTCAGCAG
>JBKBLL010000411.1:0-295 GCA_046296375.1 Alphaproteobacteria bacterium | reverse complement strand
TCAGCCGGCCCCATCCGGCCCGGCCCTCCGGGTAAGCGACGATGTCCGGCGTCCCGTCCGCGAACACCAGCCGCGCGCCGGTGAGCAGGCGGAAGCCCTGCGCCCGTTCCCGGATGGCGTCCGCCAGATCGGGCCCGCCGGTCGTATCCTCCACGAAGACCACCTCGCCGGGCGAGCCGCCGGTGCGGATCTTTTCGGGCGCCCCGCCGTGTTCCTTGAGCTGTTTCAGCGCGCTCCAGGCCCGCACCACCCCCGCGACGGTGTTGCGGTCCGCCAGCCCCAGACCGGCATGGCC
>JBKBLL010000410.1:0-620 GCA_046296375.1 Alphaproteobacteria bacterium | reverse complement strand
CGACCCCTTTGAAAGCGTCTATGAAACGCCCGGCTGGCAACGCGCCCGCGCCAATCAGGCCAACCGCAAGGGCGGCGGCCCCCTGACCATCGATGGCGATCTCGTCGCCCGCTCGGTCGATCTGGGCGGCCAGTCCAGCGGCTATGCGTTGGGTGACCGCGTCTTCCACCAGAAGTTCGGCTATGGCCAGGTGATGAGCATCGAGGGCAACAAGCTGTCCATCGACTTCGAAAAGGCAGGCCCCAAGAAAGTGCTGGAAAGCTTTGTCAGCAAGGGGTGAGGCAATGTCGCCTCACCCCCGCCATTGACTTGCGATAGGCTCGTGCAGCAATGAAGACCAAACATATCCAGGGTCGTCCATGTCAGTAGATCAGCTTTCCGTCTCGCTCACCAAGGAACAGGCTTACGCACTGGTCGATGCTGTGTCCGAGCGCGACGATCTGGCGCTGACGGCCTCAGCGCATGAGAACGAGGAGACGGGCGAATGGGTGTTTGAAGCCACCTGCGACAGCCCGCCCGATCTTGAATCTTTTTCTGAACTGGCCCGTATAGTGCTCGGTGGGGACGTGACCTTTGCGGTCGAGCCCATCGACCCCGAAGTCAATTGGGTCGCCAAGTCG
>JBKBLL010000409.1:0-620 GCA_046296375.1 Alphaproteobacteria bacterium | reverse complement strand
CTCGCCGGCGGCGTGGCGGTCATCCGCGTCGGCGGCGCCACCGAGATCGAGGTGAAGGAGAAGAAGGACCGGGTCGACGACGCGCTCAACGCCACGCGCGCGGCGGTCGAGGAGGGCATCCTGCCCGGCGGCGGTTCGGCGCTTCTCTACGCGATCAAGGCGCTGCAGAACGTGAAGCCCGAGAACGCCGATCAGCGCGTCGGCGTCGAGATCATCCGTCGCGCCATCCAGGCGCCGGCGCGGCAGATCGCCGAGAACGCCGGCTCCGACGGCTCCGTGATCGTCGGCAAGATGCTGGAGAGCACCGACGCCAACTGGGGCTACGACGCGTCCGAGGGCAAGTACTGCGACCTCGTGAAGGCCGGCATCGTCGACCCGACCAAGGTCGTGCGCACCGCCCTGCAGGACGCCGCTTCGGTTTCGGGTCTGATGATCACCACCGAGGCGATGGTCGCCGAGAAGCCGGAGCCGAAGTCCGCCGCGGGCGGCCCGGGCGGCGGCGGCATGGGCGGCATGGGCGACATGGACTTCTGATCCACGCTCAGCCCACGCTGAACGAACAAGGAGGGCGGGGCCGCGAGGCTCCGCCCTTTTTCGTGTCCGGCCATCGTGGCTGGCGG
>JBKBLL010000408.1:0-623 GCA_046296375.1 Alphaproteobacteria bacterium | reverse complement strand
ACGTGTACGTGGAGATTGTGAAGGTGCGAGCGCGATGCCCGTGGCTGCACGCGCGCCTCTCTGCCCCGGCGTCCTAGCCTCACGGACGGGCATCTGCAGGACTTGGACGAGCGCGCGCACAAGTCAAGCAGGCTGCATGCGGCCGCCGAGTCGTACGCGCGGCTGCAGGCGAGCTGCACGCGCGCGCGTCGCCGCGCACGCAGCGCTTCCGCCGCCGCCGCCGCCCCTCGCTCCCGCTCCGCTGCCGCCTCCGCCTCCGCGCGCGCGCGCCGCTCCGCCTCCAGTGCCGCCTCCAGCTGCAGCGCCTCGCGCCGCACCTCCTCCCGCCGCACCGCGGCTCCGGCCGCGGCGGCCACCTCACGCTCCGCCACCGCGCGCGCCTCTGCCTCCGCCACCACCTTTTCCTGCAGCGCTGCCAGCGCCGTCGCCTCCCGCGCCGCCGCCTCCGCCGCCTCTGCCACCTCCGCCACTGCTTCGCGCCGCACCTCCGCCTCCAGGGCGCGCCGCGCAACGGCCAGCTGCCGCTCCATGCGCTCGTGGGCGGCGCGCTCGGCTTGCGTACGCAGGTTGCGTTCCTGCTCCTTCAGCCCTGCGCAGGGCAGTGCAATGCAGCGCAGCGAAGC
>JBKBLL010000407.1:0-631 GCA_046296375.1 Alphaproteobacteria bacterium | reverse complement strand
CCGGCAAGGGCGAGAACAAGGGCACTGACTCCAATGCCTCGGCGGTCGAGCCCGGCGGATCGCTGGTTGAGGAGGCCGGCCACGGCCGTCTCGAAACCAAGATCGAGAAGGTCATCGAGTACCGCCCCACCCGCAAGCGCCTCCCCAAGTCGCGCACCTCCCGCACGACGTCCTTCACCGTGGGCGGCGCCGAGGGCTACATGACCTCCGGTGCCCACGACGACGGCGAGCTGGGGGAGGTCTTCCTCAAGCTCGGCAAGCAGGGCTCGACCCTGGCCGGCGTGATGGACGCGTTCTCGATCGCGGTGAGCATCGGCCTCCAGTACGGCGTGCCGCTGGAGACCTACGTCTCGAAGTTCACCAACCTGCGCTTCGAGCCCGCCGGCCTGACCGACGACCCGGACGTGCGGATGGCGCAGTCGATCATGGACTACATCTTCCGCCGCCTGGCCCTGGACTACATGTCCTTCGAGGACCGCTCGGCGCTGGGCATCTACTCCGCCGAGGAGCGCCAGCGCCACCTCGAGACCGGCTCGTACGAGCCCATCGAGGAGACCGGCTCCGCCAGCGAGCTCGTCGACTCCGATCTCGGTGGTCGAGCAGCGAGCCCCAGCGAGCGTGTCGAGACCTC
>JBKBLL010000406.1:0-631 GCA_046296375.1 Alphaproteobacteria bacterium | reverse complement strand
CTCCTGGCGCATAACAGCCGCCTGCGCCGCTCGGTACATCTGCTGCAGGTCGCGCCGCCCTCGCGCGATGGCATCAAGGAATATCAGGAAACCAGCGACACGCTCGACGCCATGTGCGGCCGGGTCATGGGCCATTTCGCCGAGCCGGACTGGGCGCCGCTGACCTATGTGAAGCGCGCCTATGGCCAGCCCAGCCTTGCCGGTCTGTACCGACTGGCGCGTGTGGGCCTGGTGACACCGCTGCGCGACGGCATGAACCTCGTCGCCCATGAATATGTCGGATCGCAAGACCCGGAGAATCCCGGCGTTCTGGTGCTGTCCCGTTTCGCGGGAGCTGCGGAGATTTTCCCCGAAGCGCTGCTGGTCAACCCCTTCGATACCGACGAAACCGCCGAGGCCCTGCGCATCGCGCTCGACATGCCGCTCGATGAGCGCAAGCAGCGCTGGCAGGCGCTGATGCAGGCTGCGCGGGAATATAATGTCGATGACTGGGCCGTCAGCTTTCTTGATCGCCTCGCACCCGGCGCCACGGCACAGTCCAGCAGCGCGCGCGACGTCCTCTATCTGGCCTCGGTTGCCTGATCGCTGACCCATGGGCTTCCGGATGCGTTGAGCAGCGTCACCAGCATCC
>JBKBLL010000405.1:0-632 GCA_046296375.1 Alphaproteobacteria bacterium | reverse complement strand
AGGAAGAGCAGCTCGGGGGCGTGGATCATGCCGAGCGCGATGTCGAGCCGACGCCGCTGGCCACCGCTGAGCGTCTGCACCTGCCGTCCGACCACGGCGCCGAGGTCGAGGCCCTCGATCAGCTCATCGGCCCGGGTCCGGGCAGCGGCCCGGCTGAGCCCGTAGGCGCGGCCCTGGTTGAGCAGCTCGGCGCGCCCGAGCGGGGTGTGGCCGGCCCCGTTGCCCGGGCCGACGTAGCCGATGTGGCGGCGTACCTCCCGCTGGTCGCGCACCACGTCGAAGCCCGCCACCGTGGCGGTCCCCGACGTGGGGGCGAGGAGGGTGGTCAGCATCCGCAGGGTGGTCGACTTGCCGGCGCCGTTGGGGCCGAGGAAGGCCACCAGCTCGCCGCGGTTGACCCGCAGATCCAGCGCGCGGACGGCCTCGACCGTCTGCTTGCGGACCGTGAAGTGCCTGGTCAGGTTGTGTGTCTCGATCATCGGTGTGGTCTTGGTGGTCATGACAACCACGCTATGAGCCCTTTAGGCCACTTTCAGTCCGCTATTGAGGTGACCTTATTGCGGACAGGAGCTGACCGCTGCAGTGTCTACGCTGGAGCCATGGCCAGCACCAGCTCCCGGATGCTGCGACTG
>JBKBLL010000404.1:287-645 GCA_046296375.1 Alphaproteobacteria bacterium | reverse complement strand
CGGCATCCCGCGCGCTGAGGTGCGCGACCGGGCCGACGAGCTGCTCGCCTTCGTCCAGCTGACCGAGAAGGCCCGCAGCCAGGTCGAGGATCTCTCCGGCGGCATGAAGCGCCGGCTGACCATCGCCCGCTCCTTGATCAACAACCCCGACCTGCTGCTGCTCGACGAGCCGACCACGGGCCTGGACCCCCAGGCCCGCCACGTGCTGTGGGACCGGCTCTTCCGGCTCAAGCAGCAGGGGGTGACGCTGGTGCTCACGACGCACTACATGGACGAGGCCGAGCAACTGTGCGACCGATTGGTGGTGATGGACAAGGGCGCCATCGTGGCCCACGGGGCGCCGCTCGACCTGATCCGC
>JBKBLL010000404.1:0-277 GCA_046296375.1 Alphaproteobacteria bacterium | reverse complement strand
CGCCTCGCCCCGGTTCGGGGGGGGCGAGCACGACCGGCTGGTCGAGAGGGTCGCCGACCCCGGTGAGCGGGTGGCGGTGCTCCCCGACCGGCTGCTGGTCTACAGCAACGACGGCGAGGAGGTCATCGCCAAGGTCCACGAGCGGGGCCTCGAGCCGGTCGCGGTGCTGGTGCGCCGCTCCACGCTCGAGGACGTCTTCCTGCGCCTCACCGGCCGGACGCTGGTCGACTGATGCAGGCCCCCACACACCGGGATGCGGTGACGCGCCAGCTCGACT
>JBKBLL010000403.1:0-652 GCA_046296375.1 Alphaproteobacteria bacterium | reverse complement strand
AGCTGTGTGCACGACCGGCGTTACCACGCGCGCCGCCACGTGCGCAAGCAACGCCACAGCATGCGCAACTGCATGCGCGACCGGCGCCGCAACGCACGCCACCTGCGGCGCCATGCACGCAACCAGCGTCACCGCACGCGCTACCTGCGCCACCACGCGCCCCGCGAGCGCCACCACGTGCACAAGTGGCGCCACCGCGTGCGCAAGCAGCGCCACCGCGTGCACAAGCAGCGCCACAGCATGGGCAACTGCATGCGCGAACGGCATCACCACGCGCGCCACCAGCGCCACCACGTGCGCCACCAGCGCCACCACGAGCGCCACCAGCGTCACCACGTGCGCCACGAGCGTCACCACGTCACGGTGCGCAAGCAACGCCACCGCGTGCACAAGCAGCGCCACAGCATGGGCAGCCGCATGCGCGACCGGCATCACCACGCGCGCCACCAGCGCCAGCATGTGCGCAAGTGGCGCCACCGCGTGCACAAGCAGCGCCACCACGCGCGCAGCTGCATGCGCGACCGGCATCACCACGCGCGCCACCAGCGCCACCACGTGCGCCACTAGCGCCACCGCGTGCACAAGCAGCGCCACCACGTGCGCAACTGCATGCGTAACCAGCGTCAGCACGTGCGCCACCAGCGCCACCACG
>JBKBLL010000402.1:0-656 GCA_046296375.1 Alphaproteobacteria bacterium | reverse complement strand
CTCGCCTACAACCCGACCGGACACAACGCGCACACCGGACATGTGCGCAACCCGTGGAACGGCGCGCACATTCCGGGCGGCTCTTCCTCGGGGTCCGGCGCAGCCGTGGCCTCCGGCGCGGTGTTCGCCGCGCTCGGCTCCGACACCGGCGGGTCGATCCGCTTTCCCGCATCGTGCTGCGGTGTCACGGGGATCAAGCCGACGCTCGGCCGCGTGGCCCGCCGCGGGAGGGGGCGCCGCAGCCCCGCGCGGGTCGCCGCTGAGGATGTCGAACAGCGTGGCGCGGCCCAGGCGGCCGTCGAGGGGGGCAGGCACGTTGGCCGGGTGGCGCGGCTGCGCCTCCCCGCCCGCCTGCTCCGCACGGTCCTCCTCCTCCATCGCCTCCACGCGCCGCAGGAAGCTCTCGTTCTCGGGCGCGACCAGGAACATCACGGCCTGCTGCAGCTGTCCGCCCGTCATGTGCAGCGCCGCACGCGCCGCCGCGCGGCTGAACCCCATGTCCAGCAGCTCGTGCAGCGGGGCGCGGGACGGCGCCGGTACCGCCTCCGCGGCCTTGCCCTCGCCCTCCGCGCCCTCGCGTCCATCCTTCGCCTCGCCCACCGCGTCGCCGTGCGAGAGGCGCGGAAGGAGCATGGGAATGGGCGGCGTGAAGGTGG
>JBKBLL010000401.1:277-663 GCA_046296375.1 Alphaproteobacteria bacterium | reverse complement strand
CTGGTTGCCGCCGAGATAATAGCCCTGGGGGTCGCGGTCCCAGGAGCCGATGCGGAAACCGTCCAGCGGCCCGAGCCATTCCCGGGCGAGCGCCAGCGTCGGCTTGCCGGAGACCTTGGTAAGGATGACGGAGAGCAGATGTGTTGAAGCGGTCGAATAGAGCATGCCGCCGCCGGGCTCTCCGACGAAATCGGCGGCAAGCGCAAAGCGGGTCCAGTTGCGGCTCGAGACCCAGCGGCCGTAATTGGCGCCGGACATGCGGTCGAGACCTGCGCGCATCGACAGAAGGTGGCCGATGGTAATTTGCGACAGGCGGGGATCGGGATTGGCAGGAAACTCCGAGCGCAGGACCGTCTCGATGCGCTGGTCAACACCTTCGAGCAGCC
>JBKBLL010000401.1:0-267 GCA_046296375.1 Alphaproteobacteria bacterium | reverse complement strand
TAGGCGCGCTCGGCGAGCGTCACGCCGTTCCGGGTCACGATCACAGTTTCCAGCGTGTCCAGCCGACGCGCCTCTTCCAGCAGGTTTGAGATCCGCGGTCGCAACGCGTCGAGGTCCATCGGGGCTGCCGTGGCCGGGGTCGCCAAGGGCGGCTCAACCGGGGGTGCTGCCTCCGACGCGGCGGTTTGTGCCAGCGCCTGGCGGCTCGTGAGGACGGAGACGGCACCGGATGCGCCGAGGATGGAAAGGAATGTTCGTCTGTGCATG
>JBKBLL010000400.1:418-664 GCA_046296375.1 Alphaproteobacteria bacterium | reverse complement strand
GGAAGGGAGGGACCTGTCGCACCACCCTTCCACATCACACCACACACACCCACACCCACACACACACACACACTTGTCTCACGCACTCTTCTTCAGAGCCTGAAAGACAAGGGGCAGTGGGCGGCGGGGGGGGGGGGGGGGGGGGGGGGGAAAGAGTGTGGGGGACGGGGGGGGGGGGGACGGGGGGGAGCCATGTAAATAAAATTTGCCACCAAATTTAACAGGCCACAAAAATATTTAGGGGGA
>JBKBLL010000400.1:0-408 GCA_046296375.1 Alphaproteobacteria bacterium | reverse complement strand
CCCCGACCGCGCGAGAGGGACCGGGGGCTGAGGGAAGGAGGGAAGGCAGAGAACTAACTATTGCCACCACTGTTCACAGGCCTCTACAATAGATAGAGGGACTGGGACAGTGGAAGGGGTGAGAGGGAGGGGTGAACAGGTGAGGACTGACACCACTTGGGTTGGGTCCACTGGACCCCCCCCCTCTCATATATAGCATGACATTGAGATTGGCGGACAACCACAATGTGTGCACACGTGGGGGGTGAAAGTGGCCCCTTTTGTAGAACAAAGGACTTTGTATATACGGTCTATACAAGTCATATAGACTTTGTAAATACAAACTCCCAACCTCTCCCCCACCTCCCCCACGCATAGCAGCCATATGCCACTGTGCATGCAGGTGCAGGAGGATGTGGGCAAGAGATA
>JBKBLL010000399.1:0-665 GCA_046296375.1 Alphaproteobacteria bacterium | reverse complement strand
GAGCTGCTCATGTGCTTCGGTGTCACCGAGCCTGACGCCGGTGTCGACACCTCGCGCATCACCACCAAGGCCGAGCGCAAGGGCGACAAGTGGGTCGTCAACGGCAAGAAGGTCTGGATCACCAACGCGCAGAACGCGAAGCGGATCCTGTTGCTGGCGCGCACCTCCCCGCGCACCGACGACAAGCCGTTCTCCGGGATGACGCTGTTCTTCACCGACATGAACCGCGACAGCATCACCGTGCGCGAGATCGAGAAGCTCGGGCGCTCGTGCATCGACTCCAACGAGCTGTTCATCGACAACCTCGAGATCCCCGACGAGGACGTCGTGGGCGAGGTCGGCAAGGGTTTCTACTACCTGCTGGACGGCCTGAACCCCGAGCGCATCGTGGTCGCCATGGAGCAGATCGGCCTCGGCCGCGCTGCGCTCGACGTCGCCACCCAGTACGCCAAGGACCGGGTCGTCTTCGATCGCCCGATCGGCAAGAACCAGGCGGTCGCGCACCCTCTGGCCGACTCCTGGATCCGGCTCCAGGCGGCCGAGCAGATCGCGATGAAGGCGGCCGAGCTGTTCGACAAGCACCAACCGTGCGGCCCCGAGGCCAACGCTGCGAAGTTCCTCGGCAGCGAAGCCGGGTTCGAGGCCTGTGACCGGGCGATGCAGAC
>JBKBLL010000398.1:0-671 GCA_046296375.1 Alphaproteobacteria bacterium | reverse complement strand
TCCCGCTATGTCTGACGCTTCCTTCCTCAGCCTCGAAAAACTCACGCTCGCCTATGGTGATACCGTTGCGGTGAAGGATCTCGACCTGTCGATCCGCAAGGGCGAACTGATGGCGTTCCTCGGTCCGTCCGGCTGCGGCAAGACGACGACGATGCGCTCGATCGCCGGGCTGCTGACGCCGGCGTCCGGTCGCATCAGCCTCGACGGCGTCGACATCACCCGGGTTTCCGCCAACAAGCGGTCGGTCGGCCTCGTTTTCCAATCCTATGCGCTGTTTCCGCATCTCTCGGTGTTTGAAAACGTCGCCTTCGGCCTGCGCCTGAAGAAGCTGCCGGCAAGCGACATCGAGACGCGCGTCACCGCCGGCCTGAAATCCGTGGGCCTATCCAAGTTCGCGACGCGCAAGCCGGCCGAGCTTTCCGGCGGCCAGCAGCAGCGGGTCGCCCTTGCGCGCTCGATGGTGATGGAGCCGAAGGTCCTGCTGCTCGACGAGCCGCTGTCGAACCTCGATGCGCGGCTTCGCCTGGAGATGCGCACCGAGCTTCAGCGCGTCCAGAAGGAAACCGGCGTGACGATGATCTTCGTCACCCACGACCAGGGCGAGGCGCTGTCGCTTGCCGACCGGATCGTGGTGATGCTGAACGGCGCGATCGAGCAGATCGGCACGCCGG
>JBKBLL010000397.1:0-677 GCA_046296375.1 Alphaproteobacteria bacterium | reverse complement strand
CAAGAACGTGCTGGCGGTCGTCCAGTCAGTTGCCTCGCAGACGCTGCGCACCGCGCCTGACACCAAAACGGCCAGCCACAATCTCGGTGCGCGCCTGGAGGCGCTTGGAGCAGCAACCGACGTGCTGACGGGCAGCTCATGGCGTTCGGCCGATCTGCATGAGGTAGCGACGCGCGCGTTGGCGCCACATGGCAGTATCGGCGAGCGCATTCTGCTCGACGGCCCCGCTGTTACTCTGAAGCCTGAGGTGACGGTCGCCTTTGCGCTGGCGCTGCATGAGCTTGCCACCAACGCCGCCAAGTACGGGGCATTAGCGAACGGTGCCGGGACGGTAGTGCTCGAATGGAGTGTCACGGGGGAAGGCAATGACGCGATCCTGTCGATAGCCTGGCGCGAACAAGGCGGACCGCCGGTTTCGCCCCCGACGCGCAAGGGCTTCGGCTCGACCCTGATCGAGCGGTCGCTGCGCTCCTATTTCCGCGGCAAAGCCGCAACCGACTACCGGCCGGAGGGTTTGGTGTTTGAATTGGAAGCGCGGCTTGGAGATGCCGCAACAGTGAACGAGTAGACGGCGTGGGACAGAGCAAGCCGATCGGCAGCAACACCATTCTGGTCGTTGAAGGCGAAGCGCTGGTGCGGTTCGACATGACCGCTTTTTTCGAGGAGCGCGATTGGCG
>JBKBLL010000396.1:0-688 GCA_046296375.1 Alphaproteobacteria bacterium | reverse complement strand
GTACGTGCCAACGTCATCATTGTCCGCCTCTCCGCCTCCGCCGCTGCCGCCGGTGCCGTCGCTGCCGCCGCGCCCGCCCGCTCTGCCGCCTGCAGCGCTGGCATCCGCCCACGGTGATGCTGCGGCAGTTACCGCGCCGCCGCTGCCGCCACCACCACCACTGCCGCCTCACGAGGGAGTGAAGGCGGAAGCGAATGTGTCACAGCCACCGCCACCACTACCGCAGCAGCAGCAGCAGCAGCAGCTGGCGCGGCGACAGCACAGCCGCTCCTCCCTGCGCAGCAGCCGCGGCCGTCGCTCGCGCTCGCGCAGCAGCGATAGCCGCGCGCCCGGCGGCCGCAGCCGGTCACGCCGCAGCCGCAGCCGCAGCCGCAGCCGGTCTCGCCGCAGCCGCAGCCGTACCGCCACTCGCGAACGCAGCCGTGCCCGCAGCAGGAGCAGCAGCAGAAGCCGCAGTAGCAGCAGCGACAGCAGCAGCAGCAGCAGCAGCAGCAGCAGCAGCAGAAGCAGCGGCGGCGGCGGGCGCAGCAGCAGCGTGGCGCGGGTTCTGAAACGGCGGAGCCAGCGGCAGTTCTCGCGGTTCAGCCAGGCTCCCCCCGGCATGCCCGGCCACCCCTTTGCACCGCCAGGCATGCCGCCACAGCACCTGCCCGCCCCGCCCTTCGGCCCGCCCTTTGCGCGCGATGGC
>JBKBLL010000395.1:0-689 GCA_046296375.1 Alphaproteobacteria bacterium | reverse complement strand
CAGCACGGTGGTGATCGGTTGGTGCACCACCTCGTCGGCGGAGAGCACACCCCCGTTGGACTTCATCACGTAGAACGGGATCGGCCGCTGGCTTCGAGACGGTTGCTGCGCAACCTCCTCGACCAGCGAGCCGAGCCGGGACTTGATGTTGGTGACGTAGCGGCTGAGCTTCGGCTTGACCGCGGCGTCGACCAGGGTGGTCATCGCGCGCTCGTACTCGCGGTACTCGCGCAGCACCTCGCTCGAGATCGAGACGACCGCCTCGGGGTGCTCCTCGGTGAGGATGGTCCGCATCCGCTCCTCGTGCTCGGGGTTGGCGTAGGCGTGCAGGAAGCACACGCCGAGCGTCATCACCCCACGGTCGCGGAACCAGCGGGCCACGGCCCGCGCACCCCCCTCGTCAAAGGGCCGCACCTCGGCGCCGGTGAA
Source organism: Alphaproteobacteria bacterium (assembly GCA_046296375.1). Classification (GTDB taxonomy): domain Bacteria; phylum Pseudomonadota; class Alphaproteobacteria; order JAJUGE01; family JAJUGE01; genus Constrictibacter. The sequence continues at coordinate 260 of JBKBLL010000395.1, read as the reverse complement.
GTCGAGCCGGCCACCGACCGACCTGACCAGGTCACGCGGGACGATGCGGGGCGGCTTGACCCAGAAGTAGGAGTTGCCATAGCCGTCGGGCACCGACTGCCGTGCGATCTCCAGCATCGCGTCGTAACCCTCGGTGGTGATGAAGCCCAGCTCGTCGACCTTGCCCTCGAGCAGCTGGTTGGTCGCGACGGTCGTGCCGTGGCTGACCGCGCTGACGGCCGCGAAACGTGCGGAGCGGTCGAGCCCGTCGAGGCCCTCCA
>JBKBLL010000394.1:0-692 GCA_046296375.1 Alphaproteobacteria bacterium | reverse complement strand
CGATTATCTCAGCCTGATCAAGCTGGACGGAAGCTGGGTGGTGATCAGCAAGACCTTCGTGGCCGAGACGCTGCCGGCCTGACGGGCCGGCGTTATTACGCCGCAGCTGTCACGCTGCGAGTGGAACTCTGCCGGATCGCCACGGCCGTCAGCGTGGTGAGCGCCAGCATCAGGGCGACGAACCACAGCACATAATTGGCGCGGCCGTGATCGAGCAGCAAGCCGATCGCCAGCGGCGCCATGGCCGAGCCGGCATCGAGGCCGGAATAGACGAAGCCGAAGACGCGGCCCGACGCGCCCTTGGGTGCAGCACCACGCACGATCAGGTCGCGCGAGGGCGTCGTGAAGCCCTGCAGGAAACCGGCGCCGGCAATGGCAGCCACGAGCATCGCTGCCGGCAGGTTGAGATTGGCGACGACCAGCATGAGCGCGGCCGAGCCCAGCAGGCCGCAGATCACGATGGCTTCCAGCTTCACGCCCTTGTCGGCGACCCAGCCGCCGACCATGACGCCAGCGGAAGCGCCGAGCAGGAAGCCGGTCAGGGTCGTGGTCGCCAGCGTCAGCGGTGTGCCATACAGCGCCTCCAGCGTGGCGGGCAGGAAATTCTGCACGCCGATCAGGGCGAAGGACAGCAGCAGGAAATAGCCGAAGCACATCACCACCGGCAGGCTGAGCAGTGGGCCGAGTGCCTC
>JBKBLL010000393.1:0-698 GCA_046296375.1 Alphaproteobacteria bacterium | reverse complement strand
TCCAGGCCGCCAGCACCTCGGGCGCGCGGTGCGCAGGGTTGCCCGACAGACCAAAGTGCGCGGGCACGGTGAGCGAGCCGTCTGCTGCCACGGGCATGGCGGTGCCCATGTCGATCAGCACGGCGCGCCCATCGCCCGCCACCAGCACGTTGTTTAGCTTCAGGTCCAGGTGCACCCACCCATACCTGAACATATGCGCCACTGCGGCAGCCACCTCCAGGCACCACCGCACCAGCTGCGCAGGCTCCGCACCGGCAGCAGCGGCCTCCAGGGTGCGCGGGTGCAGCGGCATGATGAGGGCCAGCACGGGGTTGGTGGCGCCGCCCACCATCAGGCGGAAGCCGTCGGGCAGCAGGTCGAACATGGGCTTGGGCAGGCGCTTGGTGAGGAAGGCCAGCAGGGTGATGACGTTGGGGTGGGGCGGCATGTCGCTCAGCGTGTGGAACTCGCGCAGGAAGGCGTGCTTGAGCGTGGTGTGGCGGGGGTCCTGCACGCCCGCCAGCACCTTCAACGCCACAGCCACTTGCGCCGTGGGCTGGCCATCGCTGCGTCCGGCAGCGGCAGCGGGAGCAACAGCAGCGGCTTCATCCGCCACGCACCAGGCAGGCACGGTGACGTCGCACTGCAGCACAATGCCGTTACCGCCTGCCGCCACCACCTTGCGCACGGTGAAGTGATCAAAGTCCACGGTGGCGGCG
>JBKBLL010000392.1:0-710 GCA_046296375.1 Alphaproteobacteria bacterium | reverse complement strand
GTGCGCGGCGGGGTGTTCGGCCGCATCACGGGGCACGTGCGCGCGGTGGACGGCATCGACATCGCGGTGATGCCGGGCGAGACGCTGGCGCTGGTCGGCGAGTCCGGCTGCGGCAAGTCGACCGCCGCGCGGCTCTGCCTGCGCCTGATCGAGCCGGACGAGGGCACGATCCGCTTCGACGGCCAGGACGTGATGGCGATGAGCCCGAAGGACCTGCGCACCATGCGCGGCGCCAAGGTCGGCATGGTCTTCCAGGAGCCGATGACCTCGCTCAACCCCTCGATGCTGATCGGGCGCCAGCTCGACGAGGGGCTGGCGCTGCACCGCAAGCTCGATGCAAGCCAGCGCCGCACCCTGATCCTCGACATGCTCAGGAGCGTCGGCCTGCGCGATCCGGAAGGGGCGCTCACCGCCTATCCGCACCAGTTCTCCGGCGGCATGCGCCAGCGCATCATGCTGGCCTCGGTGATGCTGCTGAAGCCGGCTTTGCTGCTGGCGGACGAGCCGACCACCGCGCTCGACGCCGTGGTCCAGCGCGACGTCATGGAGCTGATGGTCGAGCTGACGAAGGCCAACGACACCGCCGTGCTGCTGATCTCGCATGATCTCGGCATGGTCGCGCGCTATTGCAGCCGCATCGTCGTGATGTGCCAGGGCGACGTCGTCGAGCAGGGTCAAAGCGAGGAGATCCTCGCCCGGCCGCAGCACCC
>JBKBLL010000391.1:0-729 GCA_046296375.1 Alphaproteobacteria bacterium | reverse complement strand
AGCTCCTCGACGAGCAGGGAGGCGGTCTTGGCCACCCAGTTGGCGTACGTCGTGACCGACAGCTCGACCCGCTCGCCGGTCGCCTCGTCGTAGAAGGTGATCAGGGGCTGGCCGGGATCGTGCGCGAGCCGGTCGGCCAGCGTTGCCGCGAAAGTCGTCACCGGATCAGGGTAGACGGACCGGTGACGCTACCCTCCGGGGCATGACTGCGGTGGAGAGCTTCTGGGCGGTGGTGCCGGCAGGGGGCGCGGGGACCCGGCTGTGGCCGCTCTCCCGCGCCGGGTCGCCCAAGTTCCTGCACGACCTGACCGGTGGTGGGCGCAGCCTGCTCCAGGCCACCGCCGACCGGCTCCGGCCGCTGGTCGACGACCGGCTGCTGGTGGTCACCGGCAGCGCCCACCGGGACGCCGTGGCGGCGCAGCTGCCGGACCTGTCGGGTGAGAACCTCGTGGCCGAGCCGTCGGCCCGGGACTCGATGGCCGCCATCGGCCTGGCGGCGGCGTTGCTGGAGCGGCGCGACCCCGCCGCCGTGATGGGCTCCTTCGCCGCCGACCACGTGATCACCGGCGCGCACGAGTTCGAGGACTGTGTACGCCGCGCGGTCGCGGTCGCCCGCGAGGGGTGGCTGGTCACCCTGGGCATCGCCCCCACCCATCCTGCGACCGGGTTCGGCTACATCGAGCTCGGCGACGAGCTGGCGGGCCACCCCGGCGCCCACCACGCGCGTCA
>JBKBLL010000390.1:0-731 GCA_046296375.1 Alphaproteobacteria bacterium | reverse complement strand
CGCTACCTCGACGTGGTCACCGGCGAGATGGGCCGGATGGTGACCGCGATGCGCTCGCGCGGGTGTGACCCCCGGTCACCCCGCCACTGGCCGATGCTGGCGCGGTCGTTGGGGGCGCTGTTCATCCGCTCCTACGAGCGTGGTGAGCGCGTGCATCTCGCGATGCTCTCCCGTGGCTACACCGGTACGCTGCCCTCGACGGAAGCTGTGCAACCTCCTCAGGGAGCGAGGGGGGCGGCATGACCGAAAGGGTGCTGGATGTGCGGGGGCTGGCCTACGCCTACCCCGACGGTCACCAGGCGCTCTTCGGCGTCGACCTGGACGTGCGGCGCGGCGAGCGGGTGGCGCTGCTCGGCCCCAACGGCGCCGGCAAGACGACGCTGGTGCTCCACCTCAACGGCATCCTCACCGCCGGTGCCGGGAGTGTGGCCGTCAGTGGCCTCCCGGTGGTCAAGGAGAACCTCGCCGAGATCCGCCGCCGGGTCGGTGTCGTCTTCCAGGACCCCGACGACCAGCTCTTCATGGCCTCGGTGCGTCAGGACGTCGCCTTCGGGCCGGCCAACCTGGGCCTGCGCGGCGCCGAGCTCGACCAGCGGGTGATGGAGGCGCTCGAGCAGGTGGGCATGAGTGAGTTCGTCGACCGGCCGCCGCACCACCTCTCCTTCGGCCAGCGCCGACGGGTGGCGGTGGCCACGGTGTTGGCGATGCGCCCGGAGATCCTGGTCCTCGAC
>JBKBLL010000389.1:323-733 GCA_046296375.1 Alphaproteobacteria bacterium | reverse complement strand
CTAGAGGGCCGTGGAAGACAACCACGTCGATAGGCTGGAGGTGCAAGCGCAGCAATGCGTGCAGCTGACCAGTACTAATCGCCCGATTGGCTTGATCCGATCCAGAAACAGCAACGCTGCAATCAGATCATACTGCACATACTCAACTCGACAGCGCCTCAAAACGCCGATGTGTCAAAGGTTCTTCTCCGGTCTGGTGGTCATAGCGCGAGCGAAACACCCGATCCCTTCCCGAACTCGGAAGTTAAGCGCCGCCGCGCCAATGGTACTGCGTCTCAAGACGTGGGAGAGTAGGTCGCCGCCAGACCTGACAAGAACCTGTCTCTCTAAACACAATCCCGGATAAAACCCGGAACCACCGCGGGGTGGAGCAGCCCGGTAGCTCGTCAGGCTCATAACCTGAAGGTCGG
>JBKBLL010000389.1:0-313 GCA_046296375.1 Alphaproteobacteria bacterium | reverse complement strand
ACCAAATCTTACAACGATTACCGACGCTTAAGAACCTCCCTCGCGGGAGGCTTTTTGTTTTTCCGCACCGTGTCAACACTGTGTCAACAAAACGCTGGCGGCCCGTGTCAGTGAATGACGCCAGACTCGCTCTGATTTGTTCCTCTGTGAAAAGGTTAACGGCGCTGATAGCCTGACCCTGTGGGGTGGTGGCTATGTCTGAATTGATCGATGGATTGCCGAAGCATGACGAGTTGTTCTGGCCAGTGGTCCGGGCGCTATGGCAGCTCGACGGATCGGCGGATAACGAACAGCTTGTAGAGAAGGTGTCCGA
>JBKBLL010000388.1:0-743 GCA_046296375.1 Alphaproteobacteria bacterium | reverse complement strand
CCGTGCTGCTGCCACTGGTGCGTAGACAGCTGGGAGGCAGCATTGTCAGCAGCAGCATTGTCAGCATCAGCAGCAAACGCAGCAGCAGCAGCAACGGTATCGGCAGCGGTATCGGCACGACGACGCACCTTGAAGCCGTGCAGGCAGGCGAGGCCGCGCTCGATCTGCTCCTCCTTGCGGTCCAGCGCGCGCAGCCGCTGCTCGCTCACGCACCCCACTTGCGCGCCCAGCCGCGTCAGCCGTCGGTCCGCGTTGTCCTGCGCAGCGTGGCGCCAGGTCAGCGCAGTGGTGACGCCCGCAGCGGTCATCCCTGCCGCAGCACCGCGGCATCAGCATCAGTGCAGGCGGCGGCACGGACCGCTCGGAGGGAGAGCCGATACTCGGAGCGGGAGGTGAACATGCGGTACGGCTCGTCCGCGCCCAGCGAGGTGAGGTCATCGATCAGCACGCCCACGAACGCGTCGGTGCGCCCCAGCTGGAAGGGGCCGCGGCCCAGCGCCGCCAGCCCTGCGTTCAGCCCCGCGATGATCCCCTGGGACGCCGCCTCCTCGTAGCTGCAGCGGAGGCGTGAGGGAGGAGCGGCGGCGGCAGGGCGTGTGCGTGCGTGCGTTCGTGCGTGTGCACGTGTGCGCGTGTGCACGCATGTGGCAGCAGCTCGTGCGCGCGCTCACCCCGTCGTGCCGTTGATCTGCCCCGCAAAGTACAGCCCCCCCACCATCTTCGTCTCCAGCGTGGGGGCCTGC
>JBKBLL010000387.1:0-755 GCA_046296375.1 Alphaproteobacteria bacterium | reverse complement strand
AGGCAGACGCGGCGGCAGCGGCGGCGGCACACCGCCAGGCGCTGGCCGCAGCGCACGAGGCTGTGCGTTCGTCGCAAGCGCGGTTCGAGGAGGAGCTGCAGCGGTGCGGCATCCGCACGCTGCGCTCTGCGCGCTGTGCACACCCTCACCCCTTCCGTGCGTCACAGCGTGGAGGCGGATGCGGAGCGGCACTTGACGACGCTGTCGGCAACGCAGCAGCAGCTGCTGGCGCTGCAGCGCGACATGGCGGCGGTGGCGCAGGCAGAGGCGCGCGCGCACGCGCAGCAAGCCGCTGCAGAGCAGACGGCGCGTGAGGTGGCGGCGCGCGAGGCGGCGGTGGCGGCGGGTGAGTAAGCGGAGACAGGAGGTGCGGCTGCGGCTGAGGGAGAGGTGAGTGACGCACGCGACGGGGATGCGGCCGAGCAGCGCGTGGCAGAGGCGGAGCGGGCGCGCGCGGCGCTGGCGGCGAAGGAGACGCGGGCACGCACTGACGAACTGGCGGCGCGGGAGGCGGCCCTGCGGCGGGCAGCCGAGGCGGAGGCGGCGGAGGCCGAGTGGCCACTGTTCGGGCCGGAAACGGAGGGCGAAGACGAGGAGATGCTGCTCGCGTGGGAGGCGCTGTGGCGGCAGCGTGACGAACCGGAGCAGGAGGTGGCGCGCACAGCCGGCCGGCGCGACTCTACGGCGCGCCGCGGCGCGCAGAATCGCGTCGTGCCGCCGCAGCGATCACAGGCGCCTTCCCAAGTCATTTCGCC
>JBKBLL010000386.1:0-755 GCA_046296375.1 Alphaproteobacteria bacterium | reverse complement strand
CCGCCCATCTCCAGCACGAAGACCGGAAGCGTGAGCGCGAGCCCGATCCAGAACCGCCGCGTCATGTCGGCGAGCTCCGGATTGGGGCCGCTATCCGCGGTGACCAGATCGGGTTCGAGCGCCATGCCGCAGATCGGACAGGACCCGGGATGGTCCTGGCGGATCTCGGGATGCATCGGGCAGGTCCAGATCGTGCCTTCGGGCGCCGCGACCGGCGGCGTCGGCGGGCCGAGATAGCGCTCGGGATCGGCGATGAATTTGGTCCGGCAGCCCGCGCTGCAGAAATGATAGCTTTCACCGCTATGCTCGGCGTGATGCGCCGTGGTCGCCGGGTCGACGGTCATGCCGCAGACCGGGTCCTTGACGCCGGTCGCCGCTTTAGCGGTGCCGTGGCCGCCGCAGCAACCGCCGCCATGCGCCGCTCCATGTGTCTCGTTCATCGCCTCGCTCCTTTCGACGCCTGACGATCTAGGGTCTGACACCGTGTCAGGGTCAATACGTAATCGCCTAAGTGGCCAAATCGGCGGGCCCGTTCGCTTGGCCGCCATCAGGCCGGGGAGCACGCCGTCGGCATTGGGCTGGGTATCGTCGATGCCATCGAGCCCGCTGCACGGTCAGGCGGAAGGCGAGCCGCATGAGACCCGTGCTGGCGGCCATAATCGGCGATTACCAGGCGCCAATCCGGGCGCAGCATGGCAAGCATGGCGGCACGCCACCGCTTCTCCCGCGCCCACAGGCGGATCGCGCGATCATAG
>JBKBLL010000385.1:0-771 GCA_046296375.1 Alphaproteobacteria bacterium | reverse complement strand
CGTGGCGCGCGCTTTTTCGGTGTCCAAGCCGCCCTTACGCAGCAGGTCGATGGCGAAGGTAACAAGATCGGTTGCGGCAAAGCGTTCGGTCATGGCCTGTCCAGAAAGCGGGAATCAAAACGGCGCGCCATCATACCCCAGGCGCGCCGTCGATGGGAAAGCTATGATCTTCAGCCGAGCGCGTTCTGCACGGCGCGCTTGGCCACCACGCCAACCAGATGGGCGCGGTATTCGCCGCTGCCATGGATGTCGTTGTTCATTTTGCCCGGATCGGTCTTGATGCCCTTCAGCGCATCGGGGCTAAAGGATTTCGACAAGGCTGCTTCCATCTCCTTATGACGGAAAACGCAGGGCCCTGCGCCGGTGACAGCGACGCGCACGCCATCGGCGGTTTCGGCCACGAAGACACCGACCATGGCATAGCGCGAGGCCGGGTTGCGGAACTTCTCGTAACCGGCGCGCTTCGGCACCGGGAACTCGATCTTCGTGATGATCTCGCTCTCTTCCAGCGCGGTCTCGAACAGGCCAGTGAAGAAGCTGTCGGCAGCGATCTTGCGCTTGGTGGTATGCACCGTGGCATTCAGGCCAAGCACGGCAGAGGGATAATCGGCCGCCGGGTCGTTATTGGCGACCGAACCGCCCATGGTGCCCATATTGCGCACGGCGGGATCGCCGATCAGACCGGCGAGATGTGCCAGCGCCGGGATGGCTTTCTTCACATCGGCCGAGGTGGCGACAACGCCATGCTTGGTAATGGCACCGATACTGACC
>JBKBLL010000384.1:0-775 GCA_046296375.1 Alphaproteobacteria bacterium | reverse complement strand
CTCGCTGCATGCGTCGTGCATTCTCAGAATCGCGCGGCGCGGTGCGAAATGCGGACGGGGCTTGCTCACCTTCTTTCAAGCTGGCGTGGCGCGCGGCTGCAGGCAGCGTTCGCGACGGCCCAGGAGGTCACGCCGGCGGCGCGCGCCGCTTCCCGCTCGCTTTATCGGCCGACGCTGGGGCCGCGCGCGGTGCGCGCACCAACGTCGATCGATGACAGCAGCAGCAACAATGTAACGTAACCCGAATTTTGAGGATATCGCCGCCGCCGCACAGTGCTTGCTCCGGCCGGTCGGGCTCGTCCGCAGCGCCTCTGGGTGTGTGACTCGACTCTCTCTCACACATGCAAAGGCGCCCCGGCGCACCACCAGCGGGGCAGGCGGTGACACGCACCCAGCGGACCGCGTCAACCAGCGCGAGCGACATTGCAGCGCCAGCGTGGCTCGCGTGTCACTGCGAGCCCGCACTGGCTACCGCGCTGTCGCTCGCCACTGTTTGCGTTGGGCTGCCGCACACTGGTGCCGCCGCCGCCGCTGGGGGGCGATGATGATGGTGGTGGTGTCGCCACCGCAACGCTCATTGGCTCCTGCTTTTTGTGCGCTGTTGCTGTGCGGCTCGGCATGGCACAGTCGCGCCGCGGCCTGCGCGAGCGGCGAAAATCCACGCGGGATGCAGCATGTTGAGTGTTCGGTTTGCGCATGTGAGCCGGCGGACGCTGGCCCGGGGGATGCCGCTGCACGGCGGGCGCGCAAGCGGCGGCCTGGCACAATGGCGGCC
>JBKBLL010000383.1:0-800 GCA_046296375.1 Alphaproteobacteria bacterium | reverse complement strand
GGATCTTCGACATCGAGGATCAGGGCGTGATAAAGATCCTGGTCATGGACATGGGCGAGGCGCGGCTGCATGTGACGGTGCCCGCCGGAACGCATGTTCAGCGCGACGAACTGGTGCGGTTCGGCTGGAAGCCAGACCGCGTGGTGACCTTCGATCCCGAGACCGGCGCCAATCTGGCGCTGGCCTGACCGGCGCACCGGGCCGACCCGCAGGGTCAGCCCGGAAAACGCCGCCGGTAAAGCGGCACGGCATCGGGGTTCACAAGGTTCTGCGGCAGGCCGCCGGCGACCACGCGCTGCACCTCGGCCACGACCCCCTGCCCCATCCGCAGCATGCTTTCCTCGGTGATCCCGGCCATGTGCGGGGTCAGGATGACGTTCGGCAGGGACAGGAGGGGGTGACCTTCTGGCAGCGGCTGGGTGTCGAAAACGTCGATGGCCGCCCCTCCAAGATGACCGGAGGCCAGCGCCGCGATCAGCGCCGCCTCCTCGACCAGCGGGCCGCGCGCGACGTTGACAAGGATGGCCCCCGGTTTCATCCGGGCCAATGCCGCCGCATCCACCATCCCGCGCGTCTGCGGGGTCAGGGGGGCGCAGAGGGCCAGAATATCCGACTGCGCCAGCAGTTCGGCAAAACCCACCGCGTGTCCCCCCTCCGGTGCCGTGCCGCTGCGGGTGTGGCAGATCACCGGCATCCCGAAGCCCTGCACCGCGATGCGCGCAAGCGCCTGTCCGATGCTGCCCATGCCAAGGATGCCCAGGACCCGGCCCGAAATCTCGCGCCCGTGGTCGGAATGGGCC
>JBKBLL010000382.1:0-813 GCA_046296375.1 Alphaproteobacteria bacterium | reverse complement strand
ATACGAACGAGCCGGAATCCGGCTCTTTTTTTTAAATATCCCCGAGACGTATCATTTTCCCTTAGCCGTTTCACGTCTGGTTCGACTGATCCGAAAGGAAAAACCCGATCTCCTCATTTCCAGCCTCTGGCGAGCCGATATCATCACCCGAATCGCCTCCCTACTTACAGATATTCCTCTTGTCGGAACCTTGGTCAACGACTCCTACAGCCCCATCGCCTGGACTGATAAAAAAGGCCTGAAATACAAACTCGTCTATTGGCTCGATTGCCTCACCGCCGGTATTCCCATCCACTGGATCGCCAATGCACAGGCTTTGGCAGATTCCCATGTGAAAACCCTGGGCTTAAAGAGCAAAAAAATCACCGTGGTTTACCGTGGCCGTCCCGTCATTGCGAGCGCAGCGAAGCAATCTCCAAAAGAGGAAGCCGATTCGGAGACTGCTTCTGCTTATTTATCAGAAAAAGCAGGCCTGAAAGACAGCAGCCTCGCACCTATCCCGATTATTTCGGGAGTGACGGATGACGTCATTGCGAGCGTAGGGAAGCAATCTCCCAATGAGGAACAGTTTCCTCCCACTGAGATTGCTTCGGCTACAAAAAGCCTTGGAGAAGATTCCAGTTTACAGGAAAGTAGCCTCGCAATGACGAGAACAATTCGCAACTTCATCTCCTACGGCCGACTCCTGGAGCGGAAAGGTTTTCAGGATGCCATCCAAGCCTTTTCCCAAGTCCTCCAATCCCAACCCGACTGCACCCTGACCATTTTCGGCGAAGGCCCTTTTCGAAAGGAATTGGAAAAGCAAATTCAGCA
>JBKBLL010000381.1:0-818 GCA_046296375.1 Alphaproteobacteria bacterium | reverse complement strand
ATGATCTTGTTGATCGCATTGACGTCGATTGCGCGGACCATGGCTTCGCGAACACGACGATCCATCATCGGGTTCTTGTCGAGCGCGACGGTGGGGCTTTTCTCACGATGGTCGATCGAGACCACGACGTTGAGCAGGCTCGGCTTGGTCATGACCTTGTAGCGGTCATCCGCCTTGACGCGGTCGACGTCGCGGACGTTCAGATCCTGGATGACATCGACTTCGCCGGTCAGCAGGGCTGCCGTGCGGGTGGCGCCATTGGTGATCGGGCGGAATGTGACTTCTTCGATTTTCGGCGCGCCAGCGAAGTAGTCAGCATTGGCGGCAAGCGTGATGTGATCTTCCTTGATCCATTCGACCAGCTTGTAGGGACCGGTGCCGACAGGCTTCAAGTCCAGCTGCTCATCGCCCACTTCCTTTGCATATTTCTCGCTGAGGATCAGGACGGCGGCCAGATCGTTTGGCAGGACTGCGTAGGGCTTGGGCGTCTTGATCTCGACGGTGTAGTCATCGACCGCCGTGAAGGAGGCGATGTTCGCGCCGAGATTGGCCATCAGCGACTTCTTCAGACGGTCGAGGGTGAAGACAACATCCGACGCCTTGAACTCTTCGCCATTGTGGAACTTGACGCCCTGGCGCAGCTTGAACACCCAGGTCGTGTCATCCTTGAGCTCCCAGCTTTCTGCAAGGCCGGGTCCGAAGGACAGGTCGGCATTGCGGCGGACCAAGGGATCGTAGATGTGGTAGAAGAGGATGTTGCTGGACAGTTCCTCGCCAGCCTGGGGGTCAAGATTGACGGCGTCCGACGTCAGGCCGAC
>JBKBLL010000380.1:605-864 GCA_046296375.1 Alphaproteobacteria bacterium | reverse complement strand
TGACGTCCGACGTCGCTTTCGCGGGCGTGCTGGCCTTCGACGACTTCTCGCAGGAGATCGTTGTCCGCCAACCGCTGCCGTGGGATACCGCTACCGGCCCGTTTCCACGTCCGTGGGAGGATGCGGACGATGTCCGGACCGCTGAATGGCTGCAGCTGCGCGGGGTGAATGTCGCGCCGCTCGTGGTCAGTCGTGCCGTCGGCGCAGTCGCCCGCGAACACCGCATCCATCCCGTCCGCGACTGGCTGGATACCCTGAC
>JBKBLL010000380.1:308-595 GCA_046296375.1 Alphaproteobacteria bacterium | reverse complement strand
GCAGGGCGCGCGCAAGTCCACCGCGATCAAGGTGCTCGCCGGCGAGGAATGGTTCACCGACGAGCTGCCCGAGCTCGGGTCGAAGGACGCAGCACTGCACATGCAGGGCGTGTGGATCGTGGAGATTGCCGAGCTCGACGCCATCGGCCGCGCCGAGGTCTCGCGCATCAAGGCGTTCCTGACGCGGACCACCGACCGCTTCCGTCCACCGTACGGTCGCTACACCGTCGAGCTCCCCCGGCAGTGCGTCTTCGCCGGTACCGTGAACCCCGACACCTATCTGCGCG
>JBKBLL010000380.1:0-298 GCA_046296375.1 Alphaproteobacteria bacterium | reverse complement strand
AGGCCGTCCACCGCTTCCGCGCCGGCGCGATCTGGTGGATCGACGATCCGGCGCTGCTGGCTGAAGCCCGCGAGGAGCAGGACCGCCGCTACCAGTCCGACGCCTGGGACGACCTGATCGAACACTGGCTGACGCACGAGATCCGCACCGTCTCGGACGGCTTCCCCGACTACGGCAACTCCCGCACAGAAAGCGTTCCGCGCCAGGAACCGCTGAGAGATGTGTCGGTCGGCGAGATCCTCGAGGAGGCGGTCGGGCTCGAACCGGCCCGATGGACCCGCGGCGACCAGATGCGCGT
>JBKBLL010000379.1:0-894 GCA_046296375.1 Alphaproteobacteria bacterium | reverse complement strand
GCGGCCGATGAACGACCGATCCGAACGCCTCCCCGGGCACGAGACGCCGCGCGATACCCATATCCCTCTCCTGTGTGCGCAGCCGCTACCGCGAGAGCGGCCCGAACGGCGTCTACCGATGTCTCTTATCTATGCAAGGAGCGCAGCATGACGAACAACGCACCTCACACCCCCGCCAGGACCGTGGCGATCACAGGTGGAGCTCGCGGCATCGGCTATCAGACAGCGAAGGAGTTGATTCGACGAGGCCACCGGGTCGCCATCGGCGACATCGACGAGGCACGTGCGAAGGAGGCCGCCGCCGAACTCGGGGTGAAGGTCGTCACCCGACTCGACGTCACCGAACCTGACTCGTTCACAACGTTTCTGGACCTGGTCGAACGTGAACTCGGACCCCTCGACATCCTGATCAACAACGCGGGCATCATGCCTACCGGCCACGCCCACGAAGAGGACGATGCAGTAACCCGGCGGCAAGTCGAGATCAATGTCCTGGGGGTCATCTTCGGGACCAAACTGGCTCTTCAGCGCATGCTGCCGCGCCGCACCGGACACATCATCAACACTGCGTCATTGGCCGGCGAGCTCGCGGTACCTGGTTTGGCGACCTACTGCGCTACCAAGTTCGCAGTCATCGGATTCACAGAGGCCGCACGACTGGAGTACCGCAAGTCAGGGGTTCGACTGTCCACAGTCCGCCCGACGTTCACCAACACCGAACTCGTCGCCGGAACCGCCGGCGCAAAGGGATTACGCAACGCCGAGCCGGAGGAGATCGCCCGCGCGACAGCAGATCTGATCGAGAATCCACGCCCCTTCGTCCGCGTCACCCGTCTCGCAGGCGCAATGGTCGCGGCGGTGAAATTCATCCCCCGGCGTCTGGCGACCGGACTG
>JBKBLL010000378.1:0-950 GCA_046296375.1 Alphaproteobacteria bacterium | reverse complement strand
CAAGAAATCTGGAAATAAATGCGAGGGACTCCGAGTCTCCGCCGCGTTTTTTTTTTGTATTCGCCGCCGGCGAAAACGACTTGTGCCCTTCCTGACCGCACATCAGTACAGTACTTGTGAATTTTGCACCACACGCACGTTTTCAGCCGCAGGGAGTCGGTCGCAGTTTCTGCCCCGCGAACCAGCTGAACCCATGGCGCGCTTCCCACCACCAGATGCTGCTGCGCACGCCGGCGGAGAGGCGCAGATCCGAGTCGTCGACGGGTGCGCGCCGCTTGCATCGCCGCGGCGGCCGCCGCGCACCGCGCTCGCGCACCGCGGCCGGCTCGGCGATTGCACTCACGCTCGCTTGCACGACACGCTGGGGCGATCGCGCGTCACAGCAGCGTGCGAGGCGCGAGCAGCGCCGGAGAGTCGCCGCCGGCCCCGCACCGCACCGACCCCGCGCAGCCGCCGCCACCCGCTGCGACGTTGCAGCGCGCAGCAAGGACCGCGCGGCCGCGGCCTGGCGACGCGCGCGTGGCAGAGGCGGCGAGAGGGACGCTGCGGCATCGCGGCGCGGCCACGGGGGCCGGCAGCGCGCAAGTTCAAGCTCACCCGCGGCCGGGTGCGGCACGAGCCCTGCGCACCGCGCGCGAGGGGGGCGCGCGCCATGATGGTGCAGCAACAATTCTGCCGCGCCGTGATGGAGGCGAGCGTTGCCGCGACGCCGCCCCGCAAGCAGCCGCGCTCGTCATGGCGATCGCCATCATCACGCTGCTCGCGACGCCGCTCGGTGCTGCCGTGGCGCCTGCTGCGCCTGCCGTGCGGCAGGGCGGGCAGAGTTGGAGCGACGACGATGCGCCTTACCGCGCGCCACTGGAGCCGCGGAAGCTGATGGGGGGGAGCGGCGGTGACCCGATCACGACGGCGATGGTGCAGTGGGGCAGCGTAGCCAATGGCCGCGGCTG
>JBKBLL010000377.1:0-1003 GCA_046296375.1 Alphaproteobacteria bacterium | reverse complement strand
GATCGGCGATCTGGGCTGACCATAGCCCCGGGGTGGCCTGCCTTTCCGGCATTGCCCCCTCCCTCTCCGGGAGGCTGGCTGCCCCATTTTCCTGCTTTTCTGTGGCGGATCTGCCCATGCATGACGATGTGACCCCGGTTTCCGGTTTCGGACTGGGCCTGCGGCGCGAACACTATCCCGACTTCCTGTCGGGTGCGGCACCGGTCGATTTCGTCGAGCTGATCTCGGAAAACTTCATGGTCGACGGCGGTCGACCGCTCGCGGTGCTGGAGCAGGTCCGCACGCATTACCCGGTGATCCTGCACGGGGTGTCGCTGTCAATCGGTTCGGCCCATGGGGTCGATCAGGATTACCTGCAACGTCTGCGAAACCTCGCTGACCGGATCGAGCCGATATGGGTATCCGACCACCTGTGCTGGACCCGGACCAGCGCGCACAACAGCCATGATCTGCTGCCGCTGCCTTACACCCGGGAGGCGCTGGGCGTGGTGTGCGACAATATCGGCCGGGCGCAGGACGCGCTGGGCCGGACCATGCTGTTCGAGAACCCCTCCAGTTACCTCACTTTCCCCGAAGACGAACTCACCGAATGGGAGTTCATCGCCGAGATGGCCCAGCGGACCGGCTGCGCGCTGCTGCTCGACGTCAACAACGTCTACGTCAGCAGCCGTAACCACGGGTTCGATCCCGATGCCTATATCGGCGCGCTGCCGCATGACCGGGTGCGCCAGGTCCACCTCGCCGGGCACACGCCCGGCGAGATCGTGATCGACACCCATGACCGTGCGGTGTGCGACGAAGTGTGGGCGCTGTACCGGCGGACCATGACCCGGCTCGGCCCGGTCGCCACCATGATCGAGCGCGACGACGCGATCCCGCCGCTGCCGGAGCTGCTGGCCGAACTCGACCTTGCGCGAGCATTCGCCGAACCGGCTGCCGAAGTTGTCCCGGCGTGACGCTCGCCCGCCAGCAGACCGCCTTCATGGCGCAGGTGCTCGACGAG
>JBKBLL010000376.1:0-1115 GCA_046296375.1 Alphaproteobacteria bacterium | reverse complement strand
AGCACGGCTGCGTCTACTGCTTCGCGCGGCCGACCCATGCCTGGCTGGGCCTGTCGCCCGGCCTGGACTTCGAGACGATGCTGTTCGCCAAGCACGACGCGGCGACCCTGCTGGAGCGCGAACTGCGGGCGCCGTCATACCGCTGCAAGGTGATCGCCCTCGGCGTGAACACCGACGCCTACCAGCCGATCGAGCGCGACCTCGGAATCACGCGGTCGATCCTGGAGACGCTGTCGCGCTTTTCCCACCCCGTCGCCCTCATCACCAAGTCGACGCTCGTCACGCGTGACATCGACATCCTGGCCGACATGGCGGCGCGCGGCCTGGTCCATGTCACCCTGTCGGTGACGACGCTGGACCGGCATCTCGCGCGCCGTCTCGAACCCCGGGCGGCAACGCCCATGCGGCGCCTGGATGCCGTGCGGACGTTGGCCGAGGCAGGAATTCCAACCAGCGTGAACGTGGCGCCGCTGATCCCCGGCCTCAACGACCACGAGATGGAGGCGATCCTGCAGGCCGCCGCCGCCGCGGGCGCATGCAAGGCCGGCTACATCCTCCTGCGTCTGCCGCTGGAGATCAAAAATCTGTTCCGCGAGTGGCTCGACGCGCATGTGCCCGACCGGGCAGCCCGCGTTCTCAGCCTCGTGCGGCAGACGCGCGGCGGCGCCCTCTACCGCGACCGGTTCGGCGAGCGCATGCGCGGCGAAGGCCCGATCGCCGACCTGATCGAGCGCCGCTTCCGCGTCGCCTGCGCCAGGCTCGGCCTGGACAAGCGGGATTATGTTCTGGAAACTTCGCGCTTCGCGCGTCCCCCGGCGCCGGGCGACCAGATCGCCCTTCCCCTCTGAACCGCTGCCCGCCCCGCCATGCCCGACTTCGTGCTGCAGCGCCGTCTCGTCCGTCGTTTCCCACGCGCGACCGCCGGCGGCTTTCCGGTCGGTCCTGTCGCGGGCATCGACGAAGCCGGGCGCGGGCCGCTCGCAGGGCCCGTGGTCGCCGCCGCCGTCGCCTTCCGCACCGTCCGATTGCCCAGGTCGCTGCGTGACGGCATCGACGATTCCAAGCGGCTGAGCCGGGACCGACGCGAGGCGATGTTCGCAGCCCTGCAGGACCTG
>JBKBLL010000375.1:0-1135 GCA_046296375.1 Alphaproteobacteria bacterium | reverse complement strand
CCCCTTGTAACTCTCATTCCGCTGCATCTGGCATAGTGGCTGATGCGGTGGCGGGCGGAAGACCGCAGCCCCTCTGGGACACCAAGCCCGTGGGTGAGCTCGGGTCTTCGCCCGCCGTTCCATCGAACCCGAACAGTCGCTTGGGCCGCCGACAGCGAAGCCCGCTTGCGCAAGGACGGGACAGGATGGACGCTCTGGTCATCGGTATCGACGTCTCCAAGAAGCAGCTCGACGTTCATATCCTCGGCCTTGGGGACGCCTTCAGCGTGCCCCGCGACACCGAAGCGGTCGCCGCGCTCGCGGAGCGGCTGAGGAACCTGTCTCCCAAGGCCGTCGGCCTCGAAGCCACCGGCGGATTCGAAACCATCGTCGCCGCTGGTCTCGCGGCCGCAGGCCTTCCTGTCGTCGTCGTCAATCCGGCCCAGGTCCGCGCCTTCGCCCATGCCCTCGGCAAGCGCGCCAAGACCGACCCGATCGACGCCGCCGTCATCGCCCGCTTCGTCGAGGCGACCGCCCCGCCGATCCGTCCCTTCAAGGACGAAGAGACGCGTCTGCTCGCCGATCTCGTCGCACGCCGGCGCCAGATCGTCGCCATGATCGCGGCCGAGGGCCAGCGGCGACGCACGGCACCCCCGCGCGTCGCAAAGAGCATCGACCGCCTCCTCAAGGCCCTCGAGCGTGAGCTGGCCAGCCTCGATCGGGACATGGACGACGCCATCAAGGGCTCGCCCGCCTGGCGCGAAAAGGAGGATCTCCTCCGCTCCGTCCCAGGCGTCGGGCCGGCGATCGCACGGACGGTCATCGCAGAACTGCCCGAACTCGGCACCCTCGACCGACGCCAGATCGCAGCCCTCGTCGGCCTCGCTCCCTGGACCCGCCAGTCGGGGCAATGGCGGGGCAAGAGCTTCATCGGCGGTGGACGTGCCAGCGTCCGCTCCGCCCTCTTCATGGGCGCCCTCGTCGCCGCTCGTCACAACCCCGCACTCAGAGCGTTCCGCGACAAGCTCGTCGCCGCCGGAAAACCCAAACTCGTCGCTATCATCGCCGTCGCCAGAAAGCTCCTCGTCATCCTCAACGCCATCCTCAGGGACAAAACCCCGTGGCAAAACGCTTGACCGACAAGACAGTCGCTCAC
>JBKBLL010000374.1:240-1709 GCA_046296375.1 Alphaproteobacteria bacterium | reverse complement strand
GCCCGCCAGATCGCCTACCTGCCGCAGGACGGCGAAGTCCACTGGCGCCTCGCCGTGGAAGCCGTGATCGCGCTCGGCCGGATTCCGCACGGCCGCGGGCTGGGCGGTATCTTCGCCGCGGGGCGCCGCACCCCCGGTTCCGGGTAGTGTCGACATCCATGCCGATCTCGCCGCCCTGCCGCGGCCGCGCAAGCACTATCACTGGTACTATTCGGCGCGCGCGGCGAATGCCGAGATGTGGCGCGCGCCACAGGGCGTACACGCGTTCCTGCGCGCCTATTTCCATCACAAGAGCGCCGACTGGGCCGCCAACCGGCCCTTCCCCCTGAAGGGGTGGACAGCAGGGGAACTGGCGCAGCTTCCCACCTATTACGTCATGGACCTCGGCCGGACCATGGCGGAGACGGTGGCGCCGGAAATGCCGTCGCCCGAACGGGTAGCCGCCTGCCGCTGGCTGACCGAGGCCGAACTCGCCGTCTATGCCGGCGAATATGAACGCATCGGATTCCAGGGCGGGCTGCAATGGTATCGCTGCCGTACGACGGGACGCTTCAACGCGGAACTGGAGGTCTTTTCGGGCCGGACCGTGGACGTGCCGTCGCGCTTCGTCGCCGGCGCCTCCGATTGGGGTATTCACCAGACGCCGGGCGCGCTGGAGAAGATGCGCAGTCAGGCCTGCACCCGCATGGACGCCATCCATCTGATCGAGGGCGCCGGCCACTGGGTGCAGCAGGAGCAGCCGGAGGCGGTGAACCGGGCACTTCTGGATTTCCTCGCCGCCGCGCGTCGGGACTGATGCGGGCGGCGGCAGCCGGGGCGCTGCTGACGCTCGCGGCCTGCGCCGCGGTCGTCGAGCCGCCGCCCGCGCCGGAGCGCCCGGTGCGCGCGGCTCTCCTCGACCATGGCCGCCATGCGAGCCTGCTGCTCGAGCGGCCCGGCGAGGGCATGGTGCGCTACAGCTATGGCGACTGGGACTGGTACGCCCTCGGCCGTACAAGCGTCGGGCAGGGCAGCGCCGCACTGCTCTGGCCGACCCAGGGCGCGCTCGGCCGGCGCCGCCTCCCCGGCCCCGCCACGCCTGAGGCCGCGACGGCGCAGGTGCGCGTCGCCATCGAGGACGCGCTGTGGTTCGACGTCGAGGCCGCGAAGGCGCAGGCGCTGGCGGACGAACTCGACTCCGTCTTCGCGGCGAACGCGGATACGCTCGTCTACAATCGCGCCTTCGACCTGGAACTCGTGCATCATCCCGACCGCTACACGCTGACCAACAACTCCAACCGGCGCGTGGCGGACTGGATCGAGGCACTGGGCGGGCAGGTCGCCGGACCGGTCCTGCTCTCCGACTGGCGACTGCGCAACCAGCAGTGACCGCGCGGCCGGGGACGCCATGCCGCGCGGTGCGCATCATCCGGCGCTGATCTGCATCAATCGCATCGTGCCGCGGCGCGCTATTGTGCGCCGGCCGACAC
>JBKBLL010000374.1:0-230 GCA_046296375.1 Alphaproteobacteria bacterium | reverse complement strand
GCGGTCGCCTCCCCCGTCCGCGGCGACGCGGCCGCAAGCGTCTACGCCAACGGCGTGGTCGAGCCGCGCCACTGGGCGCGCGTCGTGCCGATGTTCCGGGCGCGCATCGTCGAGCGCTGCGACTGCGAGGGCCTGCCGGTCGCGCGCGGCGACGTGCTGGGCCGGCTCGACGCGCGCGAGGCCGAGGCCACGCTGGACGAGTTGCAGGCGCGCCGAAGCCTCGCGGCGAC
>JBKBLL010000373.1:0-1730 GCA_046296375.1 Alphaproteobacteria bacterium | reverse complement strand
GCCCCCGCGGCCGCTGCGGGCGGCGCGGACGGCGGGGCCGGTCGCGGCGTCGGGATGGTCGGCAGCACGGCCGGCACCCCGTCTTCGGTAACGCCGTCCTGCGGCGCCCCGGCCTCGGGCGGCAGGGCCGGCGTGCGTTCGTCCCGCGGCTCCGTCCCAGCCTCGAACGGCAAGCCGGTCGTCACGCCCTCCAGCGCGGCAGAGGCCGCCGGCTCGGGCTCGGCAGGCATGGGCGGCGGCCGCTCCACCGGTTCCTCCGGCGGCGGCAGCAAGCGCGCCTCGGCGGACGGCGACGGCGGCGTGTCGGACAGGAGCTGCTCGTAAACCAGCTTGTCGCGGAAGGGGACCAGCAATCCGCCGCGATCGTCGGGCGGCGCACGCATGGGGTCGGTGCGTGCCTTGATCAGGGGGATCTCGGCGTCGACCATGGCGCTCCTGCCCATGGTGTAGGCGTACCAGATGGCACCGCCGAACGCCGCCAGGACCAGGATCGCGCCGACGATCGGCAGGCGCCTGCGGGTGGCGGCGGGCACGCCGCGCCGTTCGCGCAACTGGTCCAGCGGCGGCATCAGCGCATCTCCTCGGCCGCCTCGATGCCGAAGACCTGCAGCCCCGACGCGACGACCGTCGCCACGCCCCGCAGCAGGGCCAGCCGGGCCCGGGTCGTTTCGGGCTCCTCGGGCAGGATGAAGCGCAGGCGCGGATCCTCGCGGCCCTTGTTCCACAGGGCGTGGAACAGAAAGGCGAGTTCGGTGAGATAGAAGGCGAGCCGGTGCGGCTCGTGCGCCTGTGCCGCCCCCTCCACGGTGCGCGGCCAGGCGGCGAGAGCCTTGATGAGGGCGAGTTCGTCCGGATCGGTGAGCCGGTCGAGATCGGCGCCGGCCAGGGCCGCCGCCGACAGGTCCGCGCCGGGCATCGCCTCTGCGGCGTTGCGGAAGACGGACGACGCCCGCGCGTGCGCGTACTGGACATAGAAGACGGGATTGTCGCGGGACTGCTCGACCACCTTGGCGAGGTCGAAGTCGAGCGCCGCGTCGTTCTTGCGCGTCAGCATGATGAAGCGCACGACATCCTTGCCGACCTCGTCGACGACCTCGCGCAGACCGACGAAGTCGCCCGACCGCTTCGACATGCGCACCAATTCGCCGCCGCGCAGGATGCGGACCAACTGGCACAGCTTGACGTCGATGCCGGCGGCACCGCCGGTCAGAGCCTGCACCGCGGCGGCGACGCGCTTCACATAGCCGCCATGGTCCGCACCCCAGACGTCGATGAGGTCGGTGAATCCGCGCTGCACCTTGTCGAAGTGATAGGCGATGTCGCTGGCGAAATAGGTCCAGCTGCCGTCCGACTTCTGCAACGGACGGTCGACATCGTCGCCGAAGGCGCTGGAGCGAAACAGAAGCTGTGGCCGCGGCTCCCAGTCCTCCACCACCTTGCCCTTCGGCGGCTCCAGCACGCCGCGATAGACGTGGCCGGCAGCCTCCAGGGCGGACACCGCCTCGTCCACCTTGCCGGCCTCGACCAGAGCGCGCTCCGACGAGAAGACGTCGTGGCGGATGCCGACCGCTTCGAGATCTTCGCGGACGAGACCCATCATCGCCTCGATCGCGGCGGCACGCACCACCAGCAGCCATTCGGCCTCCGGCCGGTCGCGCAGCGTCGCGCCGTGCCGTGCCGCGAGGTCCTGCCCGACCGAAACCAGATAGTCGCCCGGATAGAGGCCGTCC
>JBKBLL010000372.1:0-1811 GCA_046296375.1 Alphaproteobacteria bacterium | reverse complement strand
GACGAGGCGCTGGCGCGCGTCGTGGATGAAGGAACGAACCTCCGCCGACGAACTCTCCCGCTCGGCGGCCGAGAACAGGCCCAGCAGCATCTGGATATTGTTCTTCACCCGATGATGCAGTTCGCGCAGCAGGATCTCGTTGCCGAGCAAAGTTTCTTCCAGGCGCGCCTGGGTGGAACGGCGCTCGCGGATCTCGGCGTTCAGTTCCCGCACCTTGCGCGCCAGTACGGAAAACTCCCCCGCCGCGGCCGGTTCGCAGCGCAAGGCGATCCTGACGGCATCGCCGCCCCCGGCGATGCGCGCCCCGTAGGTCCGCCATCGCTCCGGCGGGCCGGAGGCCCTGCGCAGGGTGAGCGTGCCGATCAGCGGTGCCGTGGTGCCGGTGCAGCGGCGCAGGTAGAGCGCAAGATCGGTGCCGTCCGGCTCGGTCAGGTCGGCGAGCGCCCGCCCGACGGGAGCGCTCCCGGCCGCGCGATGGGCGGCGGCGTTCGCCGCCAGCACCAGTCCGCCCGCATCCAGTACGAAGGCCGGCTCCCTCAGGAAACCGAGAATTCCTTCGGCCGAGACGAGTTGCATTATCGCGCCTGCCGAAAATACTCGCGCGCCTCTGGGTCCGGCCGATCGGCCGGCCGGAGGTGCAGGACGACGCGGCAGCCGGCATCGCCCCGCGCGATCGCCTGCTCGATCTCCACGCGGGCATAGCCGAGATTCTGCGCGGCGATCGCACCGAACACGTTCGACGTCATCATGCAGAGCGACGGGCGCCCCTCTACGAGGGCACCGAAGGGACAGGCCCGGTTACCGAGAGCGATGCGTTCCTCGGTCTCCTCGATCACGAAGAAATCGCCCTGGATCCGCCGCTTGAGATCGACCAGGACATCGCGCACCTGCTCGCGGGTCAGCCGATCGACCGCCAGCGCCCGCCGATAGCCTTCGTCGATCCGCTCGCCGATCGCGCCGCCAACGACGCTGATATAGCCCGACGCTTCGTCGAGACCGACGACGTCCTGGAGGGTGCCCGCAAGTTCGCGCAACAGCGTGCGCAGGAAGATGTCGCGCTCCAGCGGAATAGCGGCCTCGACCACTGCCGTCGTCTGATTCATCTCTAGTCCCCTGGCTGTGCCCGATCGATGGGCAGCGCTCGGCCGGATTTTCGACAAGCTATGTAGACGCGCGCGGCCGGCTTGCATAGCCCGGTCGGGCCGGGCACGGGGGGCGGGACCGTCACCGCCGGCCGAAGAGACGCTCGATGTCCGTCAGCTTGAGTTCGACCCAGGTGGGACGCCCGTGGTTGCACTGGCCGGAATGGGGTGTCGCTTCCATCTCGCGCAGCAGCGCGTTCATCTCCGCCTCGCCCAGGCGGCGGCCGGCCCGGACGCTGCCGTGACACGCCATGCGCGCCAGGACGGCGTCGAGTCGATCTCGCAGCCCGTCCGCCGTCCCCTGCTCGGCGAGTTCGTCGGCGAGGTCGCGGACCAGTCCGGCGACATCCGCCCGCCCGAGCAGGGCCGGTACCTCGCGGACGACGACGGCCCCGCGCCCGAAAGCCTCGAGTACCAGACCGGCATCGGCGAGGGACGCAGCCGCATCGGCGAGCCGATCCGCATCCCCCTCGTCCAGTTCCACGACTTCGGGGAGCAGCAGCGCCTGACGCGCGACGCCGCCCGAATCGAGAGCGGCTTTCATACGCTCATAGACCAGCCGTTCGTGCGCGGCATGCTGGTCGACGATGACCACGCCATCGCGGGTCTGCGCGACGATGTAGGTGCCGTGAACCTGCGCCCGCGCCGCCCCCAACGGAAAGGCGGCGC
>JBKBLL010000371.1:0-1852 GCA_046296375.1 Alphaproteobacteria bacterium | reverse complement strand
GACCCGCGTCAGACGTGACAGCGCAGGGACCACGCGCTCAATGATTCATCTTTGAACCCAGAGTAATCATCCACCGCCGACACGTCCACTCTCCGTCGGCGTCCTCCTCTAGCCCCCGGATCGCAATCGATCGACGGCTCCCCCACCCGATCCCACGTCCCCGGCCCCACCCCGCGCGCGCGCAGCTTCGCCTTCTGCACCTTCGCCGTCGGCGTCTTCGGCAGCTCCGGCACGATCTCGATGAAGCGGGGCTGGGCGTAGCGGGGGAGTTCGCGGTCGGCGTGGGCGGCGATGGCGGCGGGGTCCAGGGTGGCGCCGGACTCGGGCACGACGGCGAGCATCACCTCGTCCTCGCCGCCGTCGATGCCGGAGGGCACGGCATAGGCGGCGGCCTCGGCCACGCCGGGCAGGCGCTCTATGGCGGATTCGACCTCGAACGAGGAGATGTTCTCGCCGCGGCGGCGGATGCAGTCCTTGATGCGGTCGACGAAGACGACATAGCCGTCCGCGGCCATCGTCACGGCGTCGCCGGTGTGGAACCAGAGGTTGCGCCACGCCGCCACCGTCGCCTCCGGCATGCGGTGATAGCCCGCCATGAAGCCGAAGGCGGCGCGCGGCCGCACCAGCAGCTCGCCCACCGCGCCGCGCGACAGGGCCTCGGGCGGCACGGGCACGTCGGTGTCGGCATCGGCGACCGTCACCTCGAAATACCGGTCGTAGGCGCGCCCGCAGGTGCCCGGGCGGGCGACACCCAGTTCGCCGTAGAGGGGGATGTTCACCTCGGTCATGCCATAGACGCTGACTACCTCCGGCACGCCGAAGCGCGTCCGCAGGGTGGCCTCGTGCGCCGGCGGGTTGGGGGCGGATGTCACGGCGCGCAAAGAATGGTCGCGGTCGCCCGGGGTGGGGGCACGCGCGCAGACGAAGGCGCCGACGGCACCCAGCAGGTTGGTGAGGGTGCAGCCGTGGGCGCGGATGTCCTCCACCCAGGCCGACGCGCTGAACCGCGGACGCACGACGGCGGAGGCGCCGGCGAGCAGCGTGGCGCCCAGCTGCATCAGCAGGCCGTTGGCGTGGAACAGCGGCAGGGTGATGTAATAGCGGTCGGCCGGCGTCATGCGCAGCACGTCGACCGCCGAGACGCCGAAGAGGCAGCAATGGGCCTGCGGCATCAGCACGCCCTTGGACGGCCCCGTGGTGCCGGAGGTGTACATGATGCAGGCGATGTCGGCGGCACCCGGCATCGGCCCGTCATAGGGTGCGGCGGCGCGCCAGCCGTCGAGGGGGACGGTCCGGAACGGCAGATCGGGGACGGGTTCGCTCGCCAGCAGGGTCTTCAGGCCGGGGATGCGCGGCGCGATGTCGGCGAAGCGGGCGGCGGCGGATGCGTCGGCTATGGCGAGTGCCGCACCGCTGTCCAGGATCTGGTGTTCGAGGAAGGCGCCCTTCAGCTCGGTGTTGAGCAGCACGGCGACCGCACCCAGGCGGCAGAGCCCGAACCAGACGCGTACGAAGTCGAGCCCGTTCGGCAGCATGACGGCGACCGGGTCGCCGGACCGCACGCCCAGGCCGGCGAGGAAGCCGGCGACGCGCGCGGCGTCGGCGGCGGCCTGGGCGTAGGTGAGTTCGCCGGCCGTCCGCCCGGCGCCGTCGAGGGTGCGCACCAGGGGCGCGCCGGGCCTCTCCGCCGCCTGCCGGGCGAGGATCTGGGGCAGGACCCAGCGCGCCGGGTCGTGCAGGCCGGGATACATGCGGGCGCCCCCCTGTGCGCTTCGTGCTTCGCGGGGATTATGCGGGATCGCGGGGGCGGCGGAAACGGTGGGTCGTGAGGGTGGAGCACTCATCACGCACC
>JBKBLL010000370.1:0-1855 GCA_046296375.1 Alphaproteobacteria bacterium | reverse complement strand
GGTGCCGCCGGCAGGCCCGGTGGTGCGGCGCGCGCCGCGGGCGACGCGGCGAGTGCGATCAGGCCGGCGGCGAGGCCGGCAAGGGCTGTGGTGGGGATGGATGCCGTGCGGCGGGGGCGACTGACCATGAGGGCAGGATAGCGCAGGATTGTGGCCGGCGCGCGGCGTAGGCCCACGGCCGGTCAGGGGCCGTCACTCCAGCGTTTCGAGCAGTCGGATCAGCAGCTTCGCCCGCGGCTCCAGGGAAGAATAGTAGAGGTGTTCCTCCTCGGTGTGGGCGCCCGCACCGTCGACGCCGAGCCCGTCCAGCGTGGGGATGCCCAGTGCCGCGGTGAAGTTGCCGTCGCTGAAGCCGCCGGTCGTCGTGTCCGGGAGCGGGATGCCGATCTCGGCCGCCAGCGTCTGCGCATGGGCGTGCAGCGTCGCGATGGCGTCGGTCTTCTCGTAGGCGGGCCGGTTCAGGCCGCCTTCCACCGTGATCGCCACGTCAGGATCGACCGGCTTCAGCGCCTCGATCCGGGCGCAGACCGCGGCCGCGGTCGCGGCGTCGGGCAGGCGCACGTCGACCTCGAAGGTGGAGAACTCCGGCACGACGTTGGCCCCCGTTCCGCCGCCCCAGAGGCCGACGCTGGTCGTGACGCCGGTGCCGTAGTCGGTCATCGCCTCGATGGCGAGGATCTGGCGCGCGGCCTCGCGGATGGCGCTGCGGCCGTCCTGGTGGCGCGCGCCGGAATGGGCCGGTTCGCCGTGCACCCGCACGACGTAGCGCGCGCAGCCCTTGCGCCCCGTGACGACCTTGCCGCCGTCGCGGCCCGGCTCCATGCACAGCACGTATTTCGACTTCAGCGCCTCGCGTTCGATCACGGGGCGGGAGGTCGGGCTGCCAACCTCCTCCTCCGGCACGAACAGGAAGGTGACCGGCAGCTTCGCGCGTCGGCCCTGGCGCAGCAGGTGGCGCAGAGCATAGAGGCCCAGATAGTCGCCGCCTTTCATGTCGTAGATGCCGGGGCCGTAGACCCTGTCGCCCTCGCGGCGGACGGCGAGGCGGGCGATCGTGCCGTGCGGATGCACCGTGTCGAGATGGCCCAGCACCATGATGCCGGGGCCGTCGGCCTCGGCGTTCCAGGGGGCCCGCGCGATCAGCGCGTCGCCGAAGCCGTCGCGGCCCGGAATGCGCTCGATCGCCGCTCCCAGGTCGGCGAACTCACGCTCGACCGCATCCGCGAGCCGGTTGACCGCGGCACCGTCGGTACTGGGCGTCTCGATCTCCACCCAGCGCACGATCCCCGCCAGGATCTCCTCTGCGTCGATCCGCGGTTCGTTCGTCCGGTCGGCCATCCCGCGCCCCTATTCCAGCGTCTCGTACAGTCCGACCCACATCTTCGTGCGCGGCTCCAGCGACGAGTAGTAGATCTGCTCGTACTCGGTATGGCCGCCCATGCCGTCGACGCCGAGCCCGTCGAGGGTCGGCACGCCGAGAGCCGCGGTGAAGTTGCCGTCCGAGCCGCCGCCGGTCTTCAGGTCCTGCAGGTCGATGCCGGCCTCCGCCGCGCAGCGCCGCGCGATCTCGAACAGGGCGGCGATGCCCTCCGACTTCTCGAAGGGCGGCCGGTTCAGTTCGCCGGTGACGGTCAGTTCGACGTCCGGGTCGTGCGGCGTCAGACCCTTGATCGCGGTGACCACCGCGCGCGCCGAGGTGTCACGCCTGGAGGCGGCGCTGCAGCGCGCGCGGGGGGCGGGGCAGGAGCGCGAGGCGGCGGTGCTGGCCGCACAGCTGGACGCGGCGGCGGCGACGCTGACGCAGAAGGAGGCGGTGCTGTCCGCGGTGCAGGGCGGCGGCTGCAGCGCACAGGCC
>JBKBLL010000369.1:0-1857 GCA_046296375.1 Alphaproteobacteria bacterium | reverse complement strand
CCTGATTTGCGATCGTGGCAAGCCCCGTCCTCCTATCGAAACGTTTTGATTTCGGTCGCGATCAGGAGTGTCTGTCGAAATGGCCGTCCCTCATTTCTCCGTCAGCATCGTCGCCCGCGGCGCGGGCCGCAGCGGCCGCCGCGTCGAGCGCCTGCTGCGGCGTCGCGATCATCCGCAGATCGGCATGGCGGAAGGCCGGGTCGCCGGACTTCGGCGTTTCCGACGCGGGATCCTCCAGGTGACGCCGCACGGAATCGGGGATGGCGATGCCGTAGCGAGCGAGCACGGCCAGGGCATCCGCCCGGGTCGACGGATCGGGAACGGTCGGGCCCGATGCGATCACCGAAGGGTCGTCGCCGGGAACGTCGGATATCGCGAGCGTGACGATCCTGGCGGGCGCGGCACGCTGGGCGAGGCGTCCGCCCTTGACCGCCGACAGGTGCTTGCGCACCGCGTTCATTTCGTCGATCGCGGCGCCGGACCGGAGCAGCGCCCGCGTCACCACCTGCTTGTCTTCGAGCGAGATGCCGGCCGCAGGTTGGACCAGGAGCGCAGAACCGCCGCCGGAAATCAGGCACAGGACAAGGTCGTCGGCGCCGAGCCCGTCCACCCGGGCCATGACCCGCGCGGCCGCCTCGCGTCCTGCCGCATCCGGCATCGGGTGCCCGGCTTCGACGACCTCGATGCGCCGGCACGGCAGTCCATGGCCGTAGCGGGTGACGACGACGCCTTCCAGCGGCCCCGGCCAGTGGTCTTCGACCGCCTTGGCCATCGCCGCTGCGGCCTTGCCCGCCCCGACGACGACGGTCCGGCCGCGCGGCGGTTCCGGCAGGGCGGCCGGTACGACGCGCAGCGGATCGGCGCGCGCCACCGCCGCGTCGAAGAGGGAGCGAAGCAATGCGATCGGGTCGGACATGGCCGCGAGGTTATCCCAACGCGCTGCCGGTTCAACCTCGGCCATACCGTCAGGCCCCCGGCGCCGCGAGAGCGGCCGGACCGCCCAGCGCGCGATAGAGGGCGACGGCTTCGAGTGCCAGCGCCGTTTCGGCCTGGGCCAGGGCGAGGCGGGAATTGGTGAGGGCACGCTGGGCGTCGAGCACGTCGATGAATCCCGCCAGACCCTGCGTATAGAGGGTTCTGGCCCGCTCCGCGGCGATCTCGTTGGCGGCCACGGCCTCGCGCAGAGCCGCGGCGCGCGCCTCGGCCGCGGCATGGCCGATCAACGCCGATTCGACCTGCTCCAGGGCGGTGAGCAGGGTCCGGCGATAGTCGATCATCGCCTGCTGCGCCCGCTCCTCGGCCGCCGACAGATCGGCGCGACGCTGGCCGCCGTCGAAGATCGGCACGTCGAACACGGCCGCGATCGAGGCGAGCACCGCCGTGACGATTCCGCCGGTCGCGCCGATCCCGGCGAGGTCGACGCCGATCGAGCCGGGCAGCGTGAGGCGCGGATAGAGCGCGGCCGTGGCGACCCCGACCTCCGCCGTCGCCCGCATCAGGTTGAACTCCGCCGCGCGCATATCCGGGCGCCGGCGCAGCAGTTCGGTAGGCACGCCGACGGCGGGGCCCACATCCATCACCGGCACCGGCCGCGGCGGTCCGAGATCGTCCTCCAGCGCCCCCGGCAGTTCGCCGACGAGGACGGCGAGCGCGTTCGCCCCGCGGCCGATCTCGGTACGCACCGGCGGCAGCTCGGCGGCGAGCGTCGACACCGCCGCCTCGGCACGCACCTCGTCCAGGCCCGTCGCCAGACCCGCCGCGGCGCGCGCTTCGTGCCGGTCCTGGTCCCGTCGCCGAGCGCCAACGGGGCGTGAGCGTCCCTCGGGCCGTCACCGAATCGGTCTTGCCGATCGCGAC
>JBKBLL010000368.1:0-1914 GCA_046296375.1 Alphaproteobacteria bacterium | reverse complement strand
GCCCGGCCGGCCGCTGAGCCCCTGGGCGGCCGCGCCCGCGCCGACGAGCATCCCGGCGGCGGCGACGACGGCCGTGCCCCGGCGCAGGGCGCGCAACCGGCGCGAAGGTAGCGGAAACATCATCGACTCTTCACCTCGGTTGTTCGAGACGCGGCCTGCGGATCATCGCGGCTGAGTGCGACGCTTCTACCAGGAGCATCGCAGGATGGCGACCGTCGTCGGAATACTCTCCCTCGCGGTCGTCGCATTTCCACCATCTCTGCGGGCGAGTCCGTCGGAAGTGCGGTCGCCGATGGCTTGGGACAGGTGCCGGCAAACGCCTCCTGACACGCAAGCTCTATCGGCGACGACGGATCAGCCGGTGCGCAGCAGCGCGGTCAGCGGCGGCAGCAGGTGCTGGTTGGCGGCGATCACGCCGCCGGTGCGCATCATCTCCGATCCGCCGGAGAGATCGGAGACGAAACCGCCGGCCTCCCTGACCAGCAGCAGGCCCGCCGCGAGGTCCCACGGTGCCAGCCAGTCCTCCCAGAAGGCGTCGTAGCGGCCGGCAGCGACATAGGCGAGGTCGAGGGCGGCGGCCCCCATGCGACGGATCCCGGCCACGCTCGCCATCACGCGCTGCAGCTGCGGCAGATAGACGGCGTGATCGCCCCGTCCGCGGTGCGGTATGCCGGTCGTAACCACCGCGTCGCCGATCCGGCGCCGGCCGGAGACGCGGATGCGTTCGTCGTTGAGGAAGGCGCCCTGGCCCTTGTCCGCCCAGAAGGTCTCGTCGCGGATCGGATCGTGCACCACGCCGGCGACGATCTCGCCGTCGCGCTCGATCGCGATCGAGATGGCGAAATAGGGGATCCCGTGCAGGAAATTGGTCGTGCCGTCGAGGGGGTCGACAATCCAGCGCACCCCAGGCTCCGTTCCTGCGGTCTCGCCGCTCTCTTCCATCAGCAAGCCGAAGCCTGGCCGGGCGCGGGTGAGTTCCTCGCGGATGACCCGTTCGGCGCGCGTGTCGGCGATGCTGACGAAGTTGGCGGGTCCCTTCTCGGAAACCTGAAGCCGCTCGATCTCGCCGAAGTCGCGGATCAGGCCCCGCCCGGCCTTCTGGGCGGCGCGGACCATGACGTAGATGTGGGGCGACTGGCGGGCCATCGGTACTCGCGCGCTAACGGATCAGTCTTTCGCCCGCTCCAGATAGGTGCGTTCGGACGGGTTCACCACGATCCGCGTTCCGACCGCGATGTGCGGCGGCACCATGACGCGCACGCCGTTGGAGAGGACCGCCGGCTTGTACGAGGAGGATGCGGTCTGGCCCTTGACCACCGGTTCGGCCTCGACGACCTCCAGCGTGACGGTGGAAGGCAGACTGATGCCGATCGGCGTGCCCTCGACGGTGGAAACCGTCACCGCCATGCCGTCCTGCAGGAAGTCGGCCGCATCGCCGATCGTGTCCCTGCCGACCATGAACTGTTCGTAGCTGCCATTATCCATGAAGGTGAAATTGTCGCCGTCCGCGAACAGGAACTGGCAGTCCTTATCCTCGGTCGTCAGCTTCTCCACCGTGTCCTGGGTTCGCCAGCGTTCGTTCGTCTTCGTCGCGGTGCGCACGTCGCGCATTTCGACCTGGATGAAGGCGTTGCCCTTACCGGGCTGAATCAGCTGGATTTTCAGGACCGCCCACTGGCGACCGTCATGGTCTATCACCATGCCGGGGCGGATGGTGTTGGCGTTGATCTTCATCGTCTGGGACCGGCTGCTGCAAGGTGTCGCGCGAGGGCGCGGAAGCTATCAGGTCACTTCCGGCTAGGCAACGACCGTCCCGGACGCTGTGGCTAGCTCGTGCAGTGTCCGGAGTTTGTAGCTCGTGATGTGTCCGGTTTTAGAACCGTTCCGAAGAGGGGGCGGGGATGGACCGGACAC
>JBKBLL010000367.1:0-1975 GCA_046296375.1 Alphaproteobacteria bacterium | reverse complement strand
CATCCCGTAGACTCGCACCGAAACGCCTCCAGTGGAATCCCCGCATCAGGACTCTTTTGATACGAACTATCCACTAGCGATGCGGCGCGCGGTTGCGAGTGACCCGGCGCACAGCGGATGCCGAGGGCGTCAGTTCCGCGCGCTGCGGGGGGCCGTGGCGGTGGCCGGCACAAGGCGGCTGATCGTGTCGGCGGGCGGCGTGAAGGCGGTGAGGAAGCGCTCGCGAAAGGCGTCCATGCGCCAGACGGGCGCCGCCCCCGGGCGCGCGCCCTCCGACCAGTTCCAGCCGTCCAGCGCGCCGATCACCGCGTCGGCGGCGAGGATGTGCGCGGGCACGTCGAACGAGGCGTCCGCGCCGGTGACCAGGGGTGCGGGCTGGTGGTCGCCGAGCAGGACCAGCACGAGGTCGTCCCGCCCGTAGGTCTCGACATAGGCGGCCAGCGTGCGCAGCACGTAGTCGACCGACAGCACGTACTGCCGGCGCACCCGCTCCGCGTCGCGCCAGACGACGGCCGGCGGATCGCCGGACAGGGCGTAGGGGGTGAAGACCGAGCCGTCGCCGATCACGTCCCAGTCCAGCACGGGCGGGATAGGTGTCCAGGGAGCGTGACTGGAGATGAGGGCGATCTTGGTCATCACGGGTGGACGGCCGGGCAGGTCGAGCTCGCGCCGATGGAGCGCGGCCAGGGTGAACTGGTCGGGCATCGTCACCCAGTTGAACGGTTCGCCGGCATAGCCGAGATCGGCCGCGGCGTGGATGCGGTCGAAGCCGAACTGCAGGCCTTCGGGCCAGGGCGCGGTGATCGCCGGCATGACTGCGGCGGTGCGCCAGCCGGCGCGGCCGAAGTCCCGCACCAGCGAGCGCGGCTCCCCGGCGACGAGGCTGTCGTAGCGGCGCTGGCCGTCGATCCAGAGGCCGGAGAGGAGCGTGCCATGGGCGAGCCAGCTCTGCCCGCCCACCATCGGCGCCGTCAGCCAGCCGGAGCGGATGCCGTAGCCGGCTGCTGCGGCGGCCGTCTCGAGCGCGTCGAGCGCGGGCAGCACGGTCGGCGCATAGCGCGCATCCTCCATCGCGGACCGGCCGTAGGATTCGATGAAGACGATCAGGACGTCGCGGCCGGCGAGGCGTGCGAGCAGCCGGTCGTCCGGGATTCCGGCGAAGGCGTCGACGGCGGCTTCGCGACGCAGGTCGCGCAGGTCGCCGATGGCGGTGGCGGTCGTCGCCGCGCGGTCGTAGAGCAGGATCCCGGCCGATGCCGGCGGCGGCGGAAGGGCGACCGCCGCCGCCGCCGCACCCAGCAGGGCCAGCCACAGACCGGCGAGCGCCGGCCGCGTCCGGACCCGGCCCGGCGGTGGCAGGGCGTGCGCGAGGGCGGCTGTGGCGTGCGCCACGGCGAAGACCGTGGCTGCGAGCAGTGCGGCGAGGGCCGCCGCCGCCAGGAGGGCGCCCGGCAGCCCGATCGCACCCGACAGCAGTTCCCAGGCCGCCGCGGCGAGGTGCAGGTCGAGGAGCGGATGGAACGGCCGGGCGAGAGCGGCGTGGCTCGCCATGTCTGCGATCTTCAGGGCGGCGAGCAGTGCGGCCAGCAGGACGAGGCCGATCCGGAACGGCCCGCGCCAGCGCAGCGGCAGGACCGCGAGGGCGAGCAGGACGAGCGGCAGTTCGACGGTGAGGCGCAGGAAAGCGGCCGGCGCCACCGCCTCGATGCGGTTCGGAAACGCCAGCAGCAGATGCAGCACCAGGGCCGCCGTCAGGATCGGGATCCAGCGCACGCCAAACTCGCCGTTCGCGGCCGGCCGTCCGGAACCGGGCGGAGCGGGCCGGGCCGTGTCAGCCCCCAGTCGACCCATACGCTCCACCCTCGGGGCCGGTTCATGCAAGCTCCCCTGTGTACGGGCACGGCACCGAGTCCAGGTTAACGTGGCTGCGTTGTGAGGAGGGTGTCGAGGAAGGCAGTGTCCCAGCCGGCGGCCT
>JBKBLL010000366.1:0-2039 GCA_046296375.1 Alphaproteobacteria bacterium | reverse complement strand
TGCTGGCGGCCCCGCGGGACCATGTACCACTGCTCGGCCTCGGCCGGGGAGGGCGGGGCACCGAGCCGGTACCAGATGTCGACGTCCAGCCCCATCTGGTGGCTGCGATGGCCGGACGGCATCGGGCCGCCGCGCGGCTGCGCCACATCCTCGACGGTGAGGTGCCCGAGCCCGGCCGCAGCGACGCGGGCGCCCAGATCGGCGACGTAGGCCGCCATGTCGGGATGGGCGAAGCGCCGGTTCCGGCGGGTCTCGGTCAGCTGGAACCCGGCACCGCGGTCGGGCAAGGCGACGCCGCCGACGAGGCAGCCGGCATTGTACCTGCCGATTGCCTCCGCCCCGCCCGGCAGCGGAGCCGGGGCGCGGGCCCACTCGGACGCGGGCTGCGCTGCGGCAGGGCCGCCGGCCAAAGCGGCGAGCACGGCGAGGCCGGCGCAGTGGACGCGGCGGGCCCGGCTGCGCCACCATGCGCCCCCCGACCCCTTCCCGATTTCAGTACGGAGCATCCCATGTCGCGCGACGCGGCGATCCAGCGGGCCCTGCGGCTCTTCGACGACGGCACCTTCCTCGAGGTCCTGGGGCGCCGCGTGGCGATACCGACCGAGAGCCAGAACCCGGAGCGCCTGCCGGATCTGCGCCGCTATCTCGACGACGAGATCGGGCCGTCCTTCGCGGCGATGGGGCATGCGAGCCGGGTCTACGAGAATCCGGTCGCAGGGGGCGGCCCGGTGCTCCTCGCCGAGCGTATCGAGGATCCGGCCCTGCCGACGGTGCTCGGCTATGGTCATGGCGATGTCGTCCTCGGCGACGATGCGAACTGGCGCGACGGTCTCTCGCCCTGGGCGATCCAGCGCGACGGCGACAGGCTCTACGGCCGCGGCACGGCCGACAACAAGGGCCAGCATACGATCAACATGCTCGCCCTCGAAACCGTCCTCGCCGAGCGTGGTCGGCTCGGCTTCAACTCCAAGTTCATGATCGAGACGGGCGAGGAGAACGGCTCGGCCGGGGTGCGCGAGGTCATAGCGGCGAACAAGGCCGATTTCGGCGCGGACGTGTTCATCGCCTCCGACGGTCCGCGCGTCGCCGCCGACCGTCCGACCATCACGCTCGGCAATCGCGGCGCCCGCAACTTCGACCTGGTCGTCGAGCTGCGCGAGGGCGGTCATCACTCGGGCAACTGGGGCGGCCTGCTGGCGAACCCCGGCATCATCCTGGCGCATGCCCTGGCGAGCATCGTGTCGCCGAAGGGCAGGGTGCTGGTTCCCGGCCTGCTGCCGGAGCCGATCCCGAACTCGGTTCGGGCGGCGCTGCGGGACGTGATGCTCGACGGCGGCCCCGGCGCGCCGGACATCGACCCGGACTGGGGCGAGCCCGGCCTGACCCCGGTCGAGCGGCTCTACGCCTGGAACACGTTCGAGGTGCTGGCCTTCACCACCGGCAGTCCGGGCAGGCCGGTGAACGCGGTGCCGCCCAAGGCGCGCGCCCACTGCCAGATCCGCTTCGTCGTAGGCTCGAAGCCGGACGAGTTCGTGCCGGTGCTGCGCCGCCACCTGGACGCGCACGGCTTCGGCATGGTGAAGATCGAGCCGCCCCCGGCGAGCAATGCCGGCGAGTTCGCGGCCACCCGCACCGACCCGGACAGCCCCTGGGCCAGATGGGCCGCCGACAGGATCGCCTCGGTCAGCGGCAAGAAGACCGCCGTGGTGCCGAACAGCGCCGGCTCGATCTGCAACGACCTGTTCTCGGACCTGCTCGGCATGCCGACCATCTGGGTTCCGCACTCCTACAGCGCCTGCTCCCAGCACGCGCCGAACGAGCACATCCTGCTGGAGGAGGCGCGCGAGGCGCTCGCCATCATGACGGGCCTTTACTGGGACCTGGGGGAGAACCCGCCGCGGGCGTGAAGGCCGCGGCGCCCACTTGAAGAGTGTTCGTCGCCGTCGCCATCTTGTCGAGGAAGACGGAGATGAACATGCAGTCGTTTCTGGCGGACCGGCGGAAGGAACTGGAGGCATTGTGCAGGGCGCACGATGTCC
>JBKBLL010000365.1:0-2077 GCA_046296375.1 Alphaproteobacteria bacterium | reverse complement strand
GCTGGCGAAGCCGAGCCTGCGGCCGGCGCGGAGGTGGTTCACGCGGGCTTCGAGCCAGTCGCCGGCGCGGGCAGGTGCGTGATAGTCGATCGAGAGCGAGACGGTGACATAGCGCTGCGGCGGGTCGGCGGCTGCGGCGAGGCTGCGGCCCATGGCGATGTCGGCGAGGGCGGTCAGCAGCGCACCGTGCGCCAGCCCCTTGCCGTTGAGGTGCGGCGGGCCGAGGCGAACCGCGACGATCACGCCGCGCAGCAAACCATCATCGAACGGCCTCTCCCAGATCGGCTCGAACGGGGCCAGGAAGGGGCTCGACCGTCCCTGCGGGACGAAGCCCTCCGGAGCATCACCGTGCATGCCTTCCGTCATTCCGCCCCCCCGCTTCCCGTGCCGGCGCGATCATAGCGCCGCGTGGCCGACGGGTCAGCGGATCAGCCGTACCGCCTTGGAGCCGTCCACGTCGACGCGCGGGCACTCGATGATGACGCGGATGTCGTCATAGTCGCGATCGGTCCAGCCCATGCCGGGCGGCCGGTCCTCCCAGCCGTAATACATGTACTTGCCGACCGCGCAGGCCTCGGTCGCGCGTTGCGGGGTGCGATTGCGGCCGGTCGGGATGACGCCACCCTGGCTCTGCGGAACGCAGACCTCCAGCGTATCGCACAGCACGGTCTCCAGGATCTCGAGACCGCCGAAATCGTAGCTCTCGACGCCGCCGACGATGCGCGAGTCGCTGTAGTAGGTGTAGCGCTCGCGGGAGGGGTTGTCCCACCAGCCCGGGCGCGTGCGGGCGTCGCGGACATTGTACAGCCGGTAGCTCATCACCTCGCCCGCCTCGCAGCGGGGCATGGTGAACTGGTAGGTCGTCCCGGCATTGTCGGCGATGACCGTCATCTGCGAACGGCCGTCGGGCGCGCCCTTCGTTACGTCGAAGCAGTAGACGGACAGGCGGTTGTAGTCGGCCGCTTCGGGGTCGAGCTGGGCCACCTGCGGCTCGTTGTAGATCAGGACCGGCTGGCGCACTCGTGCGACCGCGGCCGCGTTGATCTGCAGCGCCTCGCGGGCTCCCGGCAGGATGGCGAAGAGCAGCACGGGAACCGTCGCCGAAGCGTCCACGGCATAGTCCGTCGCCGAAGCCCAGCGGCCGCTCAGCGACAGGTCGCCGACCCAGCGCTGGCCCTGGAAGCGCGCCTGCAGCGCGCGCTCGGCCTGCGCCAGCCAGCGCGCGGCGTCCGCGTCGGGCCCGCTCGCCGCGGCGTTCACGGCCAGCATGTCCACCTGCTCCTGCAGGTAGGACTTGGCGCTGAGGGCGCGCTGGAAGTCTATCGCCAGGCCGGTGGCGCCCAACAGCAGCAGCATGCTGAAGGCGGCGATGACGGCGATGCCGCCGCGCGCGTCGCCGGCCAAGCGGAAAGCGAGCCGGAAAGCGAGCCGGGCGAGGGACTGGGCGGGCGAAGCGGGCATGGGGCGTCTCATCGGGAGTCTGGCGCGGAAAGGCCGCTCATTGCCGCAGAACGCGGTCTTCGAAGCGCGGCCGCACGAACGCGGTCTCGTCGAAGCTGAGCAGGTTGGGCAGAATCAGGCCGAGCGGGGAGGCGTAGGCGTAGCCGATCTCGGCCATGA
Organism: Alphaproteobacteria bacterium; assembly: GCA_046296375.1. Lineage (GTDB taxonomy): Bacteria > Pseudomonadota > Alphaproteobacteria > JAJUGE01 > JAJUGE01 > Constrictibacter. Next base: position 457 of record JBKBLL010000365.1, on the reverse strand, counting down.
TCAGCGTCTCGTCCGGGAAGGCGACGCCGGGCGGCAGTGCCACGGCGGCACCCGCCGGCCGGGCAGTGCCGTTGCGCGCATCGCTCCACTGGACGCGGGCGACGCCGTCCGAACCGACGGCGAGGCTGGTGATGCGCTGGGTCATGCCGACGGTCGAGAAGGGGGCCACGACCAGTTCGCCGGCCGCGAAGATCTGGCCGATCGTCGCGTTGCCGACCGTGCGGCTCTGCGACACGAGTTCGGCTACCACCGCGGCGCTCTGCGCCGCGCGGCGATGCGCCATCAGGGCCTGGGCTGCCTCCGCCGCCCCGAGATAGAGGAACAGCAGGACCGGGACGATGAGCGCGAACTCGACCGCGGAGACGCCGTCCTGGGCTCGCCTCAGCCGGGCGAGACGGGTGGCGATCGGCCCGATCACAGCGCGGTCTCCGCGCGGAAGGCGGTAGTGGAGAATATC
>JBKBLL010000364.1:0-2090 GCA_046296375.1 Alphaproteobacteria bacterium | reverse complement strand
AAGCGCCACAACCGGTGGCCAGCGAGTTCCGCATCACCTCGGACGAGATCGGCTTTGGTGTCTCGGCCGATGGTGCGCTGAGCAACCTGGCCGCGCGCGTGCCCAGCCCGGACGTGCGCTACTTCGTGTCGGCCGGGGCGGCTTTCGACCCCGCCGTCGCACGCGACCTGAACCGGTTCGGCTTCGACATCATCCAGGCCTACGGCCTGACCGAGTCGACCGGTGCCGCCACGGTGACACCGCCGTCCGTCAACAGGCTGGGCACGGTCGGCAGGGCCCTGCCCGGGATCGACGTCGAGGTGCGCGCGCCGGACGGTGCGGTGTGCCGCCCCGGCGAGGAGGGGGAGATCGTGCTGCGCGGCCCCACCCTGACGCCGGGATATTACGGCCGGCCGGACGCGACGGCCGCGGTGATCCGCGACGGCTGGTTCCACACGGGCGACCTGGGCGTCCTCGACGCCGACGGCCATCTGCGCGTCACCGGCCGCAGCAAGGACGTGGTCGTCCTGGGTTCCGGCAAGAAAGTGTTTCCGGAGGAAGTCGAGCGCGAACTGGAGCGCTCGCCCTTCGTCAAGGAGGTCTGCGTGCTGGGCGTGCGCGAGCCGGGCCGCGCGCTGTCGGAGACGCTGCATGCCGTCGTCGTGCCCGACATGGAGGCGTTGCGGCGGGCCGGCGTCGTCAACGTCCGCCAGTATCTGCGCAACGAGATCGAGACCCTGTCGGCGCGCCTGCCGCCACATCAGAGGATCATGGGCTTCGACGTTTCGCTGGAGGACCTGCCGCGCACCACGACGCGCAAGGTGAAGCGCTTCGTCGTCCTGAAGAACCTCGCCGCGCTCCAGGCTTCCACGGACGCGGCGTCCGCCCGGCGCGACTGGACCGAGGCCGACCGTGCCTGGGCCGCAGCGCCGGGCCCGGCGGCGATCTTCGCACTCCTGCGGGCCAACGCGCCGGCCGCGCCCGCGGATATCCATCCGGACGACAGCCTGGAACTCGACCTCGGTTTCGATTCGCTCGGGCGCATCGAGCTGCTGGTTTCGATCGAACAGGCGACCGGACGCAGGCTCGACGACACCGCACGGGTATCCGTCTATACGGTGCGCGATCTGGTGGATGCCGCAGGCGGGGCCGATGCCGCGTCCGGTGTCGCCGCCGCCGGGGTCGCCTGGCCGGCCATCCTCGATTCCGACGAGGCGGCACGCCTGCCGCGCGGGGCGGGGCCCGGCATGAACGCGGCCCGCTTCGTCGTGCTGCGGGCGATCCGCGGCCTCGCGGCGCTGCTGCTGAGGCTCGACCGGCGCGGTCTGGAGCATCTGCCGGCCGGGGGCCCGTTCATCCTGGCGGTCAACCACCAGAGCTATCTCGATACCTTCCTGCTGCTCTCGGCCCTGCCTTATGCCACGGTGCGGCGCACGCTGCTGCTCGGCAAGACCAAGTTCTTCTCCGGCGGCGTGGTCGGCTGGTTCTCCGGCCGCCTGAACATCACCGTGGTGGACGCGGATTCCAACCTCGTCCAGGCGATGCGCGCTTCGGCCCGGGTGCTGCGCGAGGGGCGCTCGCTGCTGCTCTTTCCCGAGGGCGAGCGCAGCATCGACGGCGAGATCAAGCCGTTGCGCCGGGGCGCTGCGATCCTGGCCTGCCATCTCGGCGTGCCGGTCGTGCCTGTCGTCCTGGACGGGCCCTATGCGATCTGGCCGCGCGGCCGGCGGTTCCAGCGCCTCGCACCGGTATCGATCCGCATCCTCCCGCCCATGGTGCCGCCGGCGGCCGAGCAGGGGGCCGTCGCCGTGCCGCTCGACCTGCGCGCCGAGGCGATGACGCGCGACCTCGAGGCGCGCATGGCGGCGACGCTCGCGGCCCTGCGGACGCGGTCCGACGCGTGAGCGCAGAGGCGGCGCCGCGGTTCTCCGGCCCGGACCTGCCGCCCGACGACGGCCGACCGTCGACCGAGATCGCCGTTCCCGCCCGCGACGGCGGGCTGCTGGAAGGTACGCTCGTCCGGCCGCGCGGCGCGGCCCGGCGGCTCGCGGTGGTGATCGGCTGCGCGATGGGGGTGCGGCGCGGCTTCTATGCGCGGTTTGCGCTCTTCC
>JBKBLL010000363.1:0-2120 GCA_046296375.1 Alphaproteobacteria bacterium | reverse complement strand
CGCCGCACCTTCCAGCATGATGTACACGTCCGGGACGACGGGGCGGCCCAAGGGCGTGCGCCGGCGGCCGTGGACGCCCGAGCAGCGGGCGGTCTACGGCCGGATCAACGCCCCCGTCATGGGCTTCGCGCCGGGCCTTCGGACGGTTGTGACGGCGCCCCTCTATCATGCGGCACCGAACAGCCATGCGATGGGCTCGGCCGCCACCGAAGGGTCTCTGGTGGTGCTGCAGCCGCGCTTCGACGCCGAAGACCTGCTTCGCCTGATCGATGCGCACCGCATCACCAACCTGTTTATGGTGCCGGTGATGTTCGTGCGGCTGCTGCGGCTGCCCGCCCCGGTGCGGGCACGCTACGACGTGTCCTCGCTGAGCCATGTGGTTCATGCCGGTGCTCCCTGCGCCCCCGACATCAAGCGCGCCATGATCGACTGGTGGGGGCCGGTCTTCCACGAATATTACGGCAGCACCGAATCGAGCCTGATCTCCGCCACGACCACGGCGGAATGGCTGGCGAAGCCGGGTTCGGTGGGTCGCGCCGTGGAGAACGCCACCATCCGCATCATCGGCGACGACGGCCGGGAACTACCGGCGGGGGAGATCGGCGAGATCTACGTGCGCCGCTCCGACGTTCCGGATTTCACCTATCACAACGACACCGACAAGCGTGCGGGTGTCGAGCGCGACGGGCTGATCACCAACGGCGATGTCGGCTATCTCGACGCGGACGGCTACCTCTTCCTGTGCGACAGGCGCCGCGACATGGTGATCTCCGGCGGGGTCAACATCTACCCGGCTGAGATCGAGGACGTGCTGATCCGCCATCCCGATGTGCGCGACTGCGCCGTCTTCGGCATCCCCGATACGGAATATGGCGAGGCGCTGGCCGCCTTCGTCCAGCCCGTGCCCGAAGCGGGCCTGACGGTGGACGAGGTGCGCCGACACCTGCGCGAGCACGTGGCGGGTTACAAGGTGCCCCGGCTGATCGAACTGCGCGACGAGCTGCCGCGCGAAGACACCGGCAAGATCTTCAAGCGCAGGCTGAGGGATCCGTTCTGGGCGGCGGCGGGCCGGCGGATCTGACCCAGGGGGCGGTGATCGCGGTATCTTTCCCTGCGGCGCCGGTGAGGGTACACCCGTCGTGACGCCGAAGAGCGAGATGCCCATGAGTACGCCAGCAGGAATGTCCGAACGACGCCGGATCGCGGAAACGACCGCCGGCATCCTTCTCGAGATCGGCGCCATCCTGGCGAACACCGATCAGCCGTTCACCTTCACCTCGGGCAGCCGCAGCCCTGTCTATGTCGACATCCGCAAGCTGATCGCCTTCCCGCGGGCACGGGCGCGGATCATGGACATGGCGGTCGAAGTGATCGGCCAGGAGATAGGCTACGAATCGATCGACGTGATCGCCGGCGGAGAAACGGCCGGCATCCCGTTCGCGGCGTGGATCGCCGATCGGATGGGCCTGCCGATGATCTATGTCCGCAAGCAGCCCAAGGGCTTCGGCCGGATGGCTCAGATCGAGGGCGATCTGCGCGAAGGCCAGCGGGTTCTGCTGGTCGAGGACCTAGCCAGCGAGGGCGGCAGCAAGATCGCCTTCTGCAACGCGCTCCGTCAGGCCGGCGCCGCGGTCAACCACACGCTGGTCGTCTTCCACTACGGCATCTTCCCGGAGAGCATCGCGCGCCTGCGCGAGATCGACGTGCGGCTGCACGGGCTCGCGACCTGGGCGGATGCGATCGACACGGCGGAGGTACGCGGCTATTTTCCGCCGCCGGTCGCCGCCGAAGTCAGGCGCTTTCTCGACGATCCGCGCGGCTGGGCCGCGGATCGCGGCTTCTAGGGCCGGACCCCGACGGCATGACGCGCATCTGCGCCAACATCTCGATGATGTTCACCGACCGGCCGCTGCGCGAGCGGTTCGCCGCCGCGCGGCGGGCCGGCGTCGCCGGTGTCGAGATACAGTTCCCCTAAGAGATGGCGGCCCAGGATGCGGCCCGCTCGCTCGCGCATGCGTGAAGAGTGCGCCTGCAGCGAGCAGCGCGCCGATCATGAGGGGCAACTTGGCGGCGACGAGGTGCAAACTTCCGCGTACCTCGCCCAGCAAGTGCAGCGACAG
>JBKBLL010000362.1:0-2212 GCA_046296375.1 Alphaproteobacteria bacterium | reverse complement strand
GGTGCTCGACCCCGCCGCCGGCGACCTCGCGGCGCAGTTCGCCGCCGCTGCCGGCCGCCGGGCCGACGTGATCTTCGACTGTGTCGGGAAGCCCGGCCTGCTCCAGCAGTGCATCGAGCTGTCGGGCCCGCGCGGGCGCGTGGTGGTGGTCGGCGTCTGCATGACCGAGGACCGGATGATCCCGCGCGCCGCGCTGAAGAAGGAACTCACGGTGCGCTGGGTCCTGGCCTACACGGCCGAGGATTTCGACCGGGTCGTCGGCCACATGCGCGCCGGCCGTATCGACGGCGCCAGCCTCGTCTCGTCGGTGATCGGCTTCGCCGACCTGCCGCGCGTCTTCGAGGAGCTGCGCACGCCCAACGACCATCTGAAGGTGCTGATCGATCCGGCGCTGCCGGCCTGAGACGATCGCGACGAGATTAGATCGCGACGAAACTGCGGGGAGATGGATACATGCCGACAGGGCGGTTCGAAGGCAGGGTCGCCGTCGTGACGGGTGGGGCCTCCGGCATCGGTCTCGCGATCGTGCGTCGCTTCCTGACGGAGGGCGGCCGGGTCGTCGCCTGCGACGTCGACGCGGACAGGTTGGGCGCAATGGAGGGCGAGTTGGGCGCCGACCTTCTCGCCGTGCGCGCCGACGTGACGCGGGAGGCGGAGGTTGCTGCCCTCTTCGACCGCTGCGTCGAGCGGTTCGGCGCCGTCCACTGCGCATTCGCAGTGGCGGGTGCCTCGCGTCCCGCGCACATCGTCGACATGCCCGAGGCGGATTGGGACTTCACCGTCGACCTGTGCCTGAAGGGCGTGATGCTCACGGTCAAGCATGCCGCCCGGCGGATGATCGCCCAGGGGAACAATGGGGGCAGCGCCAATGGCGTAGGCGGCGCCATCGTCTCGATCGCCTCGCTCAACGCCCACGTGCCGATGCACGCAGGTGCCGCCTACGCCAGCGCCAAGGCGGGCGTCGAGATGCTGACGAAGAACGCCGCCCTCGAACTGGCCGAGGACGGCATCCGCGTCAACGCCGTCCTGCCCGGCCTCGTCCAGACACCGCTCACCCGTCGGCACTTCGAGAACGAGCGGGCGCTGGCGGCCTTCAAGGAGCGCATCCCGATGGGCCGCGCCGCCCAGCCGGAGGAGATCGCGGGGCCGGCCTTGTACCTCGCCAGCGACGACGCGTCCTACGTCTCCGGCGCCGGCCTGCTGGTCGACGGCGCCTGGGCCGTCAGCGGCTATCCCGACACCCGGCCCTGGCGCGGCCGGCGCAAGTTCGGTACGGACCCCGCGTCCGAACCCTAAGTCTTTCCAACGTGAAGGGCGCGCCGGACGGCCTCCGGCTCGCGGTCGATCACCTGGAGCAGGACGCGGGCGACACCTTCCGGTCGCCGACGTCGCTGTTCCCAGCCGCGCAGCGTGCCGACGGGGACGGCGAAGGTCCGGGCGAACTCCGCCTGGGTCATGTCGAGCTTGCGGCGGACGCCGCGCACGTCCACCGACCGCTGGAATGCCTCCTCCGGAAAGTCGGATACGTCCGGCGCCGCGTCGGGGTTCTCGGCGATCTGGCGGGCGATATCCTCGTCCGTCATGGCGTCGACGGCCGCGAAGTCGGTCGGCGGCGACACATAGGGTTCTGTTCGGCCGTTGGGGTAGACCTGCACGAGAGTACCGTCAGACAGGCGTCTGACCACGATGGTATCAGGCTTGTTCACGGCGGTTCGCCTTTCGTAGCGAGATGATCCGGCACCAAACGCCACGCATCGTGTAGACCACGACGAGCACACGGCCCGCCACCACGCCCATGCCGATGAAACGTAGCTCGCCATAGGCGCGGCGGCTATCGGCGATGGCCGAGAAGTTCGGGTCGGCGAAGACCGCATCCGCATCGACAAGGCTGATGCCGTGCTTCGCGATGTTGCTCGCGTTCTTGGCCGGGTCAAACTCAATTTCCAGCGGCGGATTGTACGTCAAAGCGCACTCTCGGCAACATGGGTGATCCGTCAATGACGCACAAGGGCGGCGTTCGCTGAGGCGCCTATCGCGGCGCCCGGTGCAGCACGCCGCCCGTCGTCGGCGCCGGCACCCCCGTCGTCGACGGCAGGCTGAGCGGTAGGCCGCGCAGGGAGCGGACGGCGAGGAAGGCGAAGGCCTGCGCCTCGATCGCGTCGCCGTCCCAGCCGACCGCCTCGACGGGCTCCACCGGGACGGCGAGGTCGTC
>JBKBLL010000361.1:0-2245 GCA_046296375.1 Alphaproteobacteria bacterium | reverse complement strand
GGCAGCAGCGCGGCGCCGATGCGGCCCGCCGCGACCTGCCCGTAGAAGGTCGTGGCGTCCGCGGCGGCCGCGGCGAACCAGCGCGCGGCCGCCCCGGCGTCGCCCGCCTTCTCGGCCGCCCGGCCGGCCCAGTAGGCGCCACGCGACTTGCTGACCGGCGTCTCGACGCCGGCGTGGAAGCGCTCGAAATGCCGGAAGGCCTGTGCGGCGTCGTCGAGCTGGCGCAGGGCGATCCAGCCGGCGAACCACTCGCCCTCGCGGAAGCCTCGTCCCTCCGTCCGGCCGTGATTGGCCGCGAGCCTGTAGGCGAGGCGCGGATTGTTGTCGGCCAGCGCCTGCTGCACCGCCCAGCGCCGCACCAGCCACCATTCGTCGCCGTCGCCGCCGACCGACGGCGTGGTCTCCAGGATTTCGACGACGCCGCTGAACTGACCGGCGAGACGGCGCCAGCGCGCCCGGTCGAACAGGAGCCCCGGATCGCTCTGCAGATCGTCGGGCACCGCCCGGATGGCGGTGTCGACGCCGGCCTCGCGCTGGAACAGTTTGATGCGCGCGTCGGCGAGGAGCTGCCAGCGGCGGTCGAGGCGCGCCGCCTGGCGGCGCGCGGCCGCGGCCTGACGCTCCCAGAGCAGGCGGTCCAGCCTGGCGAGATGGTCGTCGCGGCTGATCCAGTCGCCGTAGCGACCGAGGATCTCGGCCTCCAGTGCCGCATCGAGCGTGTCGCTGCGCCATGCGTCCCGGACGATGGCGAGGGCGCCGTCGCGGTCGCCGCCCGCAGCCAGGGCGTCGGCGTGCCGGAGCCTGCCGCGGCCGCCGAGAGGCGGCATCGCGGCGAAATAATCGCGCACATAGTCGGGGGGCAGGTCGGGGCCCATCGCCGCCTCGGCGTTGCGCCGGATCGTCGCCAGGCGCGGCCAGTCCGGCGCCTCGCGCATGAAGGCGACGGCATCCTCGAACCAGACGGCCGTGTCCGGCCGGGACATCTCCACCCAGCGCACATACCGCTCGAGCAGCGGGTCGCCGAGGGATCGGGCGGCAAAGCGGGCGTTCACATAGTCGTCCGCCTCGATCATGGCGACGACCGCGCGGTATTCGCTTTCCGGCGCGGTCAGGACGGGCGGGGCATAGGCTGTTGCAGGGATCGGCCCGAGGCCGAGAACGACGGCGAGGAGCGTGGCGGCCAGACGAAGTCGCACGTGCGGCACCGTGGGTCTGCGGTGGGCGGCGGCGCGGAATCCCCGGCGGGCACCCTACGCGATATCGCCGCATTCGGGCCGCACGATAGCAGCTTCCGGAACGGCCGGCACGGATGTCGGCCGCGCCGCCCTCAGATCGGGTACGTACAGGTCAGGAGCATGTCGACCCGCGCCCCGTCCGAGGAGATGGGCAGCACGAGGTCGCGCAGCCGGACCGCGTGCCAGTCGCCCTCCAGCACCATGTCGAAGGTCGCCGGCACGGCGGTGCGGAGAACCGCCAGATAGCCGGGCCGTACCGCGGCGGCCAGCATGGGATCGGCCTGCGACAGGCGCAGGCCGGTGAGTTCCTGCCCGACCAGACCGACGAGGCGCGTGCCGAACACGCGATAGCGGAAATCGCCGCCCACGTCCTCCACGTCGATCAGGGAGAGGAATCCGAGCCAGGCCCTGAGTTCGACTGCGTCGAACGCACGCCGCAGCGGAACCGCGCCGCCCTCGGCCTTGACCGACCAGAGCTTGTGGAGCTGGCACTGCAGCGCGTCGGGCGAAGCCGGCATGTCGGGAAACGTCCGAACGGGCGGTCGGCGTGACCGCGCCGCATCATGGCGCGCCCGCCGCCGGACGCGAGTGACGGGGATCACTTTCGCGGTAACATGTGAACGCGTGGGGCGCGACGGTCGCGCGCCGCGAGGGCGCCCGCCGCAGGACGACCCGCGCGGCGCCGTAGCCCCCCACCATCAGTCGCTCGAAGCCCGCCGGCGGCTCCGGCTCCGGCCCGCGGGCGGCGCACTCCAGCGCCACCAGGGCCCGCGGCGCCAACCAGCCTTCCGCTGCCAGAGCCGCCAGCGCCGGCCCCGCCAGACCGGCGTGGTAGGGCGGATCGAGGAATGCGAGATCGTGGCGCCGCGGCGCCGGTCCCGGCGCCGTCGCGTCGCGGTCGAGAAGCATGACGCGACCGCTTTCCCCCCGCGCCGTCGCAGTTGCGCGCGCGCGCGCCAGAACGGAGGCGTCGGCATCCAGCAGCGTAGCCGCGGCGGCGCCGCGCGACA
>JBKBLL010000360.1:0-2250 GCA_046296375.1 Alphaproteobacteria bacterium | reverse complement strand
ATCACGCCGCCAAGGAACGGCAGGCTTTCACCGAGGGCCGTGTGGCGGAGCTGGAGGACAAGATCAGCCGCGCCGAGGTCATCGACCCCAGCAAGATGTCGGGCGACAAGGTGATGTTCGGCGCCACGGTCAAGATCGTCGACGAAGACACCGACAAGGAACTGACCTACCGGATCGTCGGCCCGGACGAGTCGGACATCTCCAAGGGCCTGATCTCGATCGGTTCGCCCCTGGCCCGCGCCCTGATCGGCAAGACTGCCGGTGACCAGGTCGAGGTCGAGGCGCCGGGCGGCTCGCGCTCCTACGAGATCCTGTCCATCGCCTACGCCTGACCCGGCCGCGAACCGCGACCGCCGACGGGATGCGCTCCGCACGAGGCGCACCCCGATGAAACGCCCGCCCCCGGCCGGAGGCGGGCGTTCTTCGTCCCGGCGGGTCCGGTCAGGCTGCGAGCCTGTCCAGTTCCTTCAGGATCGCGTCCGCCATCTGCGTCGTAGATACGGGCCTGATGCCCGGGCTGAGGATGTCACCCGTCCGCACGCCGGCCTTCAGCACGTTCTCGACCGCCGTCTCGATCAGGTCGGCATCCTCGTTCATGTCGAACGAATAGCGCAGCAGCATCGAGAAGCTGAGCATCTGGGCGAGCGGGTTCGCCTTGCCCTGTCCCGCGATGTCGGGGGCGCTGCCGTGGATCGGCTCGTAGAGCGCCATGCGCCGGCCCGTGGTCGGGTCGACGGCGCCCAGCGAGGCCGAGGGCAGCATGCCGAGGGAGCCCGTCAGCATGGCCGCACAGTCGGACAGGATGTCGCCGAACAGATTGTCCGTGACGATGACGTCGAACTGCTTCGGCGTGCGGACGAGCTGCATGGCGCAGTTGTCGGCATACATGTGCTGAAGCTCGACGTCCTGGAACTCGGCGTCGTGCAGCTTCTGCACCTCTTCGCGCCAGAGCACGCCGGACTCCATCACGTTGGCCTTTTCGACGGACATGACGCGCTTCGCCCGCTTCCGCGCCAGTTCGAAGCCGACGCGCGCGATGCGCTCGATCTCCGGCGTCGTGTAGACCTGGGTGTTGATGCCGCGGCGCGTACCGTCCGGCAGCGTCTCGATGCCGCGCGGCTCGCCGAAATAGATGCCGCCGGTCAGTTCGCGCAGAATCAGGATGTCGAGCCCCTGGACGATCTCGTTCTTCAGGGTCGAGGCGTCCACGAGCGCGTCGAAAACCTTGGCCGGGCGCAGGTTGGCGAAGAGCTGCATGCCCTTGCGCAGGCCGAGGATGCCGCGCTCCGGCCGCTGCTCGAACGGCAGCACGTCCCACTGCGGCCCGCCGACGGAACCGAACAGGACCGCGTCGGAGGCCTTGGCCGCCTCCAGCGTCTCCTCCTTCAGCGGAGTGCCGTGGGCGTCGATCGCCGCACCGCCCACCAGGTCCTCGCTGAGGTCGAAACTCACATGGCGGCGCCTGTCCATCCAGTCGACGACACGCAGCACCTCGCGCACCACCTCCGGCCCGATCCCGTCACCCGGGAGTACCAGCATCTTCTTGTTCGACGGCATCGGCCTCGTCTCCGTCCAGCCCGTGTTTCGTTGAGGTCGGCTTTCTAGCCCAAGGCCGCCGCTTTGTCGCGTCGTGCGCGCCCTGCGCGGCCCGTCGTTACCCGGAAACGACAGCGGCAGGGACCTCTCTCGAGGGCGCACCCGGCTTCGCAGCGGACGAGCGCGTGGGCCGGGACGACAAGAGCTGCGGCCGCCGCGTTCACGACGACTGCCGCGTGCCGCCCTTCTGGCATTGGAGGCCGCTCAGCTGGGCGGCGGCCGCTCGCCGCGGGGCGGGAAACGGAATTCCGGCAACTGGCGGACCGAATCCTTCGTGGCGCCGGGCAGGACGAGGCCGGCGCTGCCTTCGCGTGCGACCAGGATACCGAACGGGACGGCGACCAGCCGCTCTCCCACGCCGAGAAAGCCGCCGACGCCGATGATCACGTAGGGCGCGCTGTCCGACGGATCGATGACCAGGTCGTTGATGGTGCCGACATCCTCGCCGGCTTCGTTCTGGACCGCCTTGCCCATGACGCGCGAAGCGCGGATCCCCGTAGCCAGCGCCGCCGCGTCGAACGGTGGAATGTGTGGCGCCCCCCCCGCCCACGGCGGGGGCGGCACTGCCATCTTCCGCCGCCACAGCATCCTGCACCTCTGTCGCGTTGCCGCCATCCTCCGCTGCCGCCGTCGCCGCCGCCAGGGCCGCAGCCG
>JBKBLL010000359.1:0-2255 GCA_046296375.1 Alphaproteobacteria bacterium | reverse complement strand
CGGGCGGCGCGCCGGCGGCGCGCAAGGATCTGGAGGCTCTGGTCGAAGCCGCCGAGACCGCCGGGCTCTATACCAACCTGATCACTTCGGGCCTGCTGCTGGACCGCGGCCGCGTTGCGGCGCTGGCGGCAGCGGGGCTGCAGCATGTGCAACTCAGCCTCCAGGGCACCCGGCCGGCGGAGGCGGAGACGGTTTCCGGCCTCGCCGGCAGCCATGGGCGCAAGCTCGATTTCGCCGGCTGGGTCCATGCCGAGGGGCTGCCGCTCACCGTGAATGCCGTGGTGCACCGGCGCAATCTGGACCGGCTGGACGAGATCGTGGCGTTGGCGCTGGATCTGGGCGCGCGGCGGCTGGAAGTCGCACATGTCCAGTATCACGGCTGGGCGGCGCTGAACCGCGAGGCCCTGCTGCCCGACCGGGCGCAGGTCGCGCGTGCCGACGCGGCCGTGGCGGCGGCGCGGGAGCGGCATGCCAAGCGCCTCGCCATCGACTATGTGCCGCCCGATCAGTATGCGGTGCGGCCGAAGGCCTGTATGAACGGCTGGGGGCGGCAGTTCCTGGTGGTGACGCCGGCGGGCCGGGTTCTTCCCTGCCATGCGGCGGAGAGCCTGCCCGGCATCGACTTTCCGTCGGTGCGCGAGATGGGGCTGGCGGATATCTGGCATCGGTCCGACGCCTTCACGCGCTATCGCGGCACCGGCTGGATGCCGGAGCCATGCCGATCGTGCGACCGGCGCGAGATCGACTGGGGCGGCTGCCGATGCCAGGCCTTCGCACTCACCGGCGATGCGGCCACCACAGACCCGACCTGCGCCCTGTCGCCGCATCGAAGCGTGCTGCAGGCGCTGCCGGAGGGCGGCGACGATGATGCGGACTTCGTCTACCGGGGACCGCGCCGCACGGCGTGAGCCCGCCGTCGCGGCGTGTGCCGGCCGGGGCGGGCGGTCAGGGATAGGCGATTCCCATCGTCTCGGCGACGACCGCCGGCTTGTCCTGGCCCTCGATCTCGATGACGCTCTCCATCGTGGTGCGGTAGCCGCCGTCCTTGGTTTCCTCCACGGATTTCAGGGTTTGGCGCAGGCGGACGCGCGAGCCGGCCGGGACCATGTTGGTGAAGCGGACCTTGTTGGAGCCGTAGTTGATGCCGCGCGAGCGCTTGATCTCGTGCGTGGTCAGACCGGCGATCAGAGACAGGGTCAGGAAACCGTGGGCGATGGTCTGCTTCGTCGGCAGTTCGCGCTTGGCGCGTTCGACATCCACATGGATCCACTGGAAGTCGCCCGTCGCCTCGGCAAACTTGTCGATCCGCGCCTGGTCGACGGTGATCCAGTCGCTGACGCCCAGTTCCTTGCCGACATAGCTCTTCAGGTCCTTGGGCTCGATGACGAGCATGGGGGCTCTCCCTCGTTTCGGTTCGGGGCATTGTACGGCCGGGAGCCGGAATGAAAACGCCCCGCCGGCGGACCGGCGGGGCGTTTCGCGGGCGATCGGCGATCAGGCGGCGCCGTAGCCCATCACCGCCTTCACCTCGAGGAACTCCTCCAGGCCGAACTCGCCGCGCTCGCGGCCGTTGCCGGACTGCTTGTAGCCCCCGAACGGCGAGGCCGGGTCGCCGCCGGCATAGTTCAGATGGACGTTGCCGGCGCGCATGCGGGCCGCGACCTTGCGGGCGTGCTCGATGCTGCCCGACTGGACGTAGGCCGAGAGGCCGTAGACCGTGTCGTTGGCGAGTTGGATCGCCTGCTCCTCGCTCTCGTAGCCGAGAAGCGCGATGACAGGGCCGAAGATCTCCTCGCGCGCGATCCGCATCTCGGGCTGGACGTTGGCGAAGACGGTGGGCCGGACATAGTAGCCGCGGTTCAGGCCCTCGGGGCGGCCGGGGCCGCCGGTCACCAGTTCGGCGCCCTCGTCGATGCCGGCCTGGATGAGGTCCTGGATCTTGTCGTACTGGATCTGGCTGACGACCGGACCCAGCTGGGTTTCCTCGGAGCGCGGGTCGCCGACCTTCATGCCCTCGGCCGCGGCCTTGGCGACCTGCTTGGCCTCGTCCATGCGCTCCAGCGGGACGAGCATCCGCGTCGGCGCATTGCACGACTGACCGCTGTTGAGGAAGCAGGAGGTGACGCCGCGCGCGCCGCCGGTGACGAGCCAGACGGCGGCATCGTTGCGGCACGGCAGTGGGGCGGGCGAGACGGGATCGCCGATCTCGGCCTGGAGGGCGCTGCCATCGGGGGCAAGCCAGAGGTCACCGCTGA
>JBKBLL010000358.1:0-2278 GCA_046296375.1 Alphaproteobacteria bacterium | reverse complement strand
GGCAACGCCGGTCCCGCTCCCGCGCTTCGTCTTACCGAGGCTCGCTGACCCTCCGCGCGTCCAGCGCTCACCGACAGACACGCCCTGGCGCCGGCCGGCCGCCGGGCGCCGGAGACCAATCGATGATCACCCCCGCCCACCCGGCCAGGCACGGCTTCGGCCGCCTGCTTCTCGCCACCGCCGCCGCGGCTCTCGTTCCCGTCATGCTTCCGCACGCCGCAGCGGCACGGAGCGCACCCGCAGGCCCCGGCGGGATCGCGCCCGCCGTGACGCTCGACCCGATCGCGGTCCAGGCCGCAGGTGCCGGATCCCTCACCGTCCCCACCCCCGAGGAGGCAGCGCAGCGCCTCTCCCGCGTGCCGGGCGCCGCCGCCGTCGTCCCCGCCGAGGATTTCGACCGCACCGCGGCGATGACCACCAAGGACACGCTGGACTATGTGCCGGGCGTGTTCGCCCCGCCGAAATGGGGCGAGGACGCACGCTTCTCGATCCGCGGCTCCGGCCTGTCGCGCAACTTTCCACCTCCGCGGCGTCAGGCTGCTGCAGGACGGCGTGCCGATCTCCAAGGCCGACGGCAGCGGCGATTTCCAGGAGAAAGCCCTACGCCCTGCTCGGCCTGCGCGCCGGCTGGGACTTCGCGTGGGGCGGCGTGTTCCTCGACGCGCGCAACCTGACCGGCGAGCGCTACATCGCGAGTACCAGCGTGGCGCCGGTCGCCACCCCCGCGAGCGCCCTCTTCGAACCCGGCACCGACAGGGCCGTCTATGCCGGCCTCAACCTCCACTGGTAACGCCCCGAAAGGAGAAAACGACATGACCCGACTCATCTCCACGATCGCAGTACCCCTCCGGACCGCCTTCGCCACCGGCGTCTTCTCGGTCCTGTGCCTCTCCGCCGCCGCCGAGACGATCCGTATCGAGGATCCCTGGGCGCGGGCCAGCGCCGGCGCAGCCCGGAACGGCGCCGCCTTCATGACGATCCACGCCGGCGCCGAGGTCGACCGGCTGGTGGGGGCGTCGAGCGAGGTGGCCTCCACCATCGAGATCCACACCCATGAGCGCGACGGCGACATCATGCGCATGCGCCCCGTGTCCGCCATCGAGGTGCCGGCGCAGGGCAGCGTCGCGCTGCGGCCCGGCGGCTACCACGTCATGCTGATCGGCCTGCATGCCCCGCTGGTCGAGGGAGCGACCTTCGCCCTGACCCTGGACTTCGAGAAGGCCGGCGCCGTCCCGGTCGAGGTGGCGGTGCAGGGTCCGGGGGCGATGGGCCCGGGCAGTGAGCACGGGCAGCACGGCCATGGCCAGCACGGGCACGGTAAGCACGGCCACCATCGCCACTGAATCCACTTTATTGCTGCGCTGCGGCGGGACAGCCCCCATCTGCGGCCTATCCAGGCAACAGATTCCGGCTGTCCCCCGTGCCATTCCCCGCCACGAGCGTGCCGCTCGGCCGTGCGCTCGCCGAACGCGCCTATCTCGAACCCACGCCCGTTCAGACGGCTGTCCTCGCGGACGAGGCGCAGGGGCGCGACCTGCTCGTCTCCGCCCAGACCGGCTCCGGCAAGACCGTGGCGTACGGCCTCGCGCTCGCCGGCACGCTGCTCGACGAGGCCGACGCGCTGGCGCCGGCCCGCGATCCGCTCGCGCTGGTGATCGCGCCGACGCGGGAACTCGCGCTGCAGGTCGAGGCTGAACTGGCCTGGCTCTGGCAGCATGCCGGCGGGCGCGTCGTCGCCTGCGTCGGCGGGATGGACCCCCGCCGCGAGGCGCGGCGCCTGGCCGAGGGCGCGCACATCGTCGTGGGCACGCCCGGCCGGTTGCGCGACCATCTGGAGCGCGGCGCGCTCCGTCTCGGCTCGCTCGCGGTCGCCGTGCTCGACGAGGCGGACGAGATGCTCGACATGGGTTTCCGCGAGGAGCTGGAGGCGATCCTCGACGCGACGCCGCCGGAGCGCCGGACGCTGCTCTTCTCCGCCACCCTGCCGCGCGCCATTGTCGGCCTCGCCCGCCGCTATCAGCGCGACGCGCTGCGCATCGAGGTCGCCGGTACCGGCGAGGCCGGCGGCCACGCCGACATCGAATATCGCGCCGTGCGGGTGGCGCCGCGCGAGCGCGAGCACGCGATCGTCAACCTGCTGCGCTACTTCGAGGCGCCGGGCGCGATCGTCTTCTGCAACACGCGCGAGTCCGTCCGCCACCTGCAGGCGATCCTGCAGGAACGCGGCTTCGGTGCGGTCGCCCTCTCCGGCGAACTCAGCCAGAGCGAGCGCAACCGG
>JBKBLL010000357.1:0-2309 GCA_046296375.1 Alphaproteobacteria bacterium | reverse complement strand
AGACCGCGTCGCAGCGCATTGACGCGGTCCATGAGCGACAAAACGACCGGCAGCGCGTCGGGCCCGATGTCGAGATCGCGGCGCAGTTCGACGATAAGCCGGACGCGTGCCACGTCGACCTCGGCGAACCGCCAGCGTCCGTCCTCCTCCACCGGCAGAACCCAGCGTTCGTCGATCCATGTGACCAGCTCGGTCCGGCGCACGCCGGCGAGCCGGGCGACCTCGTCGAGCTCGAGCATCAGTCCATTCCGGCCTTGGCACGAACGTCATAGGGATGCGTCTTCGCCCACTCTTCGACGAAAGCGCGCAGTTCCGCGTCCGGCCGTTCGGGCAGGACCACTTTCAGCCTGACGAACTGGTCCCCGCGGACGCCCTTGGCATTGTCGTGGATCCCCCTGCCGCGCAGGCGAAGCGTGTCGCCGCTGTTGGAGCCGGCCGGCACGGTCAGACTGACCCGGCCGTCGATGGTCGGCACGGTCACCCTGGCGCCCATCACAGCCTCCGGCAGCGTTATCGGCACCTCCGCATGGACATCGAAGCCTTCGCGGCGGAACCACGGATGCGGGGTCACCTCCAGTTCGACCAGTACGTCGCCGGGTGCGCCGCCGCCCGCCCCCTCCATGCCCTGGCCCGCGAGGCGCAGCACCTGCCCGGTGGCGGCACCGACCGGGATGCGCATGTCGATGCTGCGCCCGCTGGGCAGCGTCACCCTGCGGGAGCCGCCGAGGGTGGCCGTCACGAAATCGACCGCCAGGCGCATGGACACGTCTGCTCCGCGGCGGCGCATCCGCGCCCGTCCGCCGCCGGTGTTTCGCACACGCTCGCCGAAAAGCTCGCTGAAGAGTTCCGACGGGTCGAAGCCGCCGCCATGGGCCTCGTACTTGGCCCCGGGTCCGCTCTCCGCGTAACTGCGCCAAAAGCTCTGGTCGGACCGTTCGTTGCCGGCCGCGTCGATCTCGCCGCGATCGAACCGTGCCCGCCTGTCCGGATCGGACAGCAGGTCGTAGGCGGTAGAGACTTCCTTGAACTTCAGCTCGACCTCGGCGTCGCCGGGGTTGAGGTCGGGATGCAGCTTCTTCGCAAGCTTGCGATAGGCCGCCTTGACCTCGTCCTGGCTCGCCGTGCGGGGCACGCCAAGAACGTTGTAGGGATCTCTCATCGACCGTGTCCGCAGGAGAAGTTGCGGCAAGACTCGCCTTTTCGGCAGGGCCTCACAAGTGGTAGCGATGGCGTCGCCGGACAAGCCGCCGGTAGCCGAGCGAGGGGAATGGCATCCATGTACGACATGGTGGTGGACGATCCGTACGCCCTGTTCGACACATGGTTCGAAGAGGCGAAGCGGACCGAGCCGGCCTATCCCGATGCGATGACCGTGACGACGGTCGGCGCGGACGGCATGCCCTCCGCCCGCATCCTCCTGCTGAAGGGCGTCGACCGACGCGGATTCGTCTTCTACACGAACCAGCGCAGCCGAAAGGGCCGCCAGCTGGCTGGCAATCCGCACTGCGCACTCTGCTTCTTCTGGAAGTCCCTCGATCGGCAGGTCCGGGTCGAGGGAACGGTCGCGCCGGTAAGCGAGGCGGAAGCGGACGCCTACTTTGCCACCCGCCCGCGCGGCAGCCAGCTCGGCGCCTGGGCCTCGGACCAGTCCGAGCCGCTGGAAAGCCGGGCCGTCCTGGAGGCGCGCATCGCCGACCTGGAGCGGCGTTTCGGCGACGCGCCGGTTCCGCGCCCGGAGCACTGGTCCGGCTATCGCGTCGCGCCCAAACGCATCGAGTTCTGGCGCGAGGGCCGCTACCGGCTGCACGACCGCATCGTCTACACGCCCGACCCCCTGGGCGGATGGACGCCGATGCAGCTCTTTCCCTGAGGAACCGTGGTCAGCGACCGCCCGCCGACGCCTCCGCCACGCGCGCCAGGGGCAGGATGTAGGGAATTCCGTCCTGGGCCCCGCGCACCGTGGTGACACCATAGACGTGCTCCAGCGCGCGCGGCGTCAGCACGCTCGCCGGCGGGCCGTCGCCGTGCACCCGCCCCTGGTGCAGCAGGACGATCCGATCGCAGAAGCGGGCCGCTGCCGCCAGGTCGTGCAGCACCACCACGACGGAGGTTCCGCCCGCGGCGATGCCGCGCAGGCGCGCCATCGCATCGAGGGCATGGGCCGGATCCAGGCCGGCCGTCGGCTCGTCGGCGAGCAGTATCGCCGGTTCTCCGGCCAGGGCGCGCGCCAGGAGCACCCTCGCCCCCGCGCCCCCCCCGAGAGGGGCGAGCGGGCGGCCGGCGAAATTCGCCACGGCCGTCAGCCGCAA
>JBKBLL010000356.1:0-2353 GCA_046296375.1 Alphaproteobacteria bacterium | reverse complement strand
AGTCATATTCGCGACACAGCATGGCGAGCAGGATCGCCGCCGGGATCGCCGCGCCCACCAGGAGCAGGTCGGCGAGCGGGCCCTGGGTGCCGAGCAGGATCAGCGCCGCCGCGGTGGCGATGGGTGCGGCCAGGAGGCGCAGCGCGATACCGGCCGCGAGGAGGCCGCGGGCCGTGAAGGCCGCGCCGGCGGCCAGCTGTGCGCCGATCGCCGTCAGCGCGAGCGGCGTCGCCGTCGCCCCCATCAGCTCCACCGGATAGCCGATCACGGTCGGCAGCCGCCAGTCCATCGCGTTGAGGGCGAGGCCGAGGGCGACGGACGGGATCAGCGGCGTGCGGAAGGCCGCGACGACATGGCCGAGACCGCGGGCGCGGCCTGCGGTCAGCAGGGCGGGTGCGACCGCGAGCACCAGCATCACGTGCAGGCTGGTCATCACGGCCTGGTGCATGACCATGTCGGGGCCGAAGGCGAGCTGGGCCAGCGGGATGCCGAAATTGCCCGAATTCGGAAACGCCGCCGCCAGTGCCAGGATGCCGCGCGCGAAGGGCGGTGCCCCGAGCAGCCGTCCGACGAGCCAGCCCAGCGCGAGCAGGCCGAAGAACTGCGCGACCGTGAAGGCGACGGTGAACTGCACTTCCGCCACCGGCAGATCCGCTTTCGACAGGCTGTCGACGAAGAGCGCGGGCAGGGCGCCGTAGATGACGGCGCGGTTCAGCGTGGTCACGTCGAAGCCGAGGCGGCGCTGGCCGAACCAGCCGAACACCATCAGCAGGATGATCGGCAGCGTGACCTCGGTCGCGACCTCGAAGAGCAGCTGCATCGTGCCGTACCGGGCGGGCCGCCGGCGAAGCCGCGCCGTCTACGGCGTCATTCGGCGTCGGCCGCGGTGCGGTTCTCGATCTGCGCGGCGCGGCGCTGGCGATGGGCGGAGCGGACCGTTGCGTAGAAGTCGAGGCTGCGGCGGCGCATCGCGTCGAACTGGCCCAGCGTGCGGTAGCGCGTGTCGACCGCGTTGAGGCCGGCGGCGGTCCAGGTGACGGCGCGGAAGTTGCCCTCGTCGGCGGCGATTCCGACCGGGTCGATGTACCAGTCGATGCCGCGGCCGAGCGCGTCGCGGAAATTGGAGGGGCCGAAGCCCGGCAGGACGAGGTAGGGGCCCTCGCCGATACCCCAGACCGCCAGCGTCTGGCCCGCATCCTCCTCGTGATAGGGCAGGCCGTAATGGTCGCCGGCGAGATCGATGAGGCCGCCCAGGCCCAGGGTCGAGTTCATCAGGAAGCGACCGTAGGTGATCTGCGCGCGGTCCCACTCGCCCTGCGCGATGTCGTGGACGAGGGTGAGGGGGCTCCTCAGGTTGTTGACGAAATTGCGCACCGCCCGTTTGCCGGGGGCGGGCACGATCTCGCGATAGGCGACCGCGGCCGGCCGCAGGATGAAGGTGTCGAGCGCCAGGTTGACGGCGAACATCTGCCGGTTGAAGGGCTCCAGCGGGTCGTTCACGCGCTCGGCGACGTCGCCGTCCTCCGGCATGGTCGCGCAGGCGGCGGTGCCG
This sequence comes from Alphaproteobacteria bacterium, assembly GCA_046296375.1. GTDB lineage: Bacteria > Pseudomonadota > Alphaproteobacteria > JAJUGE01 > JAJUGE01 > Constrictibacter. The sequence continues at coordinate 801 of JBKBLL010000356.1, read as the reverse complement.
AGGACGAGCGACAGGGCGACGGCGACCCGGGCGAGCGGCAGCCGGGCGAGCGGCAGCCGGGCGAGGGAAGGGAAGGCACGCATGCAGGCCTCCTGCCGGCACATTGCCGCCGGGCGCGGGAAATGCGGACTACGCGGGCACGGATGCCCGCGGATCACTTCAGCGGCGAAACGGCCGTGGGGAGCATGACGACGGACTGCATCTCGGCCAGCAGGGCGGTTCCTTCGGCGAGGAACGCCTGCCATTCCGGATCGCGCACCGCGGCATCGCGCGCGTCGCTCCGGGCATTGAGGTCCTTGTAGGCCCAGAGATGGACGACCGCGTTGGGGTCGGCCGCTTCCACCGTCCAGGCGCAGACGTTGGGCGAGTACTTCTCGCGCACCGGCATGATCGCCTTGAAGAGTTCCGTCCATCGCTTCACGGCGCCGACATGGGCGCGGTAGAGGCGCAGTTCGTAGACGTTGCCAGTCGTCTCCGGAGCCTTGAACGGCAGGAGGGCGTTCATGAACCGGATTTCCTGGCGGGCCAGCAGCGGCCGGATGTTGGCGACGAAGCCCTCGGTCCAGTCCCTGTTCTTCGAGAGTTCGGCGCGCAGCCGGGTGCGCTCCTCGTAGCTCTCATATTCCCACAGGTGCCACACCTGGTTGAGCAGGCCGATTTCCGCCGTCCAGGTGCCGAGCCGCTTGCCGTAGCGGTCGCCCCGCACCTTGGAGCCGACCTCCTCGGCGAGCTTGAGATAGCCGGGCATCTTGCCGGGCGTGAAGGTGTAGGTGCGCAGTTCGTAGAGCATGCGTCTTCCCC
>JBKBLL010000355.1:0-2419 GCA_046296375.1 Alphaproteobacteria bacterium | reverse complement strand
GATATTCGCGCGACCGCCGATCGCCATCGACCTGGCGCCCTGCGGCAGGCCGGGCGTGATCGGCGGCGCGAACCATCTCCGGATCTGTGCAGAATATCCACGGGCTCTGGTCGCGGCTCTCGGCGATCCGTCCACCGCCCGCGACGCACTCCTCTTCGCCCTGCTACGCGCGCTCGCGGATCAGATCGTGGCGCCGCACCCCGACGGCGATCGGCCGACGCGAAACGAATGGGAGCGTGACGCCGCCGCGGCAATGCTGGCACGCATGTTCGGCCGGGAAGATGCAGTGACCGATCTGCTAGACAGCCTGGCCGAGAGACCCGAGGTCCAAGCGGGCCTCGACCTACCCGGGCCAAGCCGGGCACGGATGCTCCGGACGGCGATGACACGGCCCGAAGGGCTGCGCGAGGCGGAGGCCGATCTCCTCGCCGCGATGTCGGACGCAGTCATCGCGCAACTGCTTCGCGCGCCGCCGGCATGGGCGGACCCCGCACTGCTCGGCATGGAGCGCTCGCGGCGCGCCCTCCGGTGAACGGATCGGCGGACAAGGGGGTTGCGGCCCGCGGGCACCTCGCGGAATATCGGCCCCGTGCCCGGGGGCGAGCATCGCCCGTACCGCGAACGAGACAGAGGACTGCGACATGCCCGAAGGCAAGGCCGACGATCGGAACCCAGCCGTACCCGGAAGCGGGCCGAGCGTCGTCTGGGACGATGCGAAGATGCAGTCCACCTTCGCGAACGTCGTCAACGTGGCGTCGTCGCGCGAGGAGATATCGATCTTCTTCGGCACCAATCGGACCTGGAACATCTCCGAGGCGAAGGAGGTGACGGTCGATTTGAGCGACCGCATGATCCTGACGCCGCTCGCCGCCAAGCGGCTGTGGGTCCTCCTGGGCGCCGTCCTGAAACAGCACGAACAGCGATTCGGCGTGCTGTCGCTCGACCCGGAGAACCCGCCGGGCGCCTGATGGGCGCCCCCCCGCCAACCTGGTTTGGCCGAATGTACGGATCGCCTCGTCGGCTCGGTGTCGCGCTCGCGGCCCTCGCCCTGGCGTTGGGCCTGCGCACGGCGCATGCCGCCGACGGAACGTTCGACTGCCTGATCCAGCCGTCCGTCTCGATCAATCTCGGCAGCGCCGTGCCGGGCCTTCTCGCGGAGGTACTCGTCGACCGGGGCGAGGCCGTGACCGCCGGCCAGACGCTCGCGCGCCTCGAATCCGACGTCCAGACGGTCGAGAAGCGCCTCGCCGCGCTGCTGGCGGGGAGTTCCGTGGAGGTCGAGGTGGGCGCGGCCCGGCAGTCGCTCATGGACCAGCGTCGGCAGCGCGCCCGCACGCTGGCCGCGCGCGGCGTTTCTTCCCAGGAGAGGCTGCAGGACGCCGAGGTCGAGGCGCGCCTCGCCGCCCTCGAACTGCGCCAGGCGCAGTTGAACCGGGACAGTGCGAAGGTTCGCCTGGAACTTGCCGAAGCGTTGCTCGACCAGCGGGCAATCCGGAGCCCGTTCGATGGCGTCGTCATGGAACGCAGCCTGAACGCCGGCGAGTTCGTCTATCAGGAGGTGGCCGTTCTTCGCCTGGCCAAGCTCGATCCGCTGCACGTGGAGGCGTTCCTGCCCGCGGCGATGCTGCCGGCCGTGACTATCGGCAAACGCGCCCTCGTGCTGCCGCAGGCGCCCTTCGACGAGGCGGTCGAAGCCACGGTCGACGTGATCGACCGTGTCCTCGATCCGGCCAGCGCGACCTTCGGCATGCGCCTCGTCCTCGCCAACCCGGACAGCCGGATGTTCGGCGGACTGCGCTGCACCCTGACGTTCCCGTAGACGCGGGAAGACGCCGCCCTAAACTGGCGATCCGCCGCCACTCGATCCGACCGTTCGCACTGCTGCTTCCGAGGTCGGCGCTTAATAACATCGGGCTCCATGGGCGAGGATATCCGGTCTGCGGTTCCACCGCCCCGGGCTTGCCCACACGATGATCCGAGATCGTCAGGCGGCCTGAATGCCCGGAACCCGACCCGCGGGCGGAGCCGCTTTGTCGATCGCCGCCATGACGGCTGCCGTTGCCGTCTGGTGCACCATGTGACCGGTTTCGGCCACCCGGTCGAAGCTGCTGTGCGGGATGTCTCTGTGGAGCCTCGCCGACTGAGCTTCCGGATCCACCAGCCGATCATCGGCGCCGGCGATGATCGCAACCGGCATCTTGAGATCGGCGTAGCTGCCTTGGCCCCTGAAGGCATTGGGGATCATCAACGCGGACTCGGCCGCACTGGCTCTGATCTGGGACGGCCGAACGGCCAGCGCCTTCGGAAACCCAGCGAACTTCTCCGGGACGGCCTGCGGTCCGAACAGCTTTCTCATTATGAGCGGCCAGATGATCCGGCTCAGGATCGGCGAGATCGAGTAGCGCACGATGTCGCCGAC
>JBKBLL010000354.1:0-2450 GCA_046296375.1 Alphaproteobacteria bacterium | reverse complement strand
AGGTCGGACGTCGCAAACCGGCCGCCGTCCAGCGGCACCAGCGGGCGCAGTTCCGGCGGGATCACCGGCAGCACCGTCAGCACCATCCATTCCGGGCGGTTGCCGGAGTCGATGAAATGCTCCACGACCTTCAGCCGCTTGATGATCTTCTTCGGCTTCAGCTCGCCCGTGGCTTCCTTCAGATCCTCGCGCAGCTGGTCGGCGGTGGCCTGAAGGTCGATGTTCGCCAGCATCTCGCGGATCGCCTCGGCGCCGATGTTCGCCGTGAAGGCATCGGCGCCATACTGGTCCTGCGCGTCGAGAAATTCCTCCTCGGTCAGGAGCTGGCCGTAGGTCAGGTCGGTCAGGCCCGGCTCGATGACGACGTAGTTCTCGAAGTAGAGGATCCGCTCCAGATCGCGCAGCGTCATGTCGAGCATGAGGCCGATGCGCGACGGCAGCGACTTCAGGAACCAGATGTGGGCGACGGGGGCGGCCAGTTCGATGTGGCCCATGCGCTCGCGCCGCACCTTCTGCAGCGTGACCTCGACGCCGCATTTCTCGCAGACGACGCCGCGATACTTCATGCGCTTGTACTTGCCGCAGAGGCACTCGTAATCCTTGATCGGCCCGAAGATGCGGGCGCAGAACAGCCCGTCACGCTCGGGCTTGAAGGTCCGGTAGTTGATCGTCTCGGGCTTCTTGATCTCGCCGTAGGACCAGCTGAGGATCCGCTCGGGTGACGCCAGCGAGATCCTGATCTCGTCGAACGTCTTGGGCGCCTGGAGCGGGTTGAACGGATTGGTGGTGAGTTCCTGGTTCATCGGGTGTCCTTGGTGATCAGGGGCGGTCGAGGAGGGCGGGGACCGCCCTCACTCCTCCTCCGCATCCAGGAGTTCCATGTTGAGGCCGAGGCCGCGCACTTCCTTGACGAGCACGTTGAACGATTCCGGCACGCCGGCCTCGAAGTTGTCCTCGCCCTTGACGATCGCCTCGTAGACCTTGGTCCGGCCGGCCACATCGTCCGACTTCACGGTAAGCATCTCCTGCAACGTGTAGGCGGCCCCGTAGGCTTCCAGCGCCCAGACCTCCATCTCGCCCAGTCGCTGTCCGCCGAACTGCGCCTTGCCGCCCAGCGGCTGCTGGGTGACCAGGCTGTAGGGACCGGTCGAACGGGCGTGCAGCTTGTCGTCCACCAGATGATGCAGCTTGAGCATGTACTTCACGCCTACGGTGACGGGACGCGCGAACTTCTCACCCGTGCGGCCATCGAACACGATCGACTGCCCGGACGTATCGAAACCCGCCCGCTTCAGCGCGTCGTTCACGTCGGATTCCTTGGCGCCGTCGAACACCGGGGTCGCGATCGGGACGCCCCCGGTCACGAGGCTCGCGCTTTCGACAAGCGTTTCCTCGTCCATGCCGGCAAACACCTGGTCATAGGCCTCGTCGCCATAGCCGATGCGGACCGCCTCGCGCACCGGGGTCAGGTCTCCCGACCGGCGATACTCGGCAAGCGCCTCGTCGATCTTGACGCCCAGCGCCCTCGCCGCCCAGCCCATGTGCGTCTCCAGGATCTGGCCGACGTTCATGCGCGACGGCACGCCCAGCGGGTTCAGCACGATGTCCACGGTCGTGCCGTCGGCAAGGAACGGCATGTCCTCGACCGGCACCACCTTCGACACCACGCCCTTGTTGCCGTGACGGCCGGCCATCTTGTCGCCCGGCTGCAGCTTGCGCTTCACGGCGACGAAGACCTTGACCATCTTCATCACGCCCGGAGGCAGGTCGTCGCCGCGGCGGACCTTCTCGACCTTGTCCTCGAAGCGATGTTCCAGCGCGCGTTTCTGGGCGTTGAACTGGTCGTTCAGCGCCTCGACCTCCTTCGCAAGTTCCTCCTCGGCGACAGCAAGCTGCCACCACTGGCCGCGGCTCAGCGTGCCGAGGAGTTCCTCGGTGATCTCCGAGCCGGGTTTGACACCCTTCGGACCCTTGACCGCCTCGCGCCCGAGGATGAGCGACTTGAGGCGGGCATAGATGTTCCGCTCCAGGATCGCCATCTCGTCGTCCCGGTCGCGCGCCAGACGCTCGACTTCCTCGCGCTCGATCTGAAGCGCGCGCTCGTCCTTGTCGACCCCGTGCCGGTTGAACACCCGCACCTCGACCACCGTGCCATAGGCACCCGGCGGCAGGCGGAGCGAGGTGTCGCGCACGTCGGACGCCTTTTCGCCGAAGATGGCGCGCAGAAGCTTTTCCTCGGGCGTCATCGGGCTTTCGCCCTTGGGGGTGATCTTGCCCACAAGGATGTCGCCCGGTCCGACCTCGGCACCGATATAGACGATCCCGGCCTCGTCGAGGTTGCGCAGCGCCTCCTCGCCCACGTTCGGGATGTCGCGGGTGATCTCCTCGGGTCCGAGCTTGGTGTCGCGCGCCGCAACCTCGTATTCCTCGATATGGATCGAGGTGAACAC
>JBKBLL010000353.1:0-2459 GCA_046296375.1 Alphaproteobacteria bacterium | reverse complement strand
CGCCGCCGTCGCAGGGGAGCCGACCTGCGCTGCGGCCGGCCCCGCTGGCGACCGGGCCTCCGGGGGGCCCTCGCCGGCCGCCTCCGGATAGCAATTTTTGCCGCCGTCGCCGTCGCACTCGCGACGGCGGGCGGCGGGGCATGGCTCGACCGGGCCCACCCGCCGGACCTGTCGGCGCTCCGCGAGCTTTCCACGGCGATCGAGGATCGCGACGGCCGGCTCCTGCGTCTGTTCGCCAATCGGGACGGACGATGGCGCCTGCCGGCAACCGTCGACGACGTACCGCCCTACTTCCTCGCCGCGCTGACATCCTTCGAGGACCGCCGCTTCGCGCGGCATTGGGGCGTCGACCCGCTGGCGATCGGGCGGGCCGCCGCGCAGAACGTCGCCGCGGGCCGGGTCGTGTCGGGTGCGTCGACGATCACCCAGCAGGTCGTCCGCCTGCTGGAGCCGCGGCCGCGCAGCTGGAGCGCCAAGCTGGTCGAGGCGGCGCGCGCGGTGCAACTCGAACTGCATCACTCGAAGGACGAGATCCTGGGCATGTACCTGACGCTGGCGCCCTATGGCGGGCCGGTGGAAGGCGTGCGGGCGGCCGCCCTCGTCTATTTCGGCAAGCCGGCCCATGCCCTGACGCCGGCCGAGGCCGCTCTGCTGGTCGCCCTGCCGCAGTCGCCGACGCGCCTGCGTCCGGATCGCTGGCCGGATCGCGCCCGCGCGGCGCGCGACAAGGTCCTGGCGCGCGCCGCCGGTACGTTCGGCCCCGGCGTCGCGGCCGAAGCGCTGGCCGAGCCGCTTCGGCTGACCGGGCAAGGGCTGCCCATGCTGGCACCGCGGCTGGCCGGGCGGCTGGCGCGCGAGCATCCCGGACGGACGGTCCGCACCACCCTGGACGGCACGCTGCAGGCGGCGGTCGAAGCGCTCGCGCGGCGCGAGGTCGGTCCGCTCGGATCGGACGTCTCGGCCGCGGTCCTGGTCGTCGACAATCGCGACGGCGACATGCGCGCGCATGTCGGTGGGCTCGACCTGCTCGACGCGCGCCGGGCGGGCTTCGTCGATCTGGCCACGGCGGCCCGGTCTCCCGGATCCGTCCTGAAACCGTTCGTCTACGGCATGGCGTTCGACGCCCGGATCGTCCATCCGCGCACCGTCGTGGCCGACGTGCCGACGCGGTTCGGCGCCTACGAACCCGGCAATTTCGACCACAGCCACCGCGGCGACCTGACGGTCGCGGAGGCGCTGCAGCGCTCGCTGAACATCCCGGCCGTCGCGATCCTGAGCGAGGTCGGCGCGCTTCGGTTCGCCGATGCGCTCGGCCGCTCGGGCGCGACGCTGCGCCTGCCTCCGGGCGCCGACCGGGCGCACCTTCCCGTCGTGCTGGGCGGTGCGTCGGTCAGCCTGCGCGAGGTCACGACGCTCTATGCCGGGCTGGCGAGGGGCGGCTCCGTCCGGCCCATCCGGATACGTGCCGACGAACCGCCGGGGTCGGCCTTCCGGCTGCTTTCCCCCGCCGCCGCCGCCCAGATCGCCGAGATCCTGCGCGGCACCGCGCTACCCGCGGGCGCGCCGCACCTGGCGGGCGGCCGAGCGACCGCCATCGCCTTCAAGACGGGCACCTCCTATGGCTTCCGCGACTCCTGGGCCGTCGGCTTCACCGCCGACCATACCGTCGGCGTGTGGGTCGGACGACCGGACGGGACGCCGATGCCGGGGACCTACGGCCTCGAGACGGCGGCACCGATCCTGATGCGCGTCTTCGACCTGCTGCCCGTCTCGGCACCGGCCACGCCGCAGGCGACCATGCTGGCCGGCGCGCCGCCGCCGGCGCTCGTCCGCTTCAGCGTGGGCGACGCGGTACGTGCGCCGGGTGCCGTCGACCGGCCGGACCGGCTTCAGGTCCTGTCGCCCGCCAACGGCAGCACGGTGGTCCTGGCGGCCGGCGGCGCCCGGGAGGTGGCCCTGCGTGCGGCCGGCGGCACGCGGCCGCTGCGCTGGCTGGTCGACGGCCGGCCGCTCGACTCCGCCCCGCATCGCCGCGACGCCCTCTGGCGGCCGGAAGGCCCGGGCTTCCATCGGATCGTCGTCGTCGATGCCGAAGGCCGATCGGCCGCCCTGAACCTCCGCGTTCGCCGGCCGGATTCGCACCCGGCGGCGACGGGCCGTATCGAGCGCCGCCCGTGACACCGGGGGGCGGCCGAGGTCACGGCGCGCGAACGTCATGACGGCGAAAGGACCGCGCCGGCCCGAATCGTGGTGGCGATCACCACGCGGACGGCTATGTTAGGAATGAACGGATGGGCGGCGGACTCACTGCCGATACGCAGGCCGTGCGTGCCCGGCAACTGCGTAACGTGGCACGCACGACGGTCGAGCGCCGTGGCAGTCCCTGGTGGAGACGGCCACGACCTGCGTGCCGGCGACGTGCTGGGCGAGCGCGTCCTCCAAAGTGGAAGCAAACTGTT
>JBKBLL010000352.1:0-2465 GCA_046296375.1 Alphaproteobacteria bacterium | reverse complement strand
CCGCGTTCCGTCCCACAGCGACCCGTGGGCCGGAGCCGCGCGCGCGCACCGGCTTGGGCGAGACCCTGCGGCGGCTCGCGGACATGAATGGAGCCGGGGAGGCGACCAGGGACGGCGCCGGCGTTTCGGTCACTGCCCGCGCGCCCTTCACGCACGAGGCACCCGCCCCGCTCCCCGCAGGCGCCTCCTTCGCGACGGCCTCCCACACCGGCGAACACGGCACGCGCGCCTACAAGCTCTATGTGCCGAGCCGCCGGGCCGGCGAGCGGCTGCCGCTGATCGTCATGCTGCACGGCTGCACCCAGTCGCCGGACGACTTCGCCGCCGGCACCCGGATGAACGCGCTGGCCGAGGCGCAGGGCTGCTTCGTGGCCTATCCGGAACAGCCCACCTCCGCCAACGCGAAGAAGTGCTGGAACTGGTTCAGCCCGGGGGACCAGCGCCGCGGCCAGGGCGAGCCGGCGCTGATCGCCGGCATCACGCGACAGGTGATGCGCGACCACCCGGTCGATCCCGAGCGGGTCTATGTCGCTGGCCTTTCGGCCGGCGGTGCCGCGGCGGCGGTGATGGCGGCGGCATACCCCGACCTCTACGCCGCGGCCGGCGTCCATTCCGGCCTCGCGGCCGGTTCGGCCCGCGACCTGTCGTCCGCCCTCGCCGCCATGCGCCGGGGCGCTCCCGGCGTCGAGCGGGTCGGCGTTGGGCAGCGGTCCGCGATCGTGCCGGTGATCGTCTTCCACGGCGACCGCGACGCCACCGTCCATCCGCGCAACGCCGAAGCCGTCGTCGGCCGGGCGACGGCCGGTATCGGAAGCGGCATCGGAACCGCCACCGTGGAGCGCGGCCGTGCGCCCGGCGGCCGGGCCTATAGCCGGACCGTCCACGCCGATCCGGCCGGCCGGGTTCTGGCCGAGCAGTGGACGATCCACGGCGCCGGCCACGCCTGGGCCGGCGGCGACCCGGCCGGCTCCTACACCGACCCGCGCGGCCCCGACGCGGCGCGCGAGATGCTGCGGTTCTTTCTCGGCCACCGCCGTACCGCGACGGCCGAGATGCGATAGACGCCAGTCCCCATGAGTGTCGCCTCCCGTCACGACACATGGGGCACCGGCAACAGCTACGACCGCTACATGGGGCGCTGGAGCGGCCGGATCGCGCCGCTCTTCCTGGACTGGCTGAACGCGCCATCTGGCCTGGACTGGCTCGAGGTTGGATGCGGCACCGGGGCACTCTCTGCTGCGATTCTCGAGCGATCCTCGCCCCGGAGCCTGCTTGCGGTCGATTCCGTCACCGGGATTCATCGACGCCGCGCGCGCCAAGGTCGCCGATCGCCGTGCCGCATTCCAGGTCGGCGACGCCCAGGCTCTCGAAGTCGATGACGCGTGCCGTGACGTGATCGTCTCGGGGCTCGTTCTGGATTTGTGCCCTTTCGGATGAAGGCGTTACGCGAGATGCGCCGGGTCGCACGACCCGGAGGGCGTATCGCCTTCTACGTCTGGGACTATCCGGGCGGCGGGATCGCATTCATGCGTGCGTTCTGGGATGCGGCGGTCGCACTCCAGCTGCCGCCCGGGAGCGCCTCCGCCAGAAGCTGGAGGTCGACCTGCCGCGTGAAGACGACGGATCGATCAGGTTGAACGCCAGGGCGTGGGCTGTCCGAGCGCGGGCAGAGTGACCCCGACCGGTGAATGACGACGACGGACTGAGATGGAGACGGCGGCCGCGAGGGGTCGGTCGCGATGATCATCCTGGCACGGGTGCCGCGGGCCCGCGGTCGCTGCGACGTTCGATGCGGACCGCTCATCGGATCGACGGGTCGTGTCCCCGAACGTGGTGTAGCGGAACGAGCGGTAGTGGAAGTAGTCCACGGGAACGCGCGTAATCCCGTAGGCGTCCAGTTCCCCCTGGGTTGGTCCAGGCTTTGCGGGAAATCCGGTCCGCGGGGCGGCCGTCATTCCTTCATCTGCCGCCCTGTCCAGGTCCGCCTGGTCTGCATCCGGCCAGGTCGGGACGGCCGGGAATCCCGTCGCGAGGGGAGCAGGCGAAGGCGCCCGATCCTCCGCGATAGCCCTGTCCAGATCTTCCGGTTCGATCGTGAGAGAACGGGTCCGAGCGGGGTCGCCCGCCTCGCGGCCGAGTTGGATGATCGCCCGCACCCGTCGGTAGGTGAGAAACGACAGGCCTTGGACCTGCTCCTCGTCGACTTCGACCTCATAGGTCCCAGCCGGAAGGACCTCGCCGAAGCCGCGGAGAACGAAGGGCTTGGCAAAGGTCACTGCCGTCGTCGTCGTGCGGACCGTCATGCTGTGGCTCCTGCGATGTGTCGGTGCCTCCGGTGCGGCGACCGTGGGCCGCGGCAGCCTGACCTGCCAAGCGCCCCTCTGGGACTAAGACGGCGGTTCCGCGCGCGGCGTCACGGGCGCTTGTAGTATCGGTCTGCTTCGGCATCGAGCGCCTCGGTGCGG
>JBKBLL010000351.1:0-2483 GCA_046296375.1 Alphaproteobacteria bacterium | reverse complement strand
CTGCTGACCACGCTCGGCTGCAGCGGCTTCATCCTGCGCTACGGCGCCATCCGCATGACCCAGGTCGGCATGGCGTCGCTCGCCCTGGGCCTCGCCGGCGCGGCGACCGGCTTCCTGCCGCTGTTCGCGCTCGCCGCGCTCGCCGTCGGGCTGGGTTCCGCCGTGTCGACACCGTCGAGTTCCCATCTGCTCGTGCGCTACGCCACGCCGCGCCAGGGGCCGCTCGTCTTCTCCATAAAGCAGACGGGCGTGCCGCTGGGCCTGATGCTGGCCGGCGTGCTGGCGCCGTTCCTGGTCGTGGTCGCAGGATGGCGCGGCAGCCTGCTCGCCATGGCGGCGATCTGCCTCGCCGTGGCCCTGCCGCTGCAGTTGCTGCGCGCCGGCTACGACGGCGACCGCAATCCGGCCCAGCCGCTGTCGGTGCTCGACGTGAAGACGACGGTGCGGGACGTCCTGGCCCGGCCGGATCTCAGGACCCTGGGCATGGCGGCCTTCGCCTTCGTCGGCCTGCAGTCGGTGTTCTCGGCTTTCATCGTCCTCTATCTCGTGGACGGCCTCTCCTATTCGCTGGGACAGGCAGGCTGGGTCTTCTCCATGGCGATGGCCGGCGCCGTTCCGGCACGCATCTTCTGGGGTTGGATCGCCGGCCGCTTCGTCGAGCCGCACCGCCTTCTCGCCGCCCTGGGCGTGCTGATGGCCGTCGCGGCGGGACTGACCGCCGTGCTGGCGCCGGGATGGCACCTCGCCGCGGTCACCGCGGTGGCCGTCCTCTTCAGTGCGACCGCCGTCAGCTGGCACGGCGTCCTGATAGCGGAAGTGGCCCGGCTGGCGCCGCCCGGTCGCGTCGGCGCGATGACGGGCGGCGTGCTGGCGTTCGGCGACGCCGCCGCACTGGTGCTCCCGCTCCTGTTCAGCGGCCTTCTCGTCGCCACCGGCAGCTATGGCATCGGGTTTGCAGTAGCGGGCGTGCCGGCGCTCGCGATCGCGGTCTATCTCGCGTGCGGTGGCATGCGCGCGTCGCCCGGTGGGCGCGACGCGGGCTCTCCGCTATAGTGGGGCATCTCAGCGATCTGCGAGGAGGTTTCGATGGCCGTTGCAGCTCTTTCGAGCGTCGGTAAGTCCGTCCGCGACCGGGTCAGCGTGGAGGAGTGGCAGACGCGCGTCGATCTCGCCGCCCTCTACCGTCTGGTCGCCAAACACGGCATGACCGACCTGACCGCGACCCACATCTCGGCGCGGGTTCCCGGTACCCGAGACCAGTTCCTGCTCAACCCGCACGGCCTGCTGTTCAGTCAGGTGACCGCCTCGAACCTGGTCAAGATCGACCTGGACGGCAAGGTGATAGACGGCGAGTACGGCGTTAACGCCGCCGGCTTCACCATCCATTCCGCGGTTCACGCCGCACGGCACGACATCGACTGCGTCGCGCATACGCACACGCCGGCCGGCATGGCGGTGGCGGCGCTGCCCGACGGGCTGATCCCGCTGACCCAGGCGTCGATGCGCTTCTACGGCCGTACCGCCTACCACGACTTCGAGGGTGTGGCGCTGGACCTGGACGAGCGCGAACGCCTGGTCGCCGACCTGGGCGAAGCCAGCGTCATGATGCTGAAGAACCACGGCATCCTGGTCTGCGGCAACACGATACGCCACGCCTGGGTCCTGCTCTACCGGCTGGAGAAGGTTTGCCAGGTGCAGCTCGCCGCCATGGCGACGGGCGCCGAACTGCTGCGCCCCTCCACGGAACTCTGCGAGAAAGCGCTGGGCCAGTTCGACCGCGGCGACAACACCTATCGCCAGGACGGCTGGGAGTCGCAGCTGCGCCTGCTCGACCGGGTCGATCCGAGCTGGCGCCATTGAGGGAGACGGACATGACCATCGCCCTGCGCCGCGCCGCACCCTCCTTCGAAACGCCCTCCCTCAAGGACAAGGTCAGCCCGGAGGAGTGGAAGATCCGGGTCGACCTCGCCGCCCTCTACCGGCTGGTCGCCAGGTACGGGATGACCGATCTCGCCGCCACGCACATCTCCGCGCGCGTGCCCGGCCCGGAGCACCACTTCCTCATCAACCCCTACGGCCTGATGTACGAGGAGGTGACCGCCTCGAGCCTGGTCAAGGTCGACATGGACGGCCAGATCGTGCTGGACACCGGCTTTCCGGTGAACCCGGCCGGCTTCACCATCCACTCCGCCGTGCATATGGCCAGGCCGGAGATCGTCTGCGTCGCCCATACGCACACCGTCGCCGGCATGGCGATCGCATCGATCAGGGACGGCCTGCTGCCGATCAGCCAGTCGTCGATGATGTTCTATGAGCGCATCGGCTATCACGACTGGGAGGGCATAGCGACCGACCTCGACGAGCGCGAGCGCCTCGTCCGCGATCTCGGGCCGCACCATGCCTGCATCCTGCGCAACCACGGCCTGCGCGCCTGCGGCGAGACCGAGGACATGGGCAGGAACATACGCGAAAAACGGGAAAAG
>JBKBLL010000350.1:0-2517 GCA_046296375.1 Alphaproteobacteria bacterium | reverse complement strand
CGGCGAGGGCGGCGAGCGCCAGGGCGCCGGTGATGCCGCCGGCCGAGGCGCCGGTCACCACGGGGACGACGACGCGGTGGAGCGGCACCGCGTCCGGCGTCTCGCGCCTGGCCTTCTCCCACTCGTCGAGCGCCTGGACCAGGAAGTCGACGACGCCGGCGGTGTAGGCGCCGGCCGAAATGGCACCGGCCATGCAGAGGCCGATATGGAACTCGTCCGTCCTGTCGTCGCGCTCCGCCATCCGACCCTCCCGCCGCGGCCGCCGCCGTGGCCCACGATAGCGCGGGAGGCGGACGGCTGTCAGGCCGGGCGCTTTGCGCGGGGCGGCCCGCCCCGTATAAGGCCGCAGCCGGAACCCGGGAGGGAAGCCATGACGACGACCCCGCAGCGCATCGAGATCCGCCGCCCCGACGACTGGCACCTGCATCTGCGCGACGGCGCGATGCTGGAAGCCGTGCTGCCCTGGACGGTGCGGCAGTTCGCGCGCGCCATCGTCATGCCCAACCTGGTGCCGCCGATCGACACGGTGGCCGCCGCCGCCGCCTATCGCGACCGCATCCTGGCCGCCCTGCCGGCGGGGGCCGCCTTCACGCCGCTGATGACCTGCTATCTCGGCGACGCGACCCGCGCCGAGGAGGTCGAGCGCGGCTTCGCCGAGGGCGTCTTCACCGCGGTCAAGCTGTACCCCGCGCACGCCACCACCAACTCCGCGCACGGCGTCTCCGACATCGCCGCGATCCGGCCGGTGCTGGAGCGCATGCAGCGCATCGACATGCCGCTGCTGGTCCACGGCGAGGTGACCGACCCGGAGGTCGACATCTTCGACCGCGAGGCCGTGTTCATCGAGCGCGTCGCGATCCCCCTCCGGCGCGACTTCCCCGACCTGCGCATCGTCTTCGAGCACGTCACCACGGCCGACGCGGCCGCCTTCGTGACGGAGGGCGGGCCGCGCCTCGCCGCCACGGTCACGCCGCAGCACCTGATGGTGAACCGCAACGCCATGTTGGTCGGCGGCATCCGCCCGCATCTCTACTGCCTGCCGATCCTGAAGCGCGAGCGCGACCGCCGGGCGCTGCGCAAGGCCGTCGCCTCCGGCCATCCGCGCTTCTTTCTCGGCACCGACTCCGCCCCCCACCATGTCGACCTGAAGGAGTGCGCCTGCGGCTGCGCCGGGGTGTTCAACGCGCCGACCGCACTCGAATCCTACCTCCAGGTCTTCGAGGAGGAGGGCGCGCTCCAGCATTTCGAGGCGTTCGCGTCGGAGAACGGTGCGCGCTTCTACGGCCTGCCGCCGAACGAGGGCACGATCGTCCTGGAGCGGCGCGACTGGACCGGCCCGGCCGGCGCCGAGGCGGACGGGATCGCCGTCACCGCCTTCCGCGCCGGCGAGACGCTGCCCTGGCGCGTCGCCTAGCCGGGGGCCGGGGAAGCGGGGGAAAAGCTGCGCCCCGGCGAAAGCGCTCGCCATCGCTGCGTGCGGGCGGAAGGCCCCGTTCCGTGCTTCCCCCGACGAGCGCGCAGCGCGACGATCCGGGGCCGGGCACGCACCGGCGAGGGCGGGGCAGGCGGACGGGTGGGCCCCGGCTCTCCGCTCCGCCCGGGGAAGCGGAGGGGGGCCGCCGGGAAGCGGAAAGGTGAGGTGCCCCCTTCGACGGCGGCGCCTGCGGGCGCGTAAACTTGCCCGTGCGCGAATCGACGTGGGGAGGAACGACAATGGGACCGAGACTGGTCGACCATCTGCTCTACGAACCGGAGGACAGCGGCATCCTCTGGATCCGGTTCAACCGGCCGGACAAGCTGAACGCCCTGGTCGGCACGGCCGAGGAGAACGGCACCGTCGCCAAGGTGGGCGAGTACATGCGCGCCGGCGACGACGACCCGAACGTGCGGGTGATCGTGCTGACCGGCGTCGGGCGCGGGTTCTGCTCCGGTGCCAATCTCGGGCAGAAGGCGCCGCCCGAGGTGACCGGCGAGAACTTCCCCGGCGCCCGCGGCGCCCATGACGGGCCGGACGCGGCGCGCCAGCACTTCTTCCACGGCTTCACCGACCTGCACCGCGACATCGCGCAGATCCGCAAGCCGACGGTCGCCATGATCAACGGCCCGGCCGTCGGCTCCGGCATGGACATGGCGCTCCACTGCGACATCCGCATCGGCTGCGAGCGCACGCGCTTCATCGGCTATCACAATGCGGGGCAGATCATCGAGAACGGCGGCTCCTACTACCTGCCCAAGATGGTGGGCCTGGGCCGGGCGCTGGAGTTCGCCTATACGGGCGAGCTCGACGCCGGGCGCGCCCACGCGTGGGGCATGCTGAACCACCTCGTCGCGTCGGAGGAGCTGGAGGCGTTCACCCGCGACCTGTGCGCGCGCATGATCGCCATCCCGCCCATGGTGCAGTGGATATCGAAGCGCATCATGCGCGCCGCCCTCGACACCAGCATGGAGACGACCATGGTGATGACCTCGAACGCCGGCGGCATCCTGCAGCAGTCCGAGGACGCGAAGGAGGCCCGC
>JBKBLL010000349.1:0-2608 GCA_046296375.1 Alphaproteobacteria bacterium | reverse complement strand
CGGCGAGGAGATGCTGGCGCTCGGCCGCATCTTCCTGCCGATCACGCCGGGCATGCCAGAGACGGCACTCGTCGCCCTGGAGGAGTCGGCGGCGCGCGTTTCCGACCAGGCGACGAACTGCCCCGACATGCAGCGTCTCGGGCGGGAAGCCGGCAGCCGCGCCGATCCGGAGCCCGCCATCGTACGTCCCGACGATCTGCCGCCTGGGCTGCTGGAGATTATCGCCCCGCTGCCGGCCAACCGCGCGACGCCGCCCATCCGCCTCGAGGACGGCTTTCTCGTCGCCATGGTCTGCGAACGGCGCAGCGGGTCGGACGCCGGCCTGCCCTCGCGCGACGAGGTGATGCAGTCGCTCGGCATGCAGCGCATCGACATGATGGCCAGACGCTATCTGCGCGACCTCCGACGCGCGGCTTTCGTCGACGTCCGCCTATGAGCGGGCGCGGCGCGGCGGCGCCGCTGGCGGTCACCATGGGCGACCCCGCCGGGGTCGGCGGCGAGGTGGCGCTGAAGGCCTGGCTGGGCCGCGCTGCGTCGGGCCTGCCGCCCTTCTTCCTCATCGACGCGCCGGGCCGGCTGGAGGCGCTGGCGCGCGCGATCGGGCTCGACGTGCCGGTCTGGCCGATCGCCGACCCGGCCGAGGCCGCCGCCGCCTTCCCGGTGGCCTTGCCGGTCCTGCCCGTCGCCCTGCCGCGGCCGCCGGTGCCGGGCCGGCCGGACCCCGCCAATGCCGATGCCGTCATCGCCTCGATCGACCGCGCCGTCACACTCACCGTCGCGGGCCGGGCCGCCGGCATCGTCACCAACCCGATCCACAAGGAGAGCCTCTACGCCGCCGGCTTCCGCCATCCCGGCCACACCGAGTATCTGGCGGAACTGGCCGGCGGCGTGCCGGTGGAGATGATGCTCGTCTCGCCTCATCTGCGGGTCGTGCCGATGACCATTCACGAACCGCTGCGCGAGGCTGTCCGCCGCGTCACGGCGGAGGCGGTGACCGGCTGCGTGCGGCGCACGGTCGAGGCCCTGCGTCGCGACTTCGCCATCGCCGCTCCCCGCGTCGCCGTCGCCGGCCTCAACCCGCATGCCGGCGAGGGCGGCACGATCGGCCGCGAGGAGGTGGACGTCATCGCCCCCGCCGTCGCCGCCCTGCGTGCCGAGGGGCTCGACGTCACCGGCCCGCTGCCCGCCGATTCCATGTTCCACGCCGAAGCGCGGCAGGCCTACGACGTGGCCGTGTGCATGTATCACGACCAGGCGCTGATCCCGATCAAGACGCTCGACTTCCACGGCGCCGTCAACATCACGGTCGGCCTGCCCTTCGTGCGCACCTCGCCCGACCACGGCACGGCCTTCGCCATCGCCGGCACGGGCCGCGCCAACCCCGCCAGCCTGATCGCGGCGATCGGCCTCGGCGCCGAGATCGCGGCCCGCCGCGCCGCCCTGCCGGCGTAGGCCGCTTGTCCCGCGAGGCGGTACCGCCGCTGCCGCCGCTGCGCGACGTGATCGCGCGGCACGGCCTGGGCGCCCGCAAGGGCCTCGGCCAGCACTTCCTGTTCGACGAGAACCTGACCGGCCGCATCGTGCGCGAGGCGGGGCCGCTCGCGGACCACACGGCCATCGAGATCGGCCCCGGGCCCGGCGGTCTCACCCGCGCGCTGCTGCGCTCGGAGGCGCAGGCGGTCCTGGCGGTGGAGATCGATGCGCGCTGCATCGCCGCCCTCGCCGAGCTCGCCGCGGTGGCCGGCGGTCGCCTCAGGGTGGTTGAGGCCGACGCGCTCGCGGTCGACCTGACCGCCCTCGCCGCGCCACCGCGCCGCATCGTCGCCAACCTGCCCTACAATGTCGGCACCCGGCTGCTGCTCGGCTGGCTGCCGCATCCCGGCGCCTATGCCGGCATCACCGTCATGCTGCAGAAGGAGGTTGCCGAACGCCTCTGCGCCGCACCCCGGACCAAGGCCTATGGCCGGCTCAGCATCATGGCGCAGTGGCTGTGGCGGGTGCGCCGCCTGTTCGACGTGCCGCCGCGCGCCTTCGTGCCGCCGCCCGCCGTCACCTCCGCCATCGTGCGGCTCGATCCCCTGCCCGCCCCCGCCGGCGCGGCCGACTGGCCGGCGCTGGAGACCGTCACCGCCGCCGCCTTCAACCAGAGACGCAAGATGCTCCGCTCCGCCCTGCGCGCCCTCGGCCCCCGAAGCGACGCGATGCTGGCCGCCGCCGGCATCCGCGGCGAGGCGCGGGCCGAGGAACTCGACATCGCCGCCTTCTGCGCGCTCGCCCGCGCCTGGCGGGAGGTCGGGGCCGGCCCCCCCGAACCTGAGACCGCCGAATCCGAGACAGCCGGCCCCGGGGCCGCGCCATGACCCACGCGACCGTCACCCTGAACGGCGTGCCGCTGATGATGGACGCCTCCGGCGCCCTCTGGTGGCCGGAGCGGCGCCTGCTCGCGGTCGCCGACCTCCATCTCGAGAAGGGCTCGGCCTATGCCGAGCGCAGCACCTTCCTGCCGCCCTACGACACCCGCGCCACGATCGATGCGCTGGAGCGGCTGGTGCGCCGCTGGCGGCCGCATACCGTGCTGGCGCTGGGCGACAGCTTCCACGACGGGCGC
>JBKBLL010000348.1:0-2642 GCA_046296375.1 Alphaproteobacteria bacterium | reverse complement strand
CTTCGGCGCCTATCCCCGGTCGGGCTTCATGCATATCGACCTCGGCCCTGCCCGCTCCTGGGGCGACCCCTTCCCGCCCCGCGCCGTCCCCTTCGCCGCCGAGACCCCGCCCGCGCGCGAGACGCTGGCCGCAAGCCGCACACTGAGGGGGACCGGCGCAGCCGGGGTGGCGACCGTCGGTGCCGCCGGGGTCGAGGTCGCGCAGGAGGTGCTGGCGGAGGCACAGGGCGCGATCGTGCCGCTGGTACCCTATCTGGACACCCTCCGCTGGGTCTTCATCGCCCTCGCGCTGGGCGGGATCGCGGTGGCTGTCTGGGCCCGGCTCGACGACTGGAAGAAGGGCCTGCGCTGATGTGGGCCAGCCTCCTCGCTGGGCTTTTTGGCCGGCCATGGGCGCGGCGGGTGACGGTTCTCGCCCTCGTCGCCCTCGCCATCGCCTTGTTCATTCTCAACCTTCGCCGCACGGCCGAGCGCGCTGGACGCGCCGCCGAGCGGCTGGGAACCCTGGAGCGCAACAATGCCATCCACCGCCAGATGCTGGACGCCGCCGCACGCCGCCCTCGCAGCCGTGACGATCTTCTTGACCGGCTGCGCGACGGCGGGTTCTGACACCCCGCCGAGCGCCTGCCCACCCGTCGTCGCGTACAGTCCGACCGAGCAGATGTGCGTCGCCGAGGAAGTCGCTGCGCTGCCCGAGGGAGCGCTGATCGTGGGCTGGCTCGCCGACTACGCCGTCCTGCGCGACCAGGCGCGGGCATCCGCCAGAAGGTAACTTGGCCGCGCCATCTGAATCGTGGCGTGACCCCTATGATGCGCCTATTCTTGTGCCATGAACGAAGACGACGAAAAGCGCATTGCCGCGAAGCTGGCCAGGATCATGGCCATGCTCTGCGTGCGCAACACGAAGCTGGAGGCGCTGCATTCCGGACTGACCCCTGTTACCCGGACCGGGGACTACTCGGATGTCTTCGTGGAGGATGCAGAGGGTCGGCGTATTCCCTGGACCGACGTCTCGCGCATCGATGACGCCGAGATGCGCGCATTGATGCAGGACATCGTCAACCGCCTCTACACCTTCCATCTCGAAGCTGACGATCCAAAGCTGCAGGCAACCATCGAGCGCTGGATGGGCGCCGCAGCGACATGGGACGAGCCGAAAATCGATCCCAGGATGATCAGTCGCGGGCAAGAGTAGCGTAGCGACGGACAGACCACGACCTGTTCGAGGATAGCCGAACCTCAGGGCAAGTGCCCTGCTGGGCCCTCTCTCGTGCGCCTCCGACATTCAACTGGACTATGCGCGCTGGCCACGCCTGATGTCGTGGTGCCGCGTCAATGGAGCCGCACGGAATGACCCTGAGATACCCTAACATCACCGTCACGCTCACCGGACAGGACGGCAACGCCTTTGCCATCCTCGGTCGCTGTCGACAGGCAGCACGGGACGCAGGGCTCTCCGACGAAGAGATCGCCGCCTTCATGGACGAGGCCATGACCGGCGATTACGATCATCTGCTGCAGACCGCGATGCGCTGGTTCGAGATCAGGTGATCCGAGCCGATCTGCTTCAAGTAGAGGCGTCAGACTGCGTCCCGAAGACTGCCGTGTACTCGGCCTCCCATGCAGCACGGTGCTGCCGGGGATCCCCCGGCAACCGGCCCAGCGCCACCGCGAGATCGAAGAAGCCTCGCCGGGGCATGTCGCCCGCGCGGCTGATCACCAGTGCTGCGATCATCGGGCGGCCAGCGGAGACATCCTCGCGCATGGTCTGCTCGAGCGCGGCGGCGACGCGCTGGATCGTGCCGGGTGGTTTAAGGCCGAGTGCTGTGGCCACGTCCTGATAGGTCGTTAAGGGGTCAGCCGGGGTGCGGCGCGACAGCAGCACCCGCGCTTCACCCGCCAGCGCGGTCACTCGCCCAGCCCCAACCGTTCACGCACGTCCGCAAACCCCGGATCCTCGGCGTAAACCCGTTCCAGCTCGCGTCGCGCCTGCGCCTTGCGGCCGACTTGGTCGTAGAGCACCGCGCGCTCGTAGCGCAGCTGGCGCAGCAGCGTGTCGGCACGGTCCTTGCGGCGGCGCAGCGCGAGCGTGAGCACGTCGATCGCGGCGTCATTCAGCCCAAGTCGGGCGAGCGCGCGGCCCCGGTAGAGCAGGAGCGCCGTTTCAACCGGGGTCTCGTTCGTGATCCCGGCGGTCCGGGCGACAACCCGCTCCAGCTGCGCGCGGTCCGCGTCGCCCTCGAGGGTCAGTTCCGCGAAGGACAGCAGGACCACCGGATCACCAAGCTCGATCGCCAGCAGCCGCTCGACATGGCGCATCGCCTCGTCGCGATCCCCGTTGATCTGGGCGATCTCGACCAACGCCAGCCGCGTGCCGCGCTCGCGGGGGCGGGCGTGGGCATCGACCTCGGGCGTCACCGGAAAGGTGACCTGCGCGGCAACCCCGTATTTCTCCAGCAGGAGGCCCAGCCGGTCGAGACCGCCCAGCGCGGCCTCCAGATGGCGTCGCGCGGGCGCGAATTCCTCGCGCTTCAGCCGCAGCATGCCCGCCATCCAGGCCGCATCGGGCAGGCTGGCGGCCTTCTCGAACTCGGCGAGCGCCGCTCCCTCGTCGTCCGCATTCAGCGCCTTCAGCCCGTCGA
>JBKBLL010000347.1:0-2662 GCA_046296375.1 Alphaproteobacteria bacterium | reverse complement strand
CAGCGGATTGATGAGGTCGACGAGGTCGGAAAAGGTCAGGTCTTCGCTGGCCGGCTGACCGTAGCCTCCGAGTGTCCCCTTCTCGACGTCCATGTCGTCGCTCCACGGGTCGGCCACGGGCCTGGCGGCCGTTGCCCCGGCCGCCAGGCTGCGGCCCGGCTGCCCGGCCGCCTGCTGAAAGCCCGCCGGCGACCGGTCGGCCAGCGGCGAAAGCGGAACATATGGACTGGTCGCTGCGCTGATCGTCATTCCCTGCCTCCCGCTTTCGCAGCGCAAGAAAGGTGCCAGGGCGCCGGACCGCTCAATCTCTCGGTTTCTGGGCCGCGGCCGCGTCGTCGTCGGCAGCCTCTGCCGGGAACCCGGCACCGATTGCCGGGCCCGCGGCCGCCATACGCCGCAGGAGCAGCGTATCCACCAGAAACGACCAGCCGAGCACGGCCACGCTCGCCGCGAGCACCGCCTCGGCGAAAACCGACGGCAGCAGTGGTGGCAGGCAGGCAACCAGAGCCCCGATCTGGAGCGCGCAGACCGCCCGGCGCCGCCCGCTGGGCGGCAAGGGCGCGGCCAGCCACGGCCAGACCGCCGCGGCCGCGACGAACGCGTAGCGCATGCCGCCGGCAGCCAGCACCCAAGCCTCCGCCCGCCCCAGCCGCCATACCAGGACCGCCAGGACCAGCACGGTGAACGCGTCGATCTCGCGATCGATGCGGGCGCCGAATTCCGTAGCGCAGCCGCTGCGTCGCGCGACGAACCCGTCCACGCCGTCCAGGATCAGCGCGAGGCCGGCGACGGCCGCCAGGCTCCAGAGCAGCCGCTCCGACAGGTCGGGGGCGACGACGGCGGCCGCCGCGGCGAGGCTGGTGGCGAAGCCGCGTACCAGGGTGATCCGGTCAGCCGCGTGAAAGCGCGATCCAACGCGCCAGCGCCGAGCGGCGACCGCGACGCCGGCGACGATGACGCACCACGCACCCGCCATTCCCAACCCTGCCGGCAGGTGTCCGATGGCGGCGAGGATGACGGCGATCCCCAGGCCCGCCGCCACGGCCAGAGCGAGTTCTGCCGCCACGGCGGCCTGCAACCTTCGACTCGGAGCCTCACCCACGACGACACCTCGACCCCCACGCCCCGGTGTTCGCGCGCATCGTTGCCGGCTGGGCAGTCGGACGCGGCGCCCTATGATCTCTGTGGTCGCAGATCGACGACGACAAGGGGCGCTCGCGCCCGCTCACGGCCGGGGGAGCGTCTTGGACACCGAAAGTTGGGCAGTGCGGCGGACGATCGGTGCGCAGCCGGCGCTCGATGTGGATCGGGCCTGGGCCGCGCTCCTGGCGGTACGGGACTATACGCGCCGGTTCGGCCAGAGCGCCGACACCTTCTCGCTCCTGCCGAGGGGGGAGGAGCCCGGATTCCGCGTGCTGCCGGGTCGGGTCGGTTCCGCGATGCTCCGCTGCCGGCGCGATGGCGCCTGGGAGACGGCGAGCCCGCCGGAACGGGGGGCCGCACTCCTGCTCGACCTCTACATGCCGCTCTGCCGCGAGGCGCCCGCCGACGGGCGCCCGTACGTCGTCGGGCATCTCGGGCAAAGCCTCGATGGCCGGATCGCCACGGCGAGCGGCGTGTCGCAGTGGGTGACGGGTCCCGCCGACCTCACGCATACGCACCGGATGCGCGCGCTGGCGGATGCCGTGCTGGTCGGCGCCGGCACGATACGGCACGACGATCCGCAACTGACGGTCCGGCGCGTCGATGGCCGAAACCCGTTGCGGGTCGTGGTCGACACCGCCCGCCGGCTGGAGCCCCACCATCGGATCTTCGTCGACCGCGCCGCCCCGACGCTCGTCGTCTGCGCCGAGGATGCCGCCGCCGCCAGGCCGCCGGACGGCATCGAACTCCTTGCCCTGCCCGCGCCCGGAGGGATCGTCCCGCCCGCCGTTATCCGCGAGGCCCTCGCCGCGCGCGGCATACGGCTCATCTTCATCGAAGGCGGCGGGGTTACCGTTTCGCGTTTCCTGCAGGCCGGCTGCCTCGACCGGCTGCAGGTCACGGTCGCGCCGCTGGTCATCGGCTCGGGCCGGCCGGCCATCGCGCTTCCCGAGGTGGCGGACCTCAGCCGGGTCCTGCGCCCGCGCGTCCGGCATATCGCCCTGGGCGTCGACGTGATGTTCGACTGCGTCTTCGATGGCTGAGAATCGCTCGGCACGCGCCTTCTGGACCGTCGAACCCGGCCGCGGCGAAATCCGGAGCGAGCCCCTTCGGCGTCCCGGCCCCGCGGATGTCGAGATCCGCACCCTGGTCAGCGGCGTCAGCCGCGGCACGGAAGCCCTCGTTTTTGCGGGGCGGGTCCCGGCCAGCCTGTATGACGGCATGCGCTGCCCGTTCCAGGCCGGCAGCTTCCCCGGCCCCGTGAAGTACGGCTACATGTCCGTCGGCCTGGTCGAAGGCGGACCGCGGGACCTGATGGGGCGGAGCGTATTCTGTCTCCATCCGCACCAGGACCGCTACGTCGTCCCGGCGGAAGCGGTCGTTCCCCTGCCCCCGGACGTCCCGACAGGCCGTGCCCTGCTGGCCGCGAACCTGGAGACCGCCCTGAACGGATTGTGGGATGCGCCGCCGCTGGCCGGCGACCGGGTCGCGATCGTCGGCGCCGGCGTGGTCGGCGGAC
>JBKBLL010000346.1:0-2743 GCA_046296375.1 Alphaproteobacteria bacterium | reverse complement strand
GCCGCCCGGACGGATCGTCGGCGGGTCGATCCGCTTCATGGGCCGCGACCTGCTGACCCTTACGGATGCGGAGATCCGCCGGGTCCGGGGCCGCGACATCGGCATGGTCTTCCAGGAGCCGATGACCTCGCTCAACCCGGTCCTGACAGTCGGGCGCCAGCTGACCGAGCCGCTCGAGGCGCATTTCGGCATGAGCCGCGACAAGGCGGACGCGCGGGCGATCGAACTGCTGGGTCTGGTCGGCATCGCGGATTCCGCGCGGCGTCTGAAGCAGTATCCGCACCATCTGTCCGGCGGCATGCGCCAGCGCGTCATGATCGCCATGGCGCTCGCCTGCGAGCCGAAGCTGATCATCGCCGACGAACCGACGACGGCGCTCGACGTCACGATCCAGGCCCAGATCCTGGAGCTGATGAAGGAACTGACGCGCAGGCTGGGCGTGGCGCTGATCGTCATCACGCACAATCTCGGTGTCGTCGCCCGCTATGCGGACCGCGTCAACGTGATGTATGCGGGACGCATCATCGAGACGGGCGGCGCGCGGGACATCTATCATGATCCCCGCCACCCCTACACGCTGGCCCTGCTGCGCTCGGTGCCGCGCCTCGACCAGCCGCGCCGCGCAAGGCTGGATCCGGTCGAGGGGCAGCCGCCCGACCTTTCGCACGAGATCGTCGGCTGTCCGTTCCGGCCGCGCTGCCGCTATGCGGTCGAGCGCTGCGCCGTGGAGAACCCGCCGCTGGAGACGGTCGACGGCATCCATGCCTCGGCCTGCTGGCGCGCCGACGAACTGGCCACCGTCGAAGCGGCGAGGGCGTCGTGAGCGCGGAGGCGACCGTGGCCGACACCGCCGGCCCCGCGCCGGGTCCGCAGGTGCGCCGCGCCCTGGGGGACACGCTGGTGGAGGTGCGCAACCTGCGCAAATACTTCCCCGTCACGGAGGGCGTCTTCGTCAGGCGCGCGGTCGCCCAGGTCAAGGCCGTGGACGATGTCAGCTTCGCCATCCGCAAGGGCGAAACGCTGGGCCTGGTCGGCGAATCGGGCTGCGGCAAGACCACCACGGGGCGCTGCATCCTGCAGCTCGAGCGGCCCACATCGGGCCAGATCCTGTACGAGGGCGAGGATCTGGGCGTGCTCGGCCAGCGCGATCTCATTCCCTGGCGCCGGCGCATGCAGGTGATCTTCCAGGATCCCTACAGCTCGCTGAACCCGCGCATGAAGGTGGGCGACATCCTCGGAGAGCCGATGAAGGTCCACGGCATCGTCCGCGACGGGCGGGCGCGCGCCGAGCGGGTGGCCGAACTCCTGTCCGTCTGCGGGCTCAATCCGCGCTTCGCCGACCGCTACCCGCACGAGATGTCCGGCGGCCAGCGCCAGCGTGTGGGTATCGCCCGCGCGCTGGCGCTGGAGCCCGAGTTCATCATCTGCGACGAGGCGGTGTCGGCGCTCGACGTCTCGATCCAGGCGCAGGTGATCAACCTGCTGGAGGATCTGCGCGAGAAGTTCCACCTGACCTACCTGTTCATCGCGCACGACCTCAGCGTGGTCCGGCACATCTGCCACCGCGTCGCCGTGATGTATCTCGGCCGCATGGTGGAACTCGCCGAGACGGACGAGCTCTTCGACAACCCGTTGCACCCCTATACGCGCGCGCTGCTGGAGGCGGTGCCGATCCCCGATCCGGCGATCGAGGCGGGCCGCGCGCACCAGGTGATCCGCGGGGAGATCCCCAGCCCGATCAATCCGCCGCCGGGCTGCGTGTTCCATCCGCGCTGCGACCGCGCGGTGGCGGGGTGCAAGGAACATGTCCCGGTGCTGCGCGAGTTGCGGCCGGGGCATTGGGTCGCCTGTACCGAAGTCTAGAGGAGGAAACCGGATCGATCAGCGCCGGCGCAAGGCGCCCGGCGGCCCAGAAACGACAGAAACAGTTCGGGAGGAGAGGGCATGAGACGGACACTTAACGTGGGTATTGCCGCGACGGCCATGCTGGCCGCGGGCATCGTCATGAACCTCGGGACACCGGTGATGGCGGAGGAGCCGCAGCGCGGCGGTACGCTCCGCTTCGTCGTGCCCGACGAACCACCGAGCTTCGACGGGCACCGCGAGACGACCTTCGCGCTGGTTCATCCCATCGCACCCTTCTACAGCGTGCTGACGCGGATCAATCCCGACAATCCGTCGGCGACCGACGACATCGTCTGCGATATCTGCGTCGAGATGCCGGAGGCCGAGAACGACGGCAAGCGGTTCACCTTCAAGATCCGCGACAATGTGAAGTTCCACGACGGCACGCCGCTGACCGCGCACGACGTGGTGGCCTCCTTCGAGAAGATCATCAACCCGCAGGGCAACGTCCAGAGCGCCCGCAGGGCCTACTTCGTCATGGTCGACAAGGTGCACGCGCCCGACGACCATACGGTCGTGTTCGACCTGAAATATCCTTCCGGCGCCTTCATGCCGGCCGTGGCGAATCCCTTCAACTTCATCTACCAGAAGGCGAAGCTCGACGCCGATCCGCACTGGTACGAGAAGAACATTCTCGGGTCCGGGCCGTTCAAGTTCGGCGAATGGGAGCCGGGTGCGACGATGACCGGCGTGGCGAACCCCGACTATCACCACGAGGGAATGCCCTATCTCGACGGCTTCGAGGCGATCTTCGCCCCGCAGCAGAGCGTGCGCGCCCAGGCGATCCGCGGCGACCGCGCGGCGATCGAGTTCCGCGGCTTCCCGCCCAAGACGCGCG
>JBKBLL010000345.1:0-2745 GCA_046296375.1 Alphaproteobacteria bacterium | reverse complement strand
GAGGCCTATCTCACCGTCTCGGGTCAGAACTCGAACAATTCGGTGCGGCTCACCAACGACTTCCTCGACCGCGTGCTGCGCGACGACGAATGGCCGCTGACCTGGCGCAAGAACGGCGCGGTCGCGAAGACCCTGCGCGCCAAGGAACTGATGGACAGGATCAGCTATGCCGCCTGGGCCTGCGCCGACCCCGGCCTGCAGTTCGACACGACCATCAACGAGTGGCACACCTGCCCGGCCTCGGGGCGCATCAACGCGTCCAATCCGTGCTCGGAGTACATGTTCCTCGACGACACGGCCTGCAATCTGGCGTCGCTGAACCTGCTCACCTTCCGTGGCCCGGACGATCGCGGCTTCGACGTCGTGGCGTTCAGCCACGCGGTGCGGCTCTGGACTGTGGTGCTCGAGATTTCCGTCATGATGGCGCAGTTCCCGTCGAAGGAGATCGCGGAACTCTCCTATCGCTTCCGTACCCTGGGCCTCGGCTACGCCAACATCGGCGGCCTGCTGATGGCTGCGGGCCTGCCCTACGACAGCGACGAGGGCCGGGGCGCCTGTGCCGCGATCACGGCGCTGATGACCGGAGTCTCCTACGCCACCTCCGCCGAGATGGCGAAGGAACTGGGGCCGTTCCCCGGCTATGCCGAGAACCGGGCCCACATGCTGCGCGTCATCCGCAACCATCGCCGGGCCGCGCTCGCCAAGCGCACCGGCTATGAGGGCCTCTCGATCCTGCCGGTCCCGCTCGATCCGGCCGACGTGCCCTTCCCGGATCTCGCCGACGCGGCCGCGGCCGCATGGGACGAGGCGCTCGGCCTCGGCGAGGCGCACGGCTACCGCAACGCCCAGGCCAGCGTGATCGCGCCCACCGGCACGATCGGGCTGGTGATGGACTGCGACACCACCGGCATCGAGCCCGACTTCGCTCTGGTGAAGTTCAAGAAGCTCGCGGGCGGCGGCTACTTCAAGATCGTCAACCGGCTGGTGCCGGAGGCGCTCGTCACCCTCGGCTACGCGCCGGACCAGGTCGAGGCGATCGTCCGCTACGCCGTCGGCCACGCGACCCTGTTCGATGCGCCCGGCGTCAACCACAGCCGCCTCGCGGCCGTCGGCTTCGGCAAGGTCGAGATCGAGAAGGTGGAGCAGGCTCTGGCGTCGGCCTTCGACATCAAGTTCGTCTTCAACAAATGGACGCTGGGCGAGGCGTTCTGCACCGACGTGCTGAAACTGTCGCAGGCCCAGCTCGACGACCTGTCGTTCGACCTGCTCGCCGCCATCGGCTTCACCCGCGCCGAGATCGAGGCCGCCAACACCTATTGCTGCGGCGCCATGAGCCTCGAGGGCGCGCCGCACCTGAAGCCGGAACATCTGCCGGTCTTCGACTGCGCCAACCCGTGCGGCCGCATCGGCACGCGCTACCTTTCGGCGGAGAGCCATATCCGCATGATGGCGGCGGCCCAGCCCTTCATCTCCGGCGCCATTTCCAAGACCATCAACATGCCCAATTCGGCGACGGTCGAGGATTGTGCCACCGCCTACATGCAGTCCTGGCGCCTGGGCATCAAGGCGAACGCTCTCTACCGCGACGGCTCCAAGCTGTCGCAGCCGCTGGCGTCGGCCCTGATCGACGACGTCGAGGACGTGGCCGAGGAGATCGCGACCAAGTCCGCCGCCGCGGCGACGCCGATGGTGGTGGAGAAGATCGTCGAGCGCTGGCTGCGCGAGCGCCGCCGCCTGCCGCACCGCCGCAAGGGCTATACCCAGAAGGCCATCGTCGGCGGCCACAAGGTCTATCTCCGCACCGGCGAGTACGAGGACGGCACGATCGGCGAGATCTTCGTCGACATGCACAAGGAGGGTGCGGCCTTCCGCAGCCTCATGAACAATTTCGCCATCGCCGTCTCGATCGGCCTCCAGTACGGCGTGCCGCTGGAGGAGTTCGTCGAGGCCTTCACCTTCACCCGTTTCGAGCCGTCGGGACCGGTGCAGGGCAACGACGCCATCAAGATGGCGACCTCGATCATCGACTACGTCTTCCGCGAACTCGCCGTGTCCTATCTCGGCCGGGCCGACCTCAGCCATGCCGAACCGGCCGACCTGATGCCGGACGCCATGGGTCGCGGCGAGCAGGAGGGTGACCTGGGCGAGTGGGAGGAGCGTGCCGACCAGCGCGATCCCGGCATCCGCCGCGTCGCCTCGGCCGGCTTCCTGCGCGACAATCTCTACGTCGTGAAGGGCGGCAAGAACGGCAGCCCGGGGGCAGGGGCAGGGCAGGCGGTCTCCACCCAGGCGGTGCAGACCACCGAGACCCTGCTGCGCACCGCCGGCACCACCGCCCTGGTGACCGAAACCGTCGCCGTCGGCGCCACGGTCGTCCAGGACGACAAGGCCGACCAGATCCGCACCGCACGGCTCAAGGGCTACCAGGGCGACGCCTGCGGGGAGTGCGGCAACTTCACCCTGGTGCGCAACGGCACGTGCCTGAAGTGCGACACCTGCGGCAGCACGACGGGGTGCAGTTGAGTAGTGCTACCTATGTTATACCTCAGAATGAATAGAATGCTGGTCGGCAGGCGTTCTGACGGGGGTGAATTTTAACTAGCCTACGCATAAGTCACCCTTCCTTGGGCATAAATGATCTGGCGTGCGCGGCCCCAAGAATTGGGCTTAATGTAGGTGATGTTCATGAACGTTCTTGGAATAGAATTCGAATCGAACAAAATGAACTACGTCCTCATTGAAAGT
>JBKBLL010000344.1:0-2752 GCA_046296375.1 Alphaproteobacteria bacterium | reverse complement strand
GCCTGATGTACAGTCTGACGGTGCGCGCCAGCATCATGATCGCCCACAGCTTCCGCGGCGCCGTCTTCGGCCCGGCGCAGGGACTGCACGGGGCCACCTTCGTCGTGGAACTGACGTTCCGGCGGCGCGCGATCGACGCCGACGGGCTGGTGTGCGACATCGGCGCGGCGAGCGAAATGCTCAAGTCCGTGCTGGCCCCCCTGAACTACGCCAATCTCGACACGCTGCCCGAATTCGCCGGCGTCAACACGACGACCGAGTTCCTGGCGGGCGACATCCATCGGCGCATATCGGCCGAGCTGCGGCGCGGCCGGCTGGGCGCGCCGGCAGAGATTTTCGAGTCGCTCCAGGTTCTCCTGCGCGAGTCGCCGGACGCCTGGGCGGCCTTCGACGCACCGCCCGCGTGACGGGACCGCCGATCCACCTCGTCGTGGCCGGCCACATCGGCCAGTTGACGGGCGGCTACCTCTACGATGCGCGGATCGCGCGCGGCCTGCGTGCGCTCGGCCGCACCGTGGTCGTCCACGAACTGGCAGGGCGGTTTCCGGACGCCGACGATACGGCGCGCCGGGCCGTCTCCGGATGCATCGCGCGCGTGCCGGACGGAGCCGTGCTGGTGATCGACGGACTGACCCTGCCGGCCTTCGTGCCTGCGCTGCCGTCGCTGTCGAGGCGGGTCAGGCCGGTCGCCCTCGTCCATCACCCCCTCGCCGCCGAAACCGGCCTGGACGAGGCCGAGCGCGCCGCTCTCGATCGCAGCGAACGTGCGGCTCTGGCCGGGATCGGCAGGGCGGTCGCGACCAGCCCGACGACCGCTGCGGCGCTCGCATCCATGGGCCTACCCGCCGACCGGATCGACACGGTTCGTCCCGGCGTCGATCGGCCCACCTCGACCGTACCCGGATCGGGCGGCAGCTCTCGCGGCGTAGCCGGGCTCCTGCGCCTCCTGTGCATCGCGACGGTTACGCCCCGAAAAGGGCACCTGCTCCTGGCCGAGGCGCTGGCCGGCCTCACGCACCTGCCATGGCGGCTCGACTGTATCGGCAGCGTCGAGCGCGATCCCGCGACCGCCGCCGCGGTCCGGTCCGCCGTTGCCGCTGCCGGACTGGAGGACCGTTTCAGGCTGCTCGGCGAGCGCCCGGCGGATACGGTCGGGGCATGCTATGCGGCAGCCGACGCCTTCGTCCTGCCGTCCTTCCACGAAGGTTTCGGCATGGCCTTCGCCGAGGCGCTGACCCATGGCCTTCCCGTCGTCGGCACGACGGCCGGCGCCATACCGGAAACGGTGCCGCCGGACGCCGGCCTGCTGGTACCCCCCGGCGACGCCGCTGCCCTGCGCGAGGCGCTGCGACGCCTGCTCACCGATCCCGAGCTTCTCCGGTCGCTCGCTGCCGGCGCCCGCCGGACGCGGTTTCCGACCTGGGACGAGGCCGCTTCGGCCTTCGCCGCGGCTCTCGACCGCGACGACCCGTGAACGAAGCCGCCACCTTCGCCGAAGATTGGCTCGCCCTGCGCGAGCCTGCCGACCATCGTGCCCGGTCGCGCGACCTCACGCGTCGCTTCGCCGCCGGACTGCCGCGGATGGGCGGAGGCGGCGTCCGTCTGGTCGACCTCGCCGCCGGCAGTGGCGCGAACCTGCGTTTCCTCGCACCGGCGCTGGCGGCTGTGGGCGCGGTGGAGCAGAGTTGGCGACTGGTCGACCGCGACAGGGCGCTGCTGGACGCGGCCATGGTGGCCTGCGGCGGTTGGGCCTCGGCTCGTGGCTGGCGCCTCGCCCGGGCGCCGAACGGCTTTTCCATCGATGCCGGTTCCTGGCGCGCAGAGGTTTGCTGCGAACCGACCGACCTCGCCCTGGCGTTCGACGGCTTCGCCCTGCGCGCCGGCGAGGCGGTCGTGGCCTCGGCGCTGCTCGACCTGGTGTCGCAGGCCTGGATCGAGTCGCTGGTCAGCCTGTGTCGTCGGTCCGGAGCGCCGCTCCTCGTGACGATCAGCGACGACGGGGCGCTCGGGCTCCGACCGGCGCACGCCGAGGACGAGGCCATGCGGAGCCTGTTCGCGGCGCACCAGCGGCGCGACAAGGGCTTCGGTCCGGCGCTCGGCCCGGCAGCGCCCCGGGTTCTCGCCGTGACGTTCCGGCGGCACGGCTGGGACGCGCTGGTCCGGCGCAGCCCCTGGCGCCTGGGCGCCTGCAGCACGGCACTCCAGTCGCGCACCCTGGCGGGAATTGCCACCGCGGCCGCCGAGCAGGACCCACGCCGTGCCGGACGGATAGCCGCGTGGCTCGACGCCCGCCTGCAACAGGCGCAAGAAGGCCGCCTGCGCCTCGTCGTCGGCCATCGCGACGTGCTGGCTCAGCCGTCCATCCAGGCGCGGACCAGACGGTAGGCGATCGAGTCCTTGCGCGGCAGCTGCATGCCGAGAGTCTCGATGTTGAGAATGTCGTCGCGCGTCAGCCAGCGCGCGTCCTCGATCTCTTCGGGATCCAGATTGAGATCGGCCGTTTCGGCATGGGCATGGAAGCCCAGCATCAGCGAGGACGGAAACGGCCAGGGCTGGGAGCCCAGATAGCGCACCTCGCCGATCTGCACGCCGACCTCCTCCCAGACCTCGCGCGCCACGGCCTCCTCCAGGCTCTCGCCCGGCTCGACGAAGCCGGCGAGGGTCGAATACATGCGCGGACGGAAATTGTGCGTGCGGCCCAGGAGGCACATGTCCTCCCGCACCACCAGCATGATCACGGCCGGATCGGTGC
>JBKBLL010000343.1:0-2855 GCA_046296375.1 Alphaproteobacteria bacterium | reverse complement strand
GATGATCTCCGTGCCCTCAGCCAGCGCCTGCTGGGCCGCGGCCTGGGCGCCTTGCGGCGTGCCGCCATCGTCTTTCACCAGCAACTGGATGTTCGGCTGATTGAATTCGGCGAGCGCCAGTTCGGCCGCGTTCTTCGCCCGGTCCCCTTCCCAGCCGAGCCGCTGCCCGGCGAAGCGGGCGGCAATACCGCCGACCGCCGTCCCGACCCGCGCATAGCGCCGGACGCGCCCGGCTAAGCGATTGGCCTCGGAGCCTTCGGCCATGCACGCACACCATTCGTTTCGGAAAGCGGGACGCCGCGGGTCGCGGCGCCGCCCGAGACGGTGAATCTGGGATGCAAGGGCGCGGCCGTCGGGGCCGGGTGGGGGGGCGGCCGCCCCGACTCCGCGGGCGGGGGGGACCCGGGGGGGCGGGCCGGCGCCCCGCGCTCCGGGCGGGAGGCTACTCCTGCCCTTTGTAAATGCGGACCAGGCGATCCAGCATGGCGAGCGCTTCGTCGCGCGGGCGCTGGAAGGTATTGCGGCCGATGATCGAGCCGTTGCCGCCGCCGTCGCGGATCGCGCGGGCGTCGTCGTAGACCGAGTCCTCGCCCTTCGCCGCACCGCCCGAGAAGACCACGAGGCGCCGGCCACCGAAGCAGGATTGCACGACGTGCTTCACGCGCGCCGCCTGGGTCGAGACGTCGACCGGATGCTTGTCGTAGACCTTCTTGGCCTCGCCCTGCTCCATCTTGTCGGTGGAGAGCTTCACCTTGATGATGTGTGCACCGAGCAATGCGGCCATGTGCGCCGCATAGGCCGCCACGTCGATCGCCGTCTCGCCGTCCTTGGACAGACTGCCCCCGCGCGGATATGACCAGACGACCGCCGCGAGGCCGACCGACTTCGCCTCCAGGATCAGTTCGCGCAGTTCTTCCATCTGGTCGAACGCCATGTCCGAGCCCGGATAGATGGTGAAGCCGATCGCCGAGCAGCCGAGGCGCAACGCGTCGTCGACGCTGGCCGTCACCGCCTGGTCCGGTCCCTCGCCGCCGCGCGACAAGGAGTTGGAGCTGTTCATCTTCAGGATGAGCGGCACCTGGCCGGCGAACGTGTCGGCCCCCGCCTCGATCATGCCGAGCACCGACGCATAGGCGTTCAGGCCGGCGTCCAGTGCCATCTGGAAATGGTAGTGCGGGTCGTAGCCGGCGGGATTCGGTGCGAAGCTGCGCGCCGGGCCGTGCTCGAAGCCCTGGTCGACCGGCAGGATGATCATCTTGCCCGTGCCGCCGAGCTTTCCGGCCATCAGGATGCGAGCGATGTTCGCCTTCGTGCCCGGATTGTCGCTTTCGTAGGCGGCGAGAATGTCCCTCACCTTGCGGCTGATCTTCATCGGTGCGTGCCCTCGACTGACGTTGAGCCCGAAACATACGGTCTTGAACCGATGGGGTTCCTAGCAAGCCCCGGCGCCAACGTCCATCGCCGCGGCCCCGCGGTGTTCGCGGCGGTGTTCGCCGCAGTCGCGGGTCAGCGCGCGCTGCCCGCCCACGGGTCCCAGAGATCGGCGCCGTCATGCGCCTCGGGCTCGTCCGGAACCGTGAAATCATACCCGGCTTCGGCACGGTAGAGCGCGCCGCCGCGGCCGAGGAAGCTTGAGTAGAGCGTGAAGCCCGCCACCGGAAAGGGCTCGGACCGGAGATCCGCGTGCGCCGTCAGGAAGCCCTGCACCCGAGCGGGCACCACCCCCTTTAGGCGAGCCAGCGTGACGTGCGGGACGTATTTCCGGCCCTCTGGGGCGAGCCCGATGCGCTGCAGCGCCATGTCGACGCCGGCATGGAGGCGGCGCAGTGCCGGTCCGGCCGTGACACCGGCCCAGAGCGCGTGCGGCCGGCGGCCGGTCTCGAAATGGCCGACGCCGCAGACGACCGTCTCGAACGGGTCGGCGCGAACGGTGGCCAGCGCCTCCGCCACGTCGTCCGCCGTCGCACCGTCCACTTCGCCGATGAAGCGCAGCGTGAGGTGCAGGTTCTCGGCCGGCACCCAGCGTGCGCCGGGAATGCCGCCCCCAAGCATGGCGAGGTGCCGTCGCACGGCGTCGGGCAGGTCGATGGCGACGAACAGGCGCATGGCGGGTCCGTGGTCGGGGAAGCCCTCAGATGAAGAGCGTGAGCACGCCGGTGTAGCCGTAGAGACGCCCGCCGCAGATCTCGCCGTTGGCGAAGAAACCGGCGACCGGGAAGTCGCCCAGTTCCTCGGCCAGGATCGCGAGTTCGCGCGACGGGGCACCGAACATGTTGGGACCCCGGGCGAGGCACGACACGTAGATACCGCCCTTGGGCGGACCGTCGAGACGCCGGCGCAGTTCGGCCAGCATCCGCCGCAGATCCCGCTCCGCACTGTCCGCGTCGCGCCGGCAGAAGGCCAGACGCGCCCCGGGGTCGACGGCGGCGCCGATCGCCACCACGCCCGTCTCCACATCCGCCCCCATGAGGTTGCGGACCATGTAGTCGCCGGCAACGTGTCCGGGCACCGGAAGGGCGACGTGAACGGCCCCGATACTCCGCTTCAGCTCCGCCAGGTCGGTGACGCCCAGATCGTCCTTCAACGCCTCCAGGGCCGGCATGCCGTCCAGCGTGTGGACGACGTTGCGCTCCGCGCGCGTCACGGTGCGGGCCGGCCCGATCGGCGCGCAGCCCTGGCTGAGCGCCACGGCGACCGGCAGGTCGTCCGCGAACAGCACGCCCGACAGTCCGCGCTGGCCCACGCCGGTCGCGATCTGCGGCATCTGGCCGCGCGAGGAGGTCAGGCCGCCGACGAGGTCGGCGCCGGTCCGGTCCGCCGTGTCGCCCAGCAGTTCCATCAGGTCGGTCAGCCTC
>JBKBLL010000342.1:0-2879 GCA_046296375.1 Alphaproteobacteria bacterium | reverse complement strand
GACGAGGTGTTTGCGCGCTCGCTGCTCACGCGTCTGCAGTCCACGCAGGAGCCCAGCTACCGCATGCACCTCTCGCGCCTGCTGGTGCAGGCGCACCGCGCGCTGGTGGTCGCGCGCCCGCCGCCGCGCCAGCTCATGCTGGGCCCCGGCGCGCCCGCCGCCGCCGGCGTGGGTACCGCGCTGCCAGCGGCCCTGCCGGCGATCCAGGCGGGTGCCGCGGGACTGATCGAGGCGCTCTTCTTCATGTCCGCGGCGCGGCGCGCCGACCCAGCGCAGTGGCTGGGTGACGACCTGCTCCGTCAGGCCGCCGACATCGACGGCGGCGCACCGCTCGGCCGCCTGCTCGACGACTTCGTGCGCCTCGGCCGCCTGCCGGACGCGGACGGCCCCTGGCAGAGCTGGCTCGTCCCCTGGTGGGATGGCGAGGCCGCACGCCAGTTGCGGCTCCATCTTCACCGGCGGGGGGCGGGCGCCGATCCGAAGGGCGGACGCCGCTTCGTGCTGGAGGCCGAACTGAGCCGCCTCGGCCCGCTGCAGCTGGACGGCTTCTTCCGCGACCGGCACCTGCGCCTCGTCCTGCGCACCCGGGATCATCTGCCCCGGCTGGGGCGCGCCGAAATCGAGGACGTTCTGCGCGAGCGGCTGGCGGTCGACGGCCTGACCGGCGAGATCGCCTTCGATCCCTCCGGCCGCTTCCTCGCGATCCAGCCGGAAGCCGAACCGGCCCGCGCCGAACTGGTCGTTTGAGCGCCCCGACGTCATCGCATGGTCGATGGTGCAGTCGAAGAAGAACGGGATGGCGTAGCGCTCCCGGCCGGAGCGGTTGATGACGCGGTGCGGCGTCGCCAGGAAGCGCTCGTTGGTCCAGCGGCGCAGCATCTCGCCGCCATTGACGACGAAGGTCCCCGGCACGGCCGGCGCATCGAGCCATTCGCCCTCCGGCGTGCGGATCGACAGGCCCGGCACCTCGTTCTGGGCGAGCAGCGTCATGAAGCTCGTGTCGGTATGCGGCGCGAGGCCGAACTCGTCACCCGCGAAGGCCTCCTGCCGGGGATAGTGCGTCATCCGCAGCGTGTATTGCGGCTCGCGGAAGGGCTCGGCGAACCAGTCGGGCGCGAGGTCGAGCGCGCGGGCATAGAGCGGCAGCAGCGACAGGGCGAGGCGTTCCATCGCCGAACAATAGGCCACCACCGTCTCGCGGAAGCCGGCCAGCCCCTCCGGCCAGCGGTTGGCTCCGCGGAAGCGCTTGCCGGCGACCACGTCGGGATGGTCGGGCGGCAGGTCGCGCTTGACGAAGAAGGCCTCGTTCAGGTTCGGCTTGGTGTCCTTCTGGACCGTCGAGGTGCGCAACGTGTTACCGCGCATCGGCAGGTAGCCGATATTGTGGTGGTTGAGCTTGAGCGCGAGCTTCGCCTCCAGCGGCTGCGCGTGGAAGTCGGCGGCCGCGCCGAAGGTCGCGTCGATCAGGTCCTGCGGCACGCCGTGGCCGCGCACGAAGTAGAAGCCCACCCGCGTCAGCGCGTGGCGCAGTTCGGCCGCGGCCCGCTCCGCCGCTCCGGGCTCGCCCTCGCGATAGGGGCCGATGTCGATGATGGGGATCGTCTGGTCTGCGGTGCTGTCGGGCATGGCGTGACCTCCTCGCCTGCGCGGCCGGCATGCGCGGCGCCGACCCTTCCGCTCAGGCTAACGCCGATCGGCCCCGGACCTGAAGCCCCCCTCGCCCGGATCAGCCGGCGCCGGCCGGCTTCAGTGCGTCATAGTTCCGGTCGCGGTACCAGCTCATGTATTCCAGGTAGGTGGTCGGCGGGAATTTCGGCGGATCTTCCGGCGAGACACAGGTGGCGACCGGAGCGACCGGCCAGTCGATGTTGCAGTCGAAGAAGAACGGGACGGCGTAGCGCTCGCGCCCGGACCGGTTGATGACGCGGTGCGGCGTCGCCAGGAGCCGGTCGTTCGACCAGCGGCGCAGCATCTCGCCGCCGTTCACGATGAAGCTGCCCGGCACGGCCGGCGCCTCGATCCAACCGCCGTCGCGGCTGCGGATCGACAGGCCCGGCACCTCGTTCTGCGCCAGCAGGGTCATGAAGCTGCTGTCGACGTGCGGCGCTATTCCGAACTCGCCGTCCGCCACCACGTCCTGGCGCGGATAGTGGGTCATGCGCAGCGTGAACTGCGGGTCCCGGAACGGCGCGTCGAAGAAGTCAGGCGCCAGGCCGAGCACCCGGGCGTAGAGCGGCAGCAGCGAGGCCGCCAGGCCCTCCAACGCGGCGCAATAGGCGAGAACCGTCTCGCGGAAGGCCGGCATGCCGGGCGGCCAGCGGTTCACGCCGCGGAAGGGCTTGCCCGCGATCACGTCGGGATGGTCCGCCGACAGGTCGCGCTTGACGAAGAAGGCTTCGTTCAGATTGCCCTTGGTGTTGCGGGCGACGTCGGTCGTGCGCAGCGTGTCGCCGCGCATCGGCAGATAGCCCACGGCGAACGCGTCGAAGTGCAGCCGCAGCTTCTCCTCCAGCGGCAATGCGTGGAACTCGGCCGCGGCGGCAAAGGCGGCATCGATGAGCCCCTGCGGCACGCCGTGGTTCACGATGAAGTAGAATCCCACCTCGGTCAGCGCATGGCGCAGGGAAGCCGCGGTGCGGTCGGCCGCTCCGTCTTCCTGCCGCAGCCAGGGCCCGAGATCGAGGATCGGTATCTGGCCGTCCGGTGCGGACGCTGCGGCCATCGGAACCTCCCGTCGAGAAGATCGCTCGCGACCGATCATGCAGGTGCCGGGCCAGCGACGCCATGCCGTCACGCGCGGGGCAGGGCGACGTGTTCAGGTTAACGGGCGCTTGAAGAAGGGGGTGGCGAGTTCGGGAAAAGTGCGATTCAAGGCGTGT
>JBKBLL010000341.1:0-2943 GCA_046296375.1 Alphaproteobacteria bacterium | reverse complement strand
AGGACGGTGCCGATGACCAGCAGGATCAGGATGGTCGACATGCCGATGCGCTGGCTGCCGGTCGCGATGATCGTCCAGCCGACCAGCGTCGGGCCGACGAAGGACGTGATCTTGCCCGACAGGGCGAACAGCCCGAACATCTCCGTCTCCAGCGCCGGCGGCGCCAGACGGGCCATCAGCGACCGGCTCGCCGCCTGCACCGGTCCCATGAACACCCCCAGCATCAGCGCGAAGATCCAGAAGGTCGTCTCCGTCTGCGCCAGCAGGACCGGAACGGCGATCAGGATCATGGCGACGAGACTGACCACCACCGTCCGCTTGGAGCCGAACCGGTCGTCGACCCAGCCGAAGACGAAGGCGCCGATGCCCGCCGTGACGTTGAGTGCGATGCCGAAGAGGATGATCTGCTCGTAGTCCATCCCGATCGTGCCGGCGGCATAGATGCCCCCCATCGCGAAGAGCGTGTTCAGCCCGTCGATATAGAAGAGCCGCGCGACCAGGAAGCGGCGGATGTCCGGATGGGCGCGCAGGGTCGCGATCGTTCCGCGCAGCTGGCGCATTCCCTTGCCCACCGCCTCGCGGATCGGCAGGCCGCGGGGGCGATCCGGGACGAAGAGGTAAAGGGGCAATCCGAAGAACAGGAACCAGACCGCGACGAACGGCCCGACGATCCGGACATGTTCCGCCATGCCTTTGTCCAGCCCCAGCAGCGGCTCGGCGGCCTGCACGAAGAACACGAAGGTGAGGACCAGGCAGACCAGTCCGCCGGCATAGCCCACCCCCCATGCCCAGCCCGACAGCCGACCGATATGCGACGGCCGGACGAGCCCGGTCAGCATGGCGTTGTAGAAGACGTGTCCGATCTCGAAGCCGATGTTGGCGGCGGCGACCAGTACCAGGGCCCACAGCGCCCAGGACGGATCGGGCGCGGCGAACCAGAGCAGCGCCGTCGCCGTGATCGTGAGCGCCGACAGGGCGGCGAGCCAGGGCTTCCGCCGGCCGCTGAAATCGGTGATGGCGCCGACAGCCGGGCTGACCAGCGCGATCAGGACCCCGGAAATCGCCTGCGCGAAGGCCCAGTGCGCCGTCCCGGTCTCCACGTCCGCGGCTACGCCCTGCACATAATAGGCGCTGAACACGAAGGTGATGATGACCGTGGGGAAGGCCGAGTTCGCCCAGTCGAACATCGACCAGGCGACGACCGCCCGCCGCGATCCGTAGACGCGTCCCGCACCCTCGCCACCGGACGGACGAGCGGCCTCCGGAGAGGGTGCAGCGCTCACGCGGTGGACAGCACGCGAAGCTGCCCGTTGACGGCCATCAGCATGGCGACCTCGAGCGTCCCTGCGGAC
Source organism: Alphaproteobacteria bacterium (assembly GCA_046296375.1). Taxonomy (GTDB): domain Bacteria; phylum Pseudomonadota; class Alphaproteobacteria; order JAJUGE01; family JAJUGE01; genus Constrictibacter. The sequence goes on along the minus strand of JBKBLL010000341.1, from coordinate 1,591 downwards.
CGCACCTCTTCGAGCAGCCGGTCGTAGCGTGCCACGGCGGCCGCATGCCGTTCGGCCCAGGCGGCGACGGCAGCCGCGTCTCCGGCCTCGCAGCCGGAGTCGGTGAGGACGCGCGATGCGAGCGTAGCCTGGTGACCGAACATGTCGTCGACGAAAGTCTCCACGGCTGCCTGCTGCCAGGTGCTGCGGACGTGGAGCCGCCCGGCCGCTGCACGAAGCCAGTCGAGTTCGAAGCGCCGGCCGACCGCGAACCAACCCTGCGCGGCCGCCTCGACGGCGATGTCGCAGCCAGCCGCCAGGCGGACCACATCGGGCGCTCCGTAGAGCGCGTCGAGCGCCGCCACGGCCCGCGCCAGCGCGCCCGGTACGCCCTCGCCCTCCAGCGCGGCACGGCGCGCGGCCAGGGGTCCGTCCCCGGCGTCGAACATCTCGGCCGGCAGACTGTCGCAAAAGCGTTCGATGCCCGGCCGGTAGGCCGCACAATGGTCGGCGAGATCGAGCGGCTCCTCTCCATGCCGCAGGAACCAGAGCGTGCCGTGTTCGAGCAGGCCGCGCGCCGACAGCAGCATGTCCGTCTGCACCTCGGCGGGGACGCGGTTGTCGAGCGCCTCGACGGCCCGCCAGATGTCGCGCAGGCCGAAAGCCGCGACGGCGATGGAGAACGCCCGCGCCGCGTCGCCGACGCTCCGGCCGGTGCGTTCGTGCAGCCGGTCGGTGAAGCCGATTCCAGCGCGGTCCACGATGCTGTTGGTGACGAAGGTCGTCGCCAGTTCGCGCCGCAGCCGGTGCTGGCCGATCTGCTCGCGCCAGCGCTCGCGCAGCGTGGGCGGAAAGTAGAGCACCAGATCGTCGACCAGCTGCGGATCGTCCGGCAGCTCGGTGCCCAGCAGTTCTTCGTAGAGCACGATCTTCGAATAGGACAGCAGTACCGCCAGCTCGGGCCTGGTCAGGCCGATGCCGGCAGCCTCGCGATCGGCGATCGTCTCGTCGTCGGGAAGATACTCGATCGCGCGGTTGAGCTGGCCCGCGCGCTCGAGCCGGCGGATAAACCGTGCGTGTCGGCCCAGCAGCGCCGGTGCCTCGGCTTCGGTGAGGCTGAGAGCACCGCTCTGCAGATAGTTGTGGGCGAGGACCAGCTGGGCCACCTCGTCGGTCATCTCCCTCAGCAGCCCGTCGCGCTGCTTCAGGGTGAGTTCTCCCGCGTCGATCGCCGCATTCAGCAGGATCTTGATGTTGACCTCGTGGTCCGAGGTGTCGACGCCGCCCGAATTGTCGATGAAGTCCGTGTTGATCCGCCCGCCGGCGAGTGCCAATTCGATCCGGCCCCGCTGCGTGACGCCGAGGTTGGCGCCCTCGCCCACCACCTTGGCCCGCACCCCGCGGCCGTCGACCCGGTGCGGGTCGTTGGCGCGGTCGCCGACATCGGCGTGGCTCTCGTCGGCCGACTTGATGAACGTGCCGATGCCTCCGAACCAGAGCAGGTCGACCTCCGCACGCAGAAGCGCCGCGATCAGGCTGCTCGGCGCGATCTGATCGCTGTCGATGCCGAACAGCGCCTTCATCTCGGCGGAGACGGGGATGGACTTGGCCT
>JBKBLL010000340.1:0-2953 GCA_046296375.1 Alphaproteobacteria bacterium | reverse complement strand
CGCCCGTTCAGCACCTGCGCCCTCGCCTTCTCGGAAAGCTGGACCGAGGCGCGCTGACCGGCGCCAGCCCTCAGCCTTCGGCCCTCAGCCCGGCTTGGCGAAGACCTCGATGCGCAGCGAGACCGAGCGCGGCTCGTCCGGCTCGGTTTCGAGCGTGGCGATGGTCGTGCGGAAGTCGTTGCGCTTGATGTGCAGCAGGACGTAGCCGGCCACGTCGATCGGCAGGTAGCCGATCCGCCCGCCCGTGCGGGCCGACCAGACGGCGACGGCGTTGGGCTGCAGGCGCGGCCGGGGCTCGATCGACAGGATCAGTTCGTCGCCCACCGCGCACTGCGCGATCTCGTGCTGGCGGTTGCGGCCGTCCTCGTTGGCGTCGGTCGTGGCGTCGAGGGGCGTCTCGAAGGTCCGCTCGGGCACGCGGTCGGCGAGCGGCACGACCTCCAGGCCCGGCCCGCGCGTCGGCGTGCGGGCGACGCCCGCGGCCGCAGCACCGCCGGGGCGCGTGCGCCCGCCGAAAAGCCAGTCGAGAAGACCCATCCGCCGCTCCGGGAGCCGTCCGCTCCGTTTCCGTGCCTCCGGCCCGGTTCTGGTCCGCCCACCCCCGCCTGTCAACCCGGCGCGGACGTCACGTCCGGTGTCCTGCGTCCGGCCGTGTCGGCCCATGGCGTTCGCGCCCGCGCCCGCTATCATGCCGGGGAGACAGACGGGAGAAGGAGGGGGCCGCATGGCGTGGACGCGCATGGTCCTGGAGATCGGGATGGGTACCGACATACGCGGCGGCGACAGCACGAAGGCGGCCGTCCGCGCGCTGCGGGACGCGCTCTGGCACAATTCGCTCGGCCTGGCCGACCTGCTGGGGCAGCCGGTGGATGCGATGCGGGTCGAGGTGACGGTCGGCGTGCCGAACCCCGAAACCGTCGACACGGCGCAGGTGCTCGCGGTGCTGCCGCACGGCACCGGCAGCGTGACGGCGGTGGAAGGCGGCCTCGCCATTCCGAACGGGCGCGGCGGGGTGACGCTCCTCGCGCATGCCGCGGCCGTCGTCTACATGGACCTGCCGGGGGAGGCGCGACAGTGACCGTGACACGGGTGATCCTGGAGATGGGGGCGGGCAACGACCTCCATGGCGGCGACTACACCAAGGCGGCGGTCCGTGCGGTGCAGGACGCCCTGCATCACAGTTCGCTGACCTTCATCCGCAGCCTCGGCATCGACAAGCACGCGCTGATCGTCGACGTCACGATCGGCGTGCAGAAGCCCGAGGCGGTCGATACGGCCAGGGTCGCGGCGACGCTGCCCGTCGGCACGGTGACGGTGCGGGCCGTGAAGGGCGGGCTCGACATCCCGGACGAGGTTGTCGGCGACGTGGCCGTCATCGCCAGTGCCGCGATCGAGGTGCGGGTGGAGCGCCCGGCGCCGGCGTAAACGGCGCATCAATCTTTCGGCGGCAATATCGCAGAGGGTGCTGCCGGGAGGGCGGGCCCCTCTGCGTCGACCGACACGTGTCGTGTTTCGCGCTGCCCGTCGATCTTTTTTGGTGCTTGCTAATCAATCTGGATAGCGCGATTATTCGTTTAGGACTTCTGACTCACCCGTTTGAATGTCCGTTCAGGCCGGCCGATCGAGCTATCGGCCGGCCTCTTTTTTCGCCTTCCGGCGACCTTCCCCCGGAGGAGGCCACCAGCGAGACGGGCGCGGGGTCCGCGTCGCGGGCGAGGATCGCCGCCTGGGTCCGGTTGGCGACGCCGAGGCGGCTCAGGATGTTGCGGACCTGAACCTTCACCGTCGCTTCGGAGATGTTCATCGCCCGCCCGATTTCCTTGTTGGACCAGCCCTTGGCGATCGCACCCAGGATTTCGCGCTGCCGCGGGCTGAGCCTGACGTTCAGCTGGAGCGTGGGGCGGTCGGTTTCCCCGGCCTTGCCATGGGCGGCCATGGCGGCCTGGCTCGACACCAGCAGTTCGGCCGACAGCATTCGGCCGCCGAGCAGGATGAAGTCGAGTGCCCCGACCAGGCTCTCCGCGCTCATGTCGAGCGAGAGGATGGCGTCGACGGTACCTTCGACGAGGTTCGCCAGGTCCTGCGCGTTCTGCGGCTTTCCGGTCAGGACGATGATCCGTGTCAGGGGCCAGCGTCGCCGCGCCTCGATTGCCCACGTTCGTTCTTCGCGATCGCCCTCCTCCGCTTCGATGGCGAGCAGGACGTGCGGCATCTCGTCCGGCCGCTCTCGAAAGAGCTCGCTGACCGTCTGGTCGTCGCCGGCGATGTCGAGCGTGTCGTGCAGCAGCCTGACGAAGCACTGGCGCAGCAGGCGGTCGCCGCCCGCGATGTAGGCTTTCAGTTCAGAGTGATACATGATCCCTCCCCCCTTTTTCCGCCGGGTGCCGGCTGCAAACGTCATGCGTGCGGGCCGCGTCCCTTCGGTATCCAGTAGCGCAAATGATAGGCTGATCTACCTCAAATGTCCGTATCAAGAATATGTGAGCGGTGACCGTCCGGCAGAGCCACGATCCCGAGGAGGCGGTGGAATATCCTAAAGACGAATATTTTCTTAGTATAACATCGCCTATTTTCAAGAGAAAGTGAGGAGCGTCATAGATGTGCAGCAATCCTCTGGCGGACGTGGCCCGGCGCAGGTTCGGCGCGCTCGCGATCCTCTCGCTGCTCCCCATCGCCGCCGTGGCCGGCATCGCCGCGGCGACCGACATCGCGCCGCCGACGGCCGCTATCACGGATAGCGGGGAACGGATGCCCGCGCGGGCCCCCGGGCTGACGGTCAACCTGGACCGGGACTCCTCCTTAAGGGGCCGGCTCGACCTCACCGTTCCGTTCGCGGCGGACGGTCAGCCGCAGCGCGAGCTGACCCTGCGCCCGTCGAGCGAGGCGCGTCCGGGCGACCACCAGGCGGCCCTTGACGTGGCACCGGCGGGCCTGCGGCTCAACTACCGGTCCA
>JBKBLL010000339.1:0-2955 GCA_046296375.1 Alphaproteobacteria bacterium | reverse complement strand
CTGGCCCGCTCGCCGGGACGGACCCTCGGCCCCGAGAACAGCTCCGAGAACAGCCCCGTGTCATGCCGCGTCGGCCATCCCGGCGCCGACCCCGCAGCCGATCCGGGCGCCGCCCGTTAGGAGACCGACATGTCTTTCGTTCTCGCTCGTCGCCTGCTCGCGGTCCTGCTGGTCGCCTGCGCCGTTTCGGTCATGGGCGGGGCCGTCCCCGAGGCCCGTGCGGCGGCGCCGTCCGGCCGCTTGGAGACGCCGCCCCCGCCGCCGCCGGTCGAGATGCCCGTCGCCGTCCCCGCCCCGGAGCGGGTTCTGGGCGATCCGGACGCGCCGGTGACGATCATCGAGTATGCGTCGATGACCTGCCCGCACTGCCGCACCTTCCACGTGACGGTCCTGCCGCATCTCCGCTCGGCCTATATCGACACCGGCAAGGTGCGGCTCGTCTTCCGCGACTACCCGCTCGACCAGCTCGCGCTCGCCGCGGCGATGGTGGCGCGCTGTGTCGGACCCGACCGGTCGATGGCGGCGACGGGCCGACTGTTCGAGACCCAGGCGACGTGGATGGCGGCCGAGGATCCGATCCTCGCCATCGCCGACGTCGTGCAGCCGTTCGGGCTGGACGAGGCGGATGTCGTGTCATGCGTCCAGGACGAGGCCGGGGCGCGTCCGGTTCTCGAGGAGGTGCTGCACGGCCGGGAGGCCTATGAGGTGAAGTCGACGCCGACCTTCATCATCAACGGGGAACGCCTGATCGGCATCCATCCCCTCGCCACCTTCGAGGAGAAGATCCGCGAGGCGCTGCGGTGAGCCGGACGGGCTGACCTGGGTTCGATACGCTTGCCCTGGCGGCTGCCGGCGGCTAACCTACAACATCTTGTGAACGGGATAGAGACGTGGCGAAGATCTGGATTGGACTTGGCGTGATCGTCGTCGTTGTCGGCGTGGCCGCGGCGGCTCTGCTCGGTGCCTTCGACCGGTCGCCGCCGGTGGCGACGGCGACCCAACCCGCGCCCGGGTCGTCGCCCGGATCCTCGCCGGCCGCGCCGCCGCCGGAGGCGGGCGTCACCGCGGACGACCGGGTGCTGGGCGATCCGGATGCGCCGGTGACGATCATCGAATACGCCTCGCTGACCTGCCCGCATTGCGCCACCTACCATCGCGAGACGCTGCCCAAGGTCCAGGCGGAGTACATCGACGCGGGCAAGGTGAAGGTCGTCTATCGCGACTTTCCGCTCGACCGTGTGGCGCTGGCCGCCGCCGGCCTCGCGCGGTGCGTTCCGCCGGAGCGCTACTTTCCCTTTCTCTCCGTCCTGTTCGATTCCCAGGCGAGCTGGGCGACTGCGGCCGACCCGCTGGCCGCTCTCGGCCGTCTCGGCAAGACGGCCGGCCTGTCGGACGAGGAGGTCGCGCGCTGCACCACCGACGACGCGCACCTCGACGCGGTTCTGGCGCAGCGGCTCGCGGGCGAGGACCGCCACCAGATCCGCTCGACGCCGAGCTTCGTCATCGGCGGCCGGACCTATTCCGGCAACCTGACCTTCGCCCAGGTCCAGGAGATCGTGGAGCCGCTGCTGCCCTGAGCCTCTGCCGGACCATCAACCGGAGACGGTGAGCCCCTTGCGTTTCCAGAAGCTGCGTCTGACCGGCTTCAAGTCCTTCGTCGAGCCGACCGAGCTCCTGATCGAGCCCGGCCTCACCGGCATCGTCGGGCCGAACGGCTGCGGCAAGTCGAACCTCGTCGAGGCGCTGCGCTGGGTGATGGGCGAAAGCTCCGCCAGACAGATGCGCGGCAGCGAGATGGACGACGTCATCTTCGGCGGCACCGCCCAGCGTCCGCCGCGCGGCGCCGCCGAGGTCGCGCTGCACATGGCCAACCACGAGCGCCGCGCGCCGGCCGCCTTCAACGACGCCGACGAGTTGGAGGTCAGCCGCCGCATCGCACGCGGCGGCGGCTCGACCTACCGGGTCAACGGCAAGGAGGTGCGCGCGCGCGACGTCCAGCTGCTGTTCGCCGACGCCTCGAGCGGCGCGCGCTCGACCGCCATGGTCAGCCAGGGGCAGATCGGCGCCTTCATCGCCGCCAAGCCGGAACAGCGGCGCGGCGTGCTGGAGGAGGCGGCCGGCATCGGCGGGCTCTACTCGCGCCGGCACGAGGCCGAGCTGCGGCTGCGTGGCACGGAAGCCAACCTCGAACGGCTCGACGACGTGGTCGCGACGCTGGAGCGCCAGCTGGAGAGCCTGAAGAAGCAGGCGCGTCAGGCGGGCCGCTACCGCCGCCTCAGCGACCTGATCCGCAAGGCGGAGGCGGCCTTGCTGCAGGCGCGCTGGCTGCGCGCCCGCAGGGGACTGGTCGAGGCGTCTGCGGGCCTGCGCGCCGCGGAGGCGGCGGTCGCCGATGCGCTGCGGGCCCAGGCCGGCGCCTCGAACGCGGCGCGCGAGGCGGCTGCCCGCATCCCCGCCCTGCGCGCGGCGGAGAGCGAAAAGGCCACCTCGCTCCAGAAGCTGACGGCCGCGCGTGACGCGCTGGCCGCGGAGGAACGGCGCGCGGCCGCCGACCTAAGCGCGTCGACCGCCCGCCTCGCCGAGATCGAGCGGGACATCGGCCGCGAACGGGCGCGCGCGGCGGACGGCGCGGCCGCCCTCGCCCGGCTCGCGGCGGAGCGTGACGGGCTGCTCGCGGCCGAGGCGGCGCACGTCGGCGACCGGGACGGGGCGGTGGAGGCCGTCCGCGCCGCCGAGGTGGCTGCCGCCGCGCTGGAAACCGAGGCGGCCGAGGCGACCGCCGGTCTGGCGCGCGCGGATGCCGAGCGCGGCGCCGCCGGGCGGGCCCAGTGCGAGGCGGAGGAACGGCTGGGACGCGTCCGCCGCCAGCACGAGCAGGCCGCGCGCGACCATGAAGCGGCTGTCGCGGCCGCCCCCGACCCCGCGGCGATCGCCGGGCTGGAGGAACAGGCGGCC
>JBKBLL010000338.1:0-2982 GCA_046296375.1 Alphaproteobacteria bacterium | reverse complement strand
GGGAAGCTCGATCTGAACGGCGACATGGCCGTCGCCCGGCACGGCCGCGACCACGCGAGCGCCGTCCGGGACCGTCAGGGTCTGCTCGGCGAAACCGCGGGCACCCGCACCCGACCCGCTCAGGCGCTGGGCGATGACGACCGCGAGCGTTACCGTTCCGGCGATGATCATAATGCCCATCACCACCACCAGAATCTTCAGAGCCTGCACGCCGCCTCCCTCTCCTGCATCGATGCCGGACCCGAGTATCCGCCATCGGCCCGGCGCCGTCACCGCCCTTCGGGCAGGGATCAGGTCGAGATCGTGTATACCCCCAGGCCGACGCCGCCCATGAACAGCGTTATGATGAGGATGACGGTGACGCCGGCCAGGATGTCGTTCCGGACGAACGCCGGCTGCGTCTTGCCCTTCCGAAATCTGACCTTGTGCAGAAGTAGCATGCTGCCGGCGACCATAAGAACGGCGATGAAAAAAGACATGAAGTGCCCCATCCATTATTATGATTTGAATCGGACCAAAATCCGATGCTCTTCTGTAAACGCCCGGCGAGGAGGATTATTCCGCGTGATTTATGCCGTCCCGTCGGCCCCGATGCCCGGCCAGCGGACCTTTTTCGGCCAGGGCAAGAAATGCTGTCCCGAGATCCGAAGGATATTCGGTCATGCGGCCGTGTGAGCGGCAGGATGCGGCGCTATCCGGTGCCGGTGCGGGCGGGACGGCGACCGTCACCATCCCGCCGGAAGGGGCGGGGCAACGGCTCGACCGCGCGCTCGCGGCAGCGCTGCCCGACCTGACGCGCAGCAGGGTGCAGGCGCTCCTGCGCGCCGGCGCGGTGACCGACGATCGTGGGATCTGCGGCGATGCCAGCCGACGCGTGCGCGCCGGCGAGGCGTTCACCCTCATCGTGCCGCCGCCCGAGCCTGCCGCGCCGCCGGCGCAGTCCATCCCTTTGGACGTCGTCTACGAGGATGTAGACCTGATCGTGGTCGACAAGGCGGCCGGCATGGTCGTGCATCCCGCACCCGGCAGTCCGGACGAGACACTGGTGAACGCCCTTCTCGCACGGTGCGGCGACGACCTCTCGGGTATCGGCGGCGTGCGGCGTCCCGGGATCGTGCATCGCCTGGACAAGGACACCAGTGGCCTGCTGGTCGTGGCGAAGAACGATGTGGCGCACACCGGCCTCGCGGCGCAGTTCGCGGCGCGCAGCGTCCGGCGCCTCTACCGCGCCGTCGTCTGGGGGGTGCCGCAACCCGGCGCGGGCCGGATCGAGGGTAATATCGGCCGCAGCACGCGTGACCGGAAGAAGATGGCGGTGACCACGGCCGGTGGCCGGCCCGCCGCGACGCGCTATCGCGTGCTTCGGCATTTCGGCGTCGCCGCGGAGGTGGAGTGCCGTCTGGAGAGCGGGCGCACCCACCAGATCCGCGTCCACATGGCGAGTCGCGGCCACCCGCTGGTCGGCGACACCGTCTATGGCGGGGGCGGGCGGCGCGGCGGCGCCGATCCGCGCGCCGCCGTGGCGCGGGCGTTCGGCCGGCAGGCGCTTCACGCCGAAACCCTGGGCTTCACCCATCCGCGGACGGGCGAGGATCTGGATTTCCGTTCGCCGCTCCCCGTCGATCTGCGCGACCTGCTCGACGGCCTCGCTGCGGCGGACCAGGACGATTGAGGCGGCTTCGGGAAACAATGTAACGTCGCGGTGGTTATACGGGCGACGCCGCCCGACCGAGGCACAGCCTCTTCGACAGCCGGAAACGTCATCATGGCCGAGAACACGCCACTCCCCTCGAACCTGCCGGCGGTCGGCAGCGAGGGCAACCTCTCGCGCTACCTCCAGGAGATCCGCAAGTTCCCGATGCTGGAGCCGGAGGAGGAGTACATGCTCGCCAAACGCTGGCGCGAGCATGGCGACGCCGAGGCCGCCCACCGTCTGGTGACCAGCCATCTGCGGCTCGTGGCGAAGATCGCGATGGGCTATCGCGGATACGGCCTGCCCGTCTCGGAACTGATCTCGGAGGGAAACGTCGGCATGATGCAGGCGGTCAAGCGCTTCGAGCCGGAGCGCGGGTTCCGCCTCGCCACCTACGCCATGTGGTGGATCCGCGCCGCGATACAGGAATATATCCTGCATTCCTGGTCGCTGGTGAAGATGGGCACCACCGCGGCGCAGAAGAAGCTCTTCTTCAACCTCCGCAAGCTGAAGGGTCAGTTGAAGGCGGTCGAGGACGGAGACCTCTCGCCCGAAAATCTGCGCCGCATCTCCGAGACGCTCGGCGTGTCCGAGCACGACGTCGTCCAGATGAACCGTCGCATGTCGAGCCCCGATCATTCGCTGAATGCGCCATTACGGGCCGACAGCGAGGGCGAGTGGCAGGACTGGCTCGTCGACGAGAGCGAAAGCCAGGAGACGCGGCTCGGCGACAGCCAGGAACTCTCCCGACGCCGCGAGATGCTCAAATCGGCAATGGGCCAGCTCAACGATCGCGAGCGGCACATCATCACGGAGCGGCGTCTGAAGGACGAGCCGTCGACGCTGGAAGATCTCAGCCAACACTACGGGATCTCGCGCGAGCGCGTCCGTCAGATCGAAGTGCGCGCCTTCGAAAAGCTGCAGAAGGCGATCCGCAACAGCGCTCTGCGCGAGCGCCTGGACGCCGAGGAGCGCAAACCCGCCGGTACGGCCTGACCCCCGGGCAGGCGTAGGCGGGCGGCGGACGCTCCGCTGGGCCGGCGGTCAGACGACGGGATCGCCGCCGTCCGCCTCCATCGGTGCCGCGCCGGCCGCCACCTCGTCACCCCATTCCTCGACCAGTCGGCGCCGGAACTGCCGAAGCTCGGCGATCCGCTGGCGCCGTCGGAACTGGTCGGCGGCCTGCACGACCGGGGGGATCGTCAGAAACAGTCCCCAGCCGATCGCGGCCGAGCCGTACATGCCGATCCAGACCGAGGACTGGGTCATGTAGCGCGGCAGGTGGGCGA
>JBKBLL010000337.1:0-3008 GCA_046296375.1 Alphaproteobacteria bacterium | reverse complement strand
GCCACGCCCGGCGACGAGCGCGGGCTGGACGACTGGAGCCGCCGGGCGGGCGCCAGCGAGCGGACCCTGGCACGGCTGTTCCTCGCCGAGACGGGCTTCACCTTCGGCGCGTGGCGCCAGCGGCTGCGGCTGCTCGCCGCCATGACGCGGCTCGCCGCGGGCGAGCCGGTGACGACCGTGGCCCTCGACCTCGGCTATGCCAACCCGAGCGCCTTCACTGCGATGTTCCGACGCCATATGGGCGCCGCGCCGACCCGCTATCTCCGGGCCTAGCCGCGTGTGCCGCCGGCGCCGCGGCGCGCGCGGGGCGGCCTTCCGCGCGCCCGCGATTATCTGCTAGAAAGGCCGCCCGCCGACGCTCACCGCGGCCGGCGGCCGAGGAAACGAAGTCCTGGAGGCGAACATGGCGGCAACCTGGTCACCGGAGACGTGGCGCGACAGCCCCATCCGGCAGGTTCCGGCCTATCCCGACGACGCCGCGCTGAAGCGCGTCGAGGCGACGCTGCGCACCTATCCGCCACTGGTCTTCGCGGGCGAGGCGCGGCAGCTGCGCGCCTCGCTCGCCCAGGTCGCCGCGGGCAAGGCCTTCCTGCTCCAGGGTGGGGACTGCGCCGAGAGCTTCGCCGAGTTCCGCGCCGACAATATCCGCGACACGTTCCGCGTCCTGCTGCAGATGGCCGTCGTACTCACCTACGGCGCGTCCTGCCCGGTGGTGAAGGTCGGGCGCATGGCCGGCCAGTTCGCCAAGCCGCGCTCGTCCGACGACGAGACGATCGACGGCGTGACGCTTCCCAGCTATCGCGGCGACAACATCAACGGCATGGACTTCACGGCCGAGGCGCGGCTGCCGGATCCGGAGCGGATGCTGAAGGCCTATACACAGTCGGCCGCGACGCTGAACCTGCTGCGCGCCTTCGCCATGGGCGGCTATGCCGACCTGCACGAGGTGCACCGCTGGAACCTGGGCTTCGTCGAGCGCAGCCCGCTGGGTGAGCGCTACCGCGAGCTGGCCGACCGCCTGAGCGAGACGCTGGAGTTCATGGCGGCCTGCGGCCTGACGTCGGAGACGACGCCGCAGATCCGCGAGACGGCCTTCTACACCTCGCACGAGGCGCTGCTGCTGCCCTTCGAGCAGGCCCTGACCCGTGTCGACAGCACCAGCGGCGACTGGTACGACGTTTCGGCCCACATGCTGTGGATCGGCGACCGCACCCGCCAGCCCGACGGCGCCCATGTCGAGTTCCTGCGCGGCGTGAAGAACCCGGTCGGCATCAAGTGCGGCCCGACCCTCGACCCGGACGAGCTGCTCCGGCTGCTCGACATTCTGAACCCCGCCGACATCGCCGGCCGGATCACCCTGATCTGCCGGATGGGTGCCGACAAGGTCGAGGCGGCGCTGCCGCGCCTGATCCGTGCCGTGGAGCGTGCCGGGCGCACCGTGGTCTGGTCTTGCGATCCCATGCACGGGAACACGATCAAGGCCTCCAACGGCTTCAAGACCCGGCCGGTGGACGCGATCCTGGCCGAAGTGCGCGGCTTCTTCGCCGTGCACCGCGCATTGCGTACCCATCCGGGCGGCGTGCATTTCGAGATGACCGGCCAGGACGTCACCGAGTGTATCGGCGGCGCCCAGGCGATCACCGAAGCGGGCCTCGCCGACCGGTACCACACCCATTGCGATCCGCGCCTGAACGCCAGCCAGTCGCTGGAACTAGCCTTCCTGCTGGCCGAGCAGCTGAAGCAGGAGCGCAGCGACCTGAAGCGGCAGGCGGCTGCGGCCGAATAAGGCCTCGCCACGACGACGCGCCGGAAGAGTTGGGGTGCCGATGAGCGAACTGCGTCCCGACCCGGACGATGTCGGCCTCTGGACCGACACATACTTCCGCAAGACGAAGGCGGTCGTCGGCCGTTTCGGCGACGTGCGGGCCACCTATGCGATCTTCATGCGGCGCCCCGTCGTCTTCACCCCGCGCATGGCGGTGGAATGGCTGCAGGGCGTCGCCGAACGACGCGGCGTCGACTTCGACATCGACCTGCGCCACGAAGAGGGCGACTGGGTCGGCGCCGGCGACCCGCTCCTCTATCTCAGCGGCTCGCTCTACCACCTGATCGACCTGGAGACGATCTACCTGCAGAAGCTGGGCGCGGCCTGCGTAGCGGCGTACAACGCCTATGCGATGTGTCGCGACCTGCCGAAGGTCGGGTTCCTCGCCATGGACGCGCGCCATGCCGCCGGCGCCGACATGGCCGAGTTGATGGCCTATGCCGCCAGCGTCGGCTCGCAGGCGGCGCGACGGGAGGTCGGGGCCGTCGGCTTCATCGGCAACGCGACCGACGCGACGGCCCACTATTTCGGCCAGGAGCGTGGCCTCGGGACCATGCCGCATGCCCTGATCGGTTATGCAGGCTCCACCCTGCGCGCCGCGGAGATGTTCCACGAGACGTTCCCGGACGAAAACCTGACCGTGCTCGTCGACTATTACGGGCGCGAGATCACCGACGCGCTGGCCGTGGCCGAACGGTTCCCGGACCTCGCCCGGACCGGGCGCCTCGCCTTTCGCCTCGACACGCACGGCGGACGCTATTGCGAAGGCCTCGACCTCCAGGAGTCCTACGCGGTGCTCGACCGACACGTGCCGGGCGCCATACGTGGTTACCGCACTGGCGGGGAACTGCGCGACCTGGTCGGCACCGGGGTCAGCGCCGCCGCGATCTGGCACCTGCGCGAGAATCTCGACCGCGGAGGTTTCCCCAACGTCCGCATCGTGGCCAGTTCCGGCTTCAGTCCGGAGAAATGTCACGTCATGGCGCTCGCCAAGGCGCCCGTCGACATGATCGGCACCGGCTCGTTCCTGCCGCAGCGCTGGACCGAGACCTATGCCACGGCCGACATCGTCGACTATGGCGGAACGGCGTCCGTGAAGGTGGGTCGCGAATTCCTGCTTCGCCGTCGCGACGGCTGACCCCTGCGGCGCGCCGAGCAAGCCGTGGCGCCATCGCATTTCGCT
>JBKBLL010000336.1:0-3020 GCA_046296375.1 Alphaproteobacteria bacterium | reverse complement strand
GCCGTGGTCACGAGGCTTCACGCGGGCTCCCATGCGTCCTCAGTGGTCCTGCGATTCCCGTTCCGGCGCCTGGATGGTGACGCCGCCGTCGACCACCAGCGTCTGGCCGGTGATGTAGCGCGCCCGGTCGGAAAGCAGGAACCGTACCGCCTGCCCCACGTCCCAGCCGGAGCCCTCCACCTTCAGCAGCGAGGCCCGGCGCCGCTGGTCGCGCGCGGCGTCGGTCATGCCGCGGGCATAGACCATCGGCGTGTACATCGGCCCCGGCGCCACGCAGTTGACGCGGATGCCGTCGCGGCCGTGATCGACCGCCATGGCGCGGGTCAGCGCGATGACCGCTCCCTTCGAGGTGGTGTAGGAGGTGAGGCCGCGGGGCCGGAGCGCGGAAATGGACGAGACGTTCACGATGGCGCCGCCGCCGGTGCGGATCATGGCCGGGATCGCGAACTTCGACGTGAGGAACATCGTCTCGACGTTGACCTGCATGACGCGGCGCCAGGTCTCCGTCGGCTCCTCGACGACGCTGCCGCGGCTGCCGATGCCGACATTGTTGTCGAGATAGTCGAGCCGGCCGAACTGGTCGAGGGCGGCCGTCACCATGTCGCGGCACTCGGATTCGCTGGTGACGTCGGTGGCGTGCGCCGCCGCCTCGCCGCCCTCCGCCGTGATCATCGCGACGGTGCGCTCGGCGAGCGAGCGCTCGCGGTCGACCACCAGCACCTTCGCGCCCGAGCGCGCCAGCAGGATCGCCGCCGCGCGGCCGTTGCCGATGCCGTCGTCGGCCGCACCGCCGCCGGCGATGATCGCCACCTTGCCCGCCAGGCCTTCGTCGTCGTTTCGGTCCATCGTTTCTTCTCCCTCTCTTCGTCCGGGCTCTTTGTCTGCGCCCGGGTACGCCCCTCAGGCGAGGCCGAAATCGGTCGCCCAGAGCGGCTCCAGCCGCCGCATCGCCTCGTCCGGCAGCGGGCCCAGCGCATAGGCGGCGAGCGCCTCGTCCAGATGGGCGAGCGTCGCGATGCCGAAGTCGACGCAGGCGATGTCCGGGTTGGCGAGTGCGAAGCGCAGCGCCGCCTGCGCCGGCGTGCCGAAGTCGGTGCCGAGTGCGGCGCGCACCCGCGCAGCGCGGGCGAAGTCGCGGTCGAGATCGGCGCCGAGCGCGATCACCACCTCGCGGCCGTGCGGCTCCGGGCTCGCCAGCGCGCCGCCGGCCATGGCGCGAATGTTCATCACCGCCGTCCCGTGCCGCCTGCAGGCGGCGATCAGGCCGGAGAAGTCCTGCGCCGGCCAGCCGGCGGGTGCGCGGCTCCAGGCGGCGCTGGGGTTCAGCATGTTGTAGTAGACCTGCGCCGAATCGAACCGGCCGCTGTCGGCGACCTGCATGACCGCGTGCGTCTCGCCGAGTGCCGTGAAGCCGGTCGCGTCGATCAGGCCGCGCGCCTTCAGCGCGTCGAGCGCGTCGGCGACGCCCTCGCGGCGCAGCACGTGCTCCACCGGCAGGGCGCGGGCGGGATCGGCGCCGCCCAGCTGGTTGTGCAGCTGGAAGAGCACGATCCGGTCGAGGCCGAGCCGCTTCAGGCTCGCCTCCAGGCAGCGCTCGACCGCACCCCGTATGTCGAACAGGTCGCCCGGCTTCAGCCGGAACTTGGTGGAGACGCGCGGCCGGGGCGAGAGGCGCCGCAGCCAGCGCCCGATCGTCTCCTCCGAGACGCCGTTGCCGTACTGCGCGGCCGTGTCGATCCAGTCGATGCCGGCGGCGACGGTGCGCTCCAGCGCGGCGCCGCGGACCGCCTCCTCCGCGAGGATCAGGATGCCGCCGACGATGCCGCCGCCCAGCACCAGCTCCGGCGCCTCGAGGCCGGTACGGCCGAAGGGCCGCCTGCGCATCGTCTCAGCCATCGGCCACCCCCGCATCGTTCGCGCCGGGTCCGTCGTCCGCCACCCGGACCACCAGCTTGCCCGTATTCTCGCCGCGGAACAGCATGGCGAGCCCTTCCGGCGCGCGCTCCAGCCCGTCCAGCACGTGCAGCCGCTGCCGCAGCCGCCCGGCCTTCAGATGGCCGGAGAGCCAGCGCCGCGCCTCGTCGTAGCGGTCGGCATAGTCGAAGACGAGGAAGCCCTCCATCCGCGCCCGCTTGCCGATCAGCATGCCGGTGTTGCGCAGACCGTAGACCTCGGCCGCGGCGGTCTGCGAGATGCGCCCGCAGATCGCCACCCGCCCGCGCAGTTTGAGCGAGGCCAGTGCCGCGTCCAGCGTCGGGCCGCCGACATTGTCGAAATAGACGTCCACACCCTCCGGGCAGGCGGCGCGGACGGCGGCCGCGATGTCGGGCGCGGCCTTGTAGTCGATCGCCGCGTCGAAGCCGAGTTCCTCGCGCACGAAGCGGCACTTGTCCGGCCCGCCCGCGATGCCGACGGTGCGGCAGCCGGTCAGCCGCGCGATCTGGCCCGCCATCTGCCCCACCCCGCCCGAGGCGGCGGAGACCAGCACCGTCTCCCCCGGCTTGGCGGCGCCCACGTCGAGCAGGCCGAAATAGGCGGTGAGCGCCGTGCCGCCCAGCGGCCCGATCCAGTCGAGCGGCCCGCCCAGCGCCGGGTCGAGCCGCTGCAGCACGTCGCCCGGCAGGGTCACGTGGCTCTGCCAGCCGAGCCGCGCCTGCACCAGGTCGCCCGGCCGCACGGCGGGCGAGCGCGACTCCAGGACCCGGCCGACGCCGCCGGCGCGCATCACCTCGCCCGGCACGACCGGCTCGACATAGCCGGGATTCTCGCTGACCCAGACGCGCATCGCCGGATCGACCGACACGAGCAGCGTCTGCACCAGCGCCTCGCCCTCGGCCGGCGGCCGCACCGGCGCCGTGTCGACCGCGAAATGCTCCGGCCCGGCGCGGCCGGCCGGCCGCGCCTTCAGGGTCACGCGCCTGTTGATCGGGTCCATGCGGCCCTCCTCCCTCTGCGGCGGCGGTCCGGTGGTGCCGCGCGGGGGCGCAGTGTAGAGGAAGCCGCGCGATCCCGCGCCTCCC
>JBKBLL010000335.1:0-3043 GCA_046296375.1 Alphaproteobacteria bacterium | reverse complement strand
TCGTCATCCTCAACGCCATCCTCAGGGACAAAACCCCGTGGCAAAACGCTTGACCGACAAGACAGTCGCTCACCCCGGAGCGCCGCGCAGCAGGGCCTCGATGGGGGGCAATATACGTTCGACCAGGATCGCCACGCCCGCCGCGTTGGGGTGGATGCCGTCCGGCTGGTTGAGCGCCGGGTCGCGCGCGACCCCGTCGAGCACGAAGGGGTAGAGGGCGACCTCGTGCTTCTCGGCCAGACGCACATAGATCGCCGCGAACGCTTCGCCATACTCGGCACCGAGGTTGGGCGGCGCGTACATGCCGGCCAGCATGACCGCGACCCCGGCTTCCCGCAGACGCGTGACGATGCCGTCGAGGTTGTGGAACGCATCTTCCGGCGGCAGGCCGCGCAGCGCGTCGTTGCCGCCCAGGGCGACCACCGCATGCGTCGGCTCGTCGGCGAGCAGCCAGTCGAGCCGCGCGAGGCCACCCGCCGTCGTATCGCCGGACACGCCGCCGTCGACGATCGCGACGTCGAGCCCGCGGCCGTCGAGCGCCGCGCCCAGACGGGCCGCGAACCCCTGATCCGCAGGCAGACCATAGCCGGCGAAGATGCTGTCGCCGAGCAGCAGCAGGCGCGGCTGCGTCGACGCGGCCGCGCCGGCGGCCGTCTGCCAGAGCAGGGTGACGAGCAGCATCAGCGCGAGCAGATTGAAAACGTGTCGCAGCGATCCATATGCCCGCCCCATGCGGACATCAGACGACGGCGGCGCCGGCGGGGCGCTGGACAGGAACGACGGTTCGGCGACGGGCATGCGGGGGAAGACCTCCGGCGATGGGTCCGCTTCGGCGCGGCCGACGGCGCAGGCTTCCCCCCTGATCGACCTCACCGACGTCCATCTGACATTGGAGAGCGCTGCGGGGCAGGTCAATATCCTGCGCGGCGTCGATCTGGCCGTGACGCCCGGCGAGCGCGTCGCCATCGTGGGGCCGTCCGGCTCCGGCAAGTCGACGATGATGATGATCGTCGCCGGGCTGGAACGCGCGACCCGCGGCAGCATCCGGGTCGCCGGCCACGACCTGACCGCGATGTCGGAGGACGCGCTGGCGCGCTTCCGCCGCGACAATGTCGGCATCGTTTTCCAGTCGTTCCATCTCGTGCCGACCATGACGGCGATCGAGAACGTGGCCATCCCGCTCGAACTCGCGGGGCGGCGGGACGCGTTCGCCCGGGCCGCCGCCCAGCTCGAGGCGGTCGGCCTCGGCCATCGCCTGAAACACTATCCGGGTCAGCTTTCGGGCGGCGAACAGCAGCGCGTGGCGCTGGCGCGCGCCTTCGCTCCGGAGCCGGCGCTGCTCCTGGCCGACGAGCCGACGGGCAACCTGGACGGCGACACCGGCCGCGCCGTGATCCACCTCCTGTTCGACCTGTCCGCCCGGCGCGGGACGACACTCGTATTGATCACCCACGACGACGTGCTGGCGGCGCGCTGCGACCGCATCGTGCGGATCGGCGACGGCCGCATCGTCGACGACGGCCGGGGCGCCGATGGGGGCGCCGATGGGGGCGCCGATGGGGGCGCCGGTGGGGGCGCCGAACGGAGCGAGAACCGGGGAGGACCGGGCGCCGTTCCGGGCACCTCGGAACCGATGCCGGTCGGCGGCTGAGGCGCATGGCCGAACTCCGAGCCGCCCTGCGGTTCGCGCGGCGTGAACTGCGCGGCGGGCTCGCCGGCTTCCGCATTTTCGTCGCATGCCTGGCGCTCGGCGTGGCCGCGATCGCCGGCGTCAACTCGCTCTCCCAGGCCGTCGAGGCTGGGCTGCGCGCCGACGCGCGGCAACTGGCCGGCGGCGACGCCGTGATCCGCACCACCTACAGTCCCGCCGACGAGGAGCAGCAGGCTTGGTTCGCGCAGGCCGGGACCGTCTCCCGCACGATCGAGATGCGCGCCATGGGGGCGGCCGGCGAGCGCCGCAGCCTGGTCGAACTGAAGGCGGTCGACGGGACCTATCCACTCTACGGCACGGTCGCCCTGGCGCCGCGGCAGGAACTCGCGGACGCGCTCGCGCGGCGCGACGGCGAATGGGGTGCCGCCGTCGACCAGGTCCTCCTGCACCAGCTGGACGTCGCCGTCGGCGACACCATCCGCATCGGCGACCTGTCCTACCGGGTGCGCGCGACGATCGGGCGAGAGCCCGACCGGGCCACGGGACTGTTCAGCTTCGGCCCGCGCTTCATGGTGGGCGCCGACAGCCTGGAGGCCACCGGCCTGATCCAGCCGGGCAGCCTCGTCCAGTGGCACTACCACCTGCGCCTGCCGGACGGCGCCTCGGCCGGCGCGTTCGCGGCGACCGCCGAGGCGCGCTATCCGGACGCCGCCTGGCGTATTCGCACCCACGATCAGGCGGCCCCCGGCCTGCGGCGCATGCTCGACCGGCTGACGCTGTTCCTGACACTGGTCGGCGTCACGGCGCTGCTGGTCGGCGGCATCGGCGTAGCCAACGCGGTACGCAGCTATCTCGCCGGCAAGACGGCGACGATCGCCACCCTGAAATGCATCGGCGCGCCCGGACGGGTCGTGTTCCTGACCTACTTCCTGCAGGTCGGCGCGCTGGCGCTGCTCGGCATCGCGATCGGGCTCGCGGTCGGCGCCGCCGTCCCGCCCCTGGCGGCAGGCCTGCTGGCGCGCCTCCTGCCGGTGGCGCCCGCGGCGGGAATCTATCCCGGCGCGCTGGGCCTCGCCGCGCTGTTCGGTGCCCTGACCGCCGTCGTGTTCTCGCTGCTGCCGCTGGCGCGCGCCCAGGAACTGCCGCCCGCCACGCTGTTCCGCGACCTCGTCGCCCAGGCGAAGATCCTGCCGCGCTGGCCGGCCGTCGCGGCGACGCTGGCGATCGCCGCGCTGCTCGCGGCCGTCATCGTCGCGAGCGCGCCGGAGCCGGTCTTCGCCGCATGGTTCGTGGCGGGTGCCGTCGGCGCGCTGATCCTCTTCCTGGGCACCGCCGTCCTGGTGGTGCGCGGCGCCGCCGCCTTTCCCCGCCCGCGGACCCAGGCGCTGCGGC
>JBKBLL010000334.1:0-3062 GCA_046296375.1 Alphaproteobacteria bacterium | reverse complement strand
GTAGGCGATGGCGACGCAGCCGGAGTCGACCAGACCCTGCGTCTGTTTCCGGTCGGCGGCGAGATGCAGGTAGGTGAACAGGACCTGTCCCTCGCGCAGCATGGCGATCTCGGAGGCGAGCGGCTCCTTGACCTTCACCACCATCTCGGCACGCGCGAAGACGTCGGCGGGGCGCGCCACGATCTCCGCGCCCGCCGCCTCGTAGTCCGGATCGTCGAAGCCGGTCCCGTGCCCCGCATCGGTCTCGACGATCACGCGATGTCCGTGATGCACCAGTTCGCGCACGCTCGACGGGACCAGACCCACCCGGTACTCGTGCGTCTTGATCTCCTTGGGCACCCCGACCAGCATTCCCGTCTCCCGACTGCCGTTCCGCATCCTGGGAAGTAGGCGCCGTCGCCCGGGCGCCCGTCAATCATTCCCGGCGCCGTCGCCCTGCATGATCCGAGCCGTTGCGGCCGGTCGGCTTTGGCTTTATCTCCTCTGCACGATTGGGGCGTAGCCAAGCGGTAAGGCAGCGGGTTTTGGTCCCGCCATCCCAGGTTCGAATCCTGGCGCCCCAGCCAGCCCCCCATGTCGCTTGCCGGGCTTCTCGAACCCGGACCTCTCGGAGATGGTTGGCGGCAGGACTTCTCCGCCGTGTTCCGAGGAGGCAGTGGTGCACGCAGTCCGAGGCCACCGCATGACCGGCGATCATGGTGTCGTTGCGGCCGATGGGCGTTCCCGAGCCCGCATGGAGCCGCCCGCCGGGTCCTCGCCGCCGCCGCCGAGCCTCCGCGCATGCCGCTGCCCGACATAGTCCCCCTGGTGCTGGCCGTCTGCGTCGCGGCGCTGTTCGCCGGGGGCTACGTCAAGGGCGTGACGGGCATGGGCCTGCCCCTCGTCGCCGTTCCGGTCATGGCGCTGGTCACGGACGTCGCCGCGGTGCTGCCGGTCATCGCCATCCCCACGGTGCTCTCCAACGTGGTCCAGGTCTGGCAGGCAGGTAGGCTCGCGGAAGCGTCACGGCGCTTCTGGCCGCTGCTCCTCGCCATCGCCGCCGCCACCTGGGTGGGCACGGCGTTCGTTTCGGTGGCCGATCCGGCCGTTCTGCGCGTGGTGGTCGGCGCCGTGGTGATCGTGCTCGCCCTGACAAGCCTCCTGCAGATCGCGCCCGACATACCGGCACGGGCCGAGCGCTGGCTCGGTCCCCCGGTGGGGGCCGCGACCGGACTGCTCGGCGGCCTCACCTCGATCTTCAGTCCGCCGCTCGCCATGTACCTGCTGGCGCTGCGCGTCGACCGCGAGCTGTTCGTCTCCGCGATGGGGCTCGGCATGCTGACCGGCACCGTGATGTTCACCGGCGGGCTCGCACGCTACGCGCTGCTGGGCCCCCAGGAGTTGGTGCTGTCGGCGCTGGCGCTGCTGCCGGTGGTCGGCGGCCAGTGGACGGGCGCCCTGACCCGCCGGCGTATCGGCGCGGACACCTTCCGCCGCGCCGTGCTCGCCATGCTGCTCGCGGTCGGCGCCACGCTGGTGTGGAAGTCGCTGTAGACGGCGGCAGTGACCGGCCGGCCTGCCCGGAGCGCGATTCTGCCGGCCCGACGAAGGAGTACGCGATGGAGTTCCGTTCGATCTACGCCACCGCCGGGTCTGTCGAGGAGGCCCAGCGCATCGGCCGTGCGCTCGTCGAGGAGCGGCTGGTCGCCTGCGTCAACGTCCTTCCGGGCGCGATCTCGCTGTACCGCTGGGACGGCGCGGTGCAGGCGGAACCGGAGGCGGTGTTCTTCGCCAAGACCACCGCCGAGCGCGCGCCGGCCGCAGTGGCGCGCATCCGCACCCTGCACACCTACGACGTGCCGTGCGTCCTGATCCTGCCGGTCGAGGCCGGCGATCCCGACTATCTGCGCTGGATCGCGGCGGAAACGCAGGGCTGACCTGCGGTTCCCGCGTATGGCGGACCGGGGGCCGCGGGTGTAGTGTCGTGCCGCTTCGGGCGCGGGCTGCCGCACCCTCGAACTGCGACGAGAGATGCGGCCATGTCCGATCGGCCCCAGCGCGGCCTGCTGCCCTTCCTGTGCGTCGGCCACAGCATCGACCACATGTTCATGCTGCTCTACCCGACCGTCGTGCTCGCGCTCGAGGTGGAGATGGGGCGCAGCTACGGCGAACTGCTCAGCCTCTCGATCGGCGGCTTCATCATGTTCGGCCTGGGCGCGCCGCTCGCCGGCTGGCTCTCCGACCGGTGGAGCGCCAGCGGCGCCATGACGACCTTCTTCGTCGGCATCGGACTGGCCTGCATCGCCACGGGTTTTGCGACGGGACCCGTCGGCCTCTTCGTCGGCCTCACCCTGATCGGCCTGTTCGCCTCCATCTACCACCCGGTGGGCATCGCGCTGATCGTGCAGACGGCCGGGAACCGGCGGGGCCGCTATCTCGGCATCAACGGCGTCTTCGGCAGTGCCGGCATGGGAATGGCCGCCCTGGTCGCCGGCGCGCTGATGGAACTCATCAGCTGGCGCGCCGCCTTCATCCTGCCGGGCGCGGTGTCGGTGGTGATCGGCATCTGGTTCGCGATCGTGTTCCGCGGCGGCATCCGCAAGGCGCCGGTCGCGGCCGACGCCGGCAGGCCCGCCGGCGGCATGCGCGAATTCGTTCGCATCATGATCGTCATCGGCGTCATCACCGTCCTGTCGGGCATGGTGTTCCAGGCGCTGACCATCGGCCTGCCCAAGTTCCTCGACCACCGTGTCGACTTCCTCCAGGGCGGCGGACTCGGGATCGGCATGGCGACGACGATCATCATGCTGCTCGGCGGCGCGGCCCAGCTGGGGGGCGGCCTGCTGGCCGACCGGATGCCGCTGCGTCAGGCCTATTTCCTGGTCTACGGCATGATGGTGCCGGTGATGGCCGTGGCGACGGTCGCAGCCGGCGCGCCGCTGATGCTGGTCATGGTGATGGCGATCGCGATCACCGTCGGCATCCAGCCGGTGGCCGACTCGCTCTTCGCGCGCTTCATCCCGCCGAAATGGCTCAGCACGGCCTTCGGCTTCCGCTTCGCCCTGTCGCTGACCGTCAGCGCG
>JBKBLL010000333.1:0-3111 GCA_046296375.1 Alphaproteobacteria bacterium | reverse complement strand
GCCGCGGCCCCAGCGGCACCTCGACGAAGTCGCCCGGCGCCGGCAGGTCGCCGGGCGGACCGTCGCCGGAAGGGAGGGCGTAGTCGTAGGCGCCGGCCAGCGGATAGGGCAGCAGGACGGCCACGGTCCCCTCCCCGCCGTGCGACGGCGGGCCGGAATCCTCGGGGCTCGAACTGGCATGGGGGCGGTGCATCGGCTACATTTACGGCCGGTGCCGCCGGCGCCAAACAGCAAGGAAGCGTGCGCATGAAATTCTTCGTCGATACGGCCGACCTGGCCGAGATCCGCGATCTCGCGGAAACCGGCCTGCTGGACGGCGTTACGACGAACCCGTCGCTGATCGCCAAGTCGGGACGGCGCATTCTGGACGTGATCGCCGAGATCTGCGACGTGGTGGCGGGCCCCGTCAGCGCGGAGGTGGCGGCCACCGACCATCCGACCATGCTGGCCGAGGGACGCCGGCTGGCCCGGATCGCCCCCAACGTCGCGGTCAAGGTGCCGCTGACCCGCGACGGCCTGCGTACCTGCCGCGTCCTCGCCGACGAGGGTCGGATGGTCAACGTCACCCTGTGCTTTTCGGCGGCCCAGGCGATCCTGGCGGCCAAGGCGGGTGCCGCCTTCGTCTCGCCCTTCGTCGGCCGGCTCGACGATGTCGGCCAGGACGGCATGACCCTGATCGCCGAGATCGTGGAGATCTACGACCGCTATCCCGCCTTCACGACCGAAGTGCTGGTCGCCTCGGTCCGTCACCCGCAGCACCTGGTCCAGTCGGCGCGGCTCGGCGCCCATGTCGCCACCCTGCCGCCGGCCGTGCTGCGCCAGCTCTTCGGTCATCCGCTGACCGACAAGGGCCTGGCGGGCTTCCTGGCCGACTGGAAAGCCACCGGACAGTCGATCCTGGAGGACGGCGCGCCCGTGCCCGCGGAATGAGGCCGATGGAATGAGGCCGATGGAATGAACTCGGCAGCGGATCGCCGTCGATGGTGAACGAGCCCGAGAAGAGGGCGCCGCAGCCGCCACGCGCACCGACGGCGGCCGAGGTGGCGGCCTATCTGCGGCGCCATCCGGACTTCCTCGTCCGGCATCCGGAGCTGTTGCGGGTCCTGACGCCGCCCTCGCGCCGCACCGGCGACACCGTCGTCGACATGCAGCAGTTCATGGTGGAGCGGCAGCGGCGCGAGCTGGAGCGTCAGAAGCAGCAGTACGACAAGCTGGTCGGCATCACCCGCGGCAACCTGTCGAGCCAGGCCCGGGTGCACGCCGCGGTACTGCGGATGCTGGCGGCGCGCAGCCTGGAGCATCTGATCGACATCCTGACCCACGAGGTCTCCCATCTGATCGCCGCCGACGTGGTCGGCCTGTGCGTCGAAAGCGACGGCGCGGTCATGCCGCGCGCCGTGCGGGGCAGCCTGTTCGTCCTGGCGCCCGGCGAGATCGACGCGGCGATCGGCGAGGGCCGCGAGGTCGCGCTGCGCAGCGGCGCCGACGCCGGCAACCTGTCCGCGTTTGGGCCGGCCGCCGGCCTGGTCCGCTCGGAGGCGCTGATCCGCCTGAAGATCAGCGGCATGACGCCGGCCGGGATGCTGGCGATCGGGTCGCGCCGCACGGACTTCTTCCAGCCCCACCAGGGTACCGAACTGCTGGCCTTTCTCGGCCACGCGGTGGAGCACTGCATCCGGACCTGGCTCGACCTGCCGCGCCCCGCCTGATCCGATGGTACACGTCCCGCTCGCCCCCGACGTCGCCGCAGCGCTGGGCGACTGGCGCGTCTGGCTCGCGGCGGAACGGCGGCTGTCGCCGCACACGCTGGCCGGCTACGACCGCGACGTCCAGGGCCTGCTCGGCTTCCTCGCGCACCATCTGGGCGGCGTGCCCGACCTCGCCGCCCTGGGCACCCTGCGCCCGGCCGACTTCCGAGCCTGGCTCGCCAGCCGCGCCGCCGACGGCCTCGAGGCGCGCAGCCGGGCCCGGGCCCTGTCGGCGACGCGCAGCTTCTTCCGCCATCTCGGCCGCCGGGCCGACCTGGACGAGAGCGCGCTGCGCGCCGTGCGCGGGCCGCGCCTGCCGCGCGGCGTACCGAAGCCGCTGACGCGCGACGAGGCGTCGTCCGTGCTCGACGCCGCCGGAGACCTGGACGACGCGGCCTGGGTCGGGCGCCGCGACGCGGCCCTGTTCGCGCTGCTCTACGGCTGCGGGCTGCGCCTCGGCGAGGCGCTGTCGCTGACCCGCCGGGAGGCGCCCGCGGGCGAGGCGCTGACCGTCACTGGCAAGGGCCGCAAGCAGCGCGCCGTGCCGGTCCTGCCGGTCGTGCGGGACCTCGTCGCGGCCTATATCGCGGCCTGTCCCCACGTGCCGGACAAGGACGGCCCGCTCTTCGTCGGCGTGCGCGGCGGCGCCCTGGACCCGGCCGTGGCGCAGCGCCAGATGCGCCGGCTGCGACCGCTGCTCGGCCTTGCCGACACGGCGACGCCGCACGCGCTGCGGCACAGTTTCGCGAGCCACCTGCTGGGGGCCGGAGTCGATCTGCGGGCGATCCAGGAACTCCTGGGCCATGCGTCGCTCTCGACCACCCAGCGCTACACGGCGGTGGACGCCGACAGGATGATGGCGGTCTACCGTTCGGCACACCCGCGGGCACGGAGTAGGGCATGAGCGAACGGACGCAGGGCTGGCGGCCGATGACGGTCGACGATATCCCGGCGGCGAAGGCCGTGGCGGACGCGGTCCATACCAACCAACCCGAACGGACGGAGGTCTTCGCCGACCGGCTGCGGCTGCAGCCGGCGGGCTGCCGCGTGCTGGAGGCGGGCGGCTCGCTCGCCGCCTACATCCTCAGCCATCCGTGGCGCCTGGGCGCGCCGCCGGCGCTCGACACGGTGCTGGAGCGCCTCCCCGAGGCGCCCGACACCTACTACATCCACGACATCGCCCTGCTGCCCGCCGCGCGCGGCACCGGCGCCGCCGCGGCCGTCGTGGAGGACATCGCCGAGGCGGCGCAGGCCGCCGGGTTCTCCAGCCTGTCGCGGGGGGCCCGCCAACGCACCGAGGGCTTGGTGGGCCGCCCCGGCGGGCGGCCCCCCGCAGCCCCTCTGGGACACCAAGCCCGTGGGT
>JBKBLL010000332.1:0-3155 GCA_046296375.1 Alphaproteobacteria bacterium | reverse complement strand
CGCTGGGACCCGCGTCGTGTGGTCGTATCGATCGCCGGTTTCGTGGTGCTGCTCGTGGGCGTCGTGCTGCTGCCGCTGCCCGGACCGGGCATGCTCGTCATCGGCTTCGGCCTCGCGATCCTCGCGACCAACATGAAGACGCACCTGGACCAGGCCTTCCTGCGCCGGCTGCGCTTCGTCGTGAACTTCCCGATGCCGGACAGCGTGCTGCGGCGGCGCATCTGGGCCATGTCGTTCCCGCCCGACGCGCCGGCCGAGGGCATCGACCTGGACCTGCTGGCGCGGCTGGAGGTGGCCGGCGGCAACATCCGCAACATCGCCCTCAACGCCGCCTTCCTGGCGGCCGAGCACCGGCGTCCACTCGGCATGCGCGACATCGCGGAAGCGGCGCGCGCCGAGTTCGAGAAGATCGACCGCCAGTTGCCGCTGGCGGAGTTCGCGGGGGACCGCCGATGACCGGGGAGAGTGCGCGGATCGAGATCGGCCGGATAAGCGTCGCCGGCGCGCCCGCGGCGATGCGCGACGGTGCCGGCTTCGGCGCCGCGCTGGAGACGGCGCTGGTGCAGGCGCTGCGCGGGATGGACGGCACGGCGTCCGGGACCATCGCGGTGGACGCCCTGAAGATCCGCCTCCGCGAGGGAGCCGGTGCCGACGAGATCGCCGCGGCCGTGGCCGCCGCGGTCGCCCGGGCAGCGGCCGGCGCGGTGAAGGAGGGGTGACCATGCGGACCGCGACAGCCGCCAGGACCGCGGTGCGGTCGGCCGCCGCGCCCAAGACGGCAGCCCGATCAGCCGCCGGCGCGGGGCGTACGACGGATCGATCCCGTACGGGCGAGGGCATCGGCAATCAGACGGCGCTGGCGCGGCTGGGCGGGGGACAGCCGCTGCCGTCGTCGCTGCGCGCGTGGTTCGAGCCGAGGCTGGGCACCGATCTCGGCGGCATCCGCCTGCATCACGGTCCCGCGGCGTCGGCCGCCGCGAAGTCGCTCGGCGCGCAGGCCTTCACCGTCGGCAGCGACGTGGTGTTCGGCAGCGGGCGATATCGGCCCGAGACGCCGAAGGGGCGTTGGCTGCTGGCACACGAACTGGCGCATGTCGGACAGGCGCGCGGCACCGCCGCACCCGCGGCCGACGCAGCGGTGGAGCGCGACGCGGATCGGGCCGCCAGCGACATGATGCGCGGCCGTCCGGCCCGCCTGTCCGCGGGGCGGGACGCGCGGCGCCCGCATCTGTTCGGCGAACCGCAGCACGTGCCGGAGACGACGTATATCGCCGGACAGAACCCGCGGAACGACGGCTTCCTGCAGGACGCGACCGCCTACCACCAGGCGTGGGGATTGCGCCCGCGGATCGTCAATTCGGTGGAGGAGATCGTCGATCATCTGCGCGGCGGCCGCGGCAAGGTCGGGCGGATCCGGATCATCACCCACGCGAGCACCAACAACCTCTACACGGCCCTGTTCCGGGGCGGCTCGCCGGGCATCCTGGAGCCTGTGCTGAGCGGGTTCGCAGCGAGCGACCAGGCCGGACTGGAGGCTCTCTACGGCGGCGGCCTTCTCGATGCCGCGACCTATACGGGCATCCTCAACGATCTGCGGACAAACAATCCCGCCGTCCTGCGTCCATTCGGGCTCGACGCAGCGAACAGCACCCCGTCCGGCGCCGTACGGCGGCTGATCGAGCGCAGCGCGGACCTGTTGATGCACTCCGCCGGACGGATGGACCCCGCCGCGCCCGCAGACGAGCAGGCGACGACGACACGGCAGCGCGGTACGATCCAGGCGACCCTGCGCACCATCCTGGCCGGACTGCGGCAGGCGGTGCAGCAGCCTGCCCCGGCCGGTGCCGGGGTGACGGCGCAGCAGGCGCAGGACCTGCAGGACGCAGTCACGGCCAGTACCGCCTTCACCTTCACGCTGGGCGTACAACCTGCCGCTTTCGCCGGCGCCCTCTCCATCGCGAACACTGCGATCGGCCGCGGCTTCCGTGCCCATCTCGACGGGGCGCGCGCGCGGTTCGACAGTTCGAGCTGGATCGACATTCGCGGCTGCCGGGTCGGCGGGAACCTGACCTACCTGCAGGCAGTGTCGAACTTCTTCGGTGCCGGTGCCGACAAGCCGCACGTCTCGGCGCCCGACTGGTGGCAGAGCTTCCCGACGGTCGGCTACCAGACGCTGCTCGACGCGGATATCGCCACCCAGGCGGCGGACAGCGACGTGCAGACGGCGCTGGATTACTGGTTCGGCGTCACCGGTGTCCACTCCTACATGCTGGGCCAGATCATCTACTGGATGGACCTGCTGATCCGCGAGCAGCGGGAGCGTGCCCCGGAGGGTCTGCGCCTGTCGGGGCCGCAGCCGGGCGGTGCACTGCTCGGGGGGCTGGTGCCGCCGGAGGGCCTGGGGTTGACGCCGCCGCTGCTGCCGCGGCTCGGCGGCATGCAACTGCAACCGCCGGGCCTTCTCGGGCCGGGCCCCGCGTCGCCCGGTGCTGGGCTCGGCCTGCCGCAGATGCGCAATCCGATCTATTCGCTGGCGGAAGGCGAAGTGACACGCCTCCGTGCCGAACTGGCGCGGATCGACGCGTTCACGACGGAGGAGAAGCTCCGCTACTATCTCGACATGGCGCTCGTGCTGCCGGTGCAGGCGGCCGCCGATCCCGAGAACATCCGCCTGTTCATGAAGCACTCCCTGCGCGGGCGGGCCATGAACAACTGGCTGGGCAGCATCTGGTCGACGCGGGCCCCGGGGCTGGCGGCGCTGCAGCGCCGCGGCGTCGCCTCGGGCGATGCGCGGCGCGTGGAGGCGGTGGTCGACCAGGACCCGCAGCGCGCCGTGACCGAAATGTACATCTCGCCCGACCCGCGCTACGCCGAACACATCAAGAGCATCTGAGCCATGAGCGGACGCGCCCTCGATCTCTCGATGCGGAACCCGGCCCCGGCCAGCCATCCGGCGCCGGCCGGGACGACATGGTCGGCCCCGCCCGTCGTCGGAAACCAGTCCACCATCGGCGGCATGCAGAGCCCGTTCCCGATGCTCAGCCAAGCGCAACTCCAGGCGGTCATCGCCGAGAGCGAGCGGCCGATCCGGGAGTGGCTGAAGGCGAACACCAGCCGCCTTCATGTCCGCTCGCTGAGCTCGATCGTCGCCGAGG
>JBKBLL010000331.1:0-3176 GCA_046296375.1 Alphaproteobacteria bacterium | reverse complement strand
GGCGAGTGGCTGGAGGCTCAGGTGCCGCCCGCCTTCTTCGCCGCCTCCAGCACGAGGTCGAGCGTTGCCCGGCCCGGCAGGCCCTTTGCCTCCATGTCCGCCACCCACTTGTCCCAGACGGGCTGCGCCGCCTTCTCCTGGAAGGCCGCGCGCATCTCCGGCGTGATGTCGATCCGCTCCAGTCCCGTCTGCTCGAAGATCGGAATCCACTTGGCGTCGGCCTCGGCATAGGCGTCGCGCAGTGCCTTGTAGGAGCCGGGCTTGGCGTCCATCAGGATCTGCTTGTACTCCGCGGGCAGCTTCTCGAACTCGTTGCGGTTCAGGGTGACCGCATTGTGGATGATGCCCAGGTTCAGGCCGTAGGTGTACCATTTCGACACTTCGTGCAGGCGGTAGGACCCGAATGCATAGCTGAACGGGAACGAGGCCGCGTCGAACATGCCGCGTTCCAGCCCGTTATAGACCTCGGGTGCCGGCACCGAGGTCGGCACGGCGCCCAGCGAGCGCATCGCCTCGCCCGTGCCGCCCAGGGCGCGCACCCGCATCCCCTTCCAGTCGTCCAGCGTCTTCGGCGCCTTGCCGGTGCCCATGAACTCGTACTGGGGCAGCAGCACGCCGGACAGCGCCACGGCGTTCCAGCGGGCCAGTTCCGCCTTCGCCGGCTCGTACCGGTAGATCGTCTCCATCACCTTCTCGAGCGCTACCATGTCGGCGATCGGCAGGTAGGGCAGGTCGAGCACATTGTGCAGCGGCACCTTGCCGGGGGTGTAGCCGAAGGCGACGAGGCCGCCGTGGATCGCGCCGACCTTCAGGCTGTCGAGCACTTCCCTGGCCGGCGCGATGGACTCGCCGTAATGGAGCTTGATCTCGAAATTGCCCCCCGTCTTTTCCGCGACGAACCTGGCGTAATGCTCCATTCCGGCCGTCACCGCCCGGGGCCCGCCATAGATCGCCCAGTCCCACACGATCTTCTGCGACGCACCGGCGCCCGCCGGCGCCAGCGCGCATGTCAGGATCGTCATCGCAGACAGCCATTTCCTCATCGCGTCCTCCTTATTTTGTGTGTTGTCGAGAACCCTGTCCGAGAGCCGTGCGCTTCTTTCCTCCGGTCGCGGGCCGCTCAAGGTGACAACAGTAGAGGAGCGGCGGATTTCGTACAGTGGCGCCCGCACCGTCGGGGGCGGAGGCCCTCAGAGGCGCTGCGTCACGCCGCCGCGCGAGCCCGTGTTCAAGCGGTCGGCGAAGGCCGGCGCCAGCGGCCGCCCGTCCGGCACGTTCAGCCACAGGCGCAGCAGCAGCCGGCGCTTCTCGGGCTCGTCCCAGTCGCGATAGCCGGTGCGCGAATGCAGGGTCGTGTGGTTGTTCAGGAGTTGGATGTCGCCCGGCTCGAACGCCATGCCGAACTGGAAGTCGTCGCGCACCGCCAGTTCCTCGACATAGTCGACCGCCGCCTGCTGCAGCGGCGTCAGCGGGTGGCCCGCCTTCGCCGCGCCCAGCTCGATCTGCTGCTTGTTGAAGCGGCAGCTCAGGATGCCCTCGCACCAGCTGAACACCGGCACGCGGTTGCGCGTGACCTCCACCGCCCGGGTGCCCTTGCCGATCAGATCGAAGTGGAACCCCTCGATCAGCGGCGCGATGAAGTCCGGCCGCGTGCGCAGGATCTCGTTGTAGATCGCCATCGAGCTGGAGATCGTACTGGCCCCGCCTGTCTGCGCCGGGCGCACGCAGAGCAGGCCGACCACGTCGCAGCTGTCGGAATGCGGCGGCAGATAGGCGTTGGTGCGGTGGCCGCGCACGTTCCGCTCGTAGTATCCGCCCGCCGCGTAGCGGCCCGTTTCCATGTCGGTGACGGTGCCCAGCAGGTCGCCCTGGGAATTCTGCGAGATGATCTCGCCCAGATGCGTGCCCAGGCCCCAGTAGAGGACCTTCAGCGTCTCCATGTCGTAGCGGCCGACGTCGATGCCGCGCAGCATCGCGAAGCCGCGGCCATACTCGATTTCGCGGCGCAGCTCGACCAGACGCGGCGCCAGCGTCGGCAGCGGGAAATCGTCCCGCTCGAACGCCTCCGGCCGCTTGCCCCCCGCCGCCAGCGTCTGCGCCGCACCGTCCAACTCATCCAGTTCCGCCGACGAGAACCGATAGATCCAGGAGGAATCGGAAACGACGTCGGCCACCTTCCACACGCAGCGGTCGGTTACCGGCTCGTGCGACATCTCGGTCATGACGGATCCCCTGAAAGCTCTTTTGCCGACACTGTAGCGCGGCTTCGAGCGGCGCGCGCCTGCACTTCATCCGCACCGATGCCAGAACAGGCGCGCTGGTTCACGCTGCCCCAGCCCTTGTAAAGGAGCCGGCTGCCGTCGTCGGTCGTGATATTCCCCAGGGCATGAGAGGCTTCGCAGGCGCGCCGAATTTCTGCGAGAGCGCGGTCTGCGGCGACGCGCGCACGATCAGCCCCGTCGGCCGTCCCTTCGCCGCACACGCCGCCGCCGTGGTCAGAGACGTTCTCGCATCGCTGAAATCCAGACCGATCAGGCCGCGCTGTCGGTATGGCTCCATTTTCGTATCGCTCAGATCGGTCGTGCATTCGTGTGTATGTGCATATAGTACTCACGTATTACACAAATGGATAATTTATGGATCCTGCGGGTAGCGGCCTCGCCATCGGACCGATCATCCATTTCGTTTATTCTCGCTGATAAAATTCATTGTATGGTAAAATCACTGGCCTTACTAAATTGTGACTTATAAGGATCACTCCTTGTTGTGGCTGCTTCTCGCCGCGTTTGCCTTCATGGGCCCCCTGCAAGCGAGCGAAATGGTCCGCGATAGGGAGGGCCGCCTGATCGGACAAAATCGGGATCGTTCCGATCGCATTCTCGGACAACCGGTTCCAGGGCCTGTTCCGGTCCCCGGCGAGCGGCGAGGATCGACGCTTCGGTACACTCTAATGACACTGAGCGAGGTGCATCAGCAGGCAAGGGTCGGAGAGATGGTCAATTTGCAAGGGTACATGAGCAGGCACGCACTGCACCTACCCGAACAATCATCCCCGGCGGCCCTGATATTTGAAACCCGCGTGGTTCAGGAACCGTTTTTGGTACTGAAATTATCGGTACTTGGTCGTTTTGAGCGAAAATACGTTTTGGACCAGTGCAATACCGTGTGTCGTTTCA
>JBKBLL010000330.1:0-3214 GCA_046296375.1 Alphaproteobacteria bacterium | reverse complement strand
CCCGACGGGTCGACCCGTGTGGAACTGATCGATATGCGCACCGGCAGATCGACGGGCGCGGTCGCGATCGCGCCCGCAGCCGCCAGATAGTTCCGGGCGGCCGGGACCGATAGGGACGATCGGCGTCCCGTCGCGCGAAACCCTGGACATCGGGTCGTGCCGGGGGTTGATCGTGCCGGGGGTTTCTGCCAATGTGCGCCCCGCTCAGGGCCCCGTCGTCTAGCGGTTAGGACACCGGCCTCTCACGTCGGTAACACGGGTTCGAGTCCCGTCGGGGTCACCAGAGCGCTCCTTTCATCGCCTCGCCTTGCGGCACGGCCTTAATGCCGGCGGCCGCTCCGAGCAGCCGGGGCGTCCCTCCTTTCCGGCAGGATGCGATGACGAAACCCGACCGCTCGGCCCCCAGCGCCGAAATCGATGCCCTCGATCGGCTGACGCGCGGCCGCCACAGCTGTCGCGCGTTTCTCCCGCAGCCGGTGCCCCGCGACATCATCACGCGCATCCTCGAGATCGCGCAGCGCACCGCCTCCTGGCGCAATGCGCAGCCCTGGCAGGTCGTCGTCACCTCCGGGGAAGGCACCGAGCGCTTTCGCGCGGCGATGTACGCGCATGCGGCGAGCGACGCCCCCGACGAATCCGACCTGCAGCGACCGCGCGACTATCGCGGCGTCTATGCCCTGCGCCGGCGCGAAAGCGGGCTCGCCCTCTACCGCCAGCTCGGGATCCTCAAAGGCGACACGGAGGGATCGGAGCGGCAGGCGATGGAGAATTTCCGCCTGTTCGGCGCGCCGCACGTCGCGATCGTCACGACGGACGATGCGCTCGACACCTACGGCGCGGTGGACTGCGGCGGCTACGTGACGAGTTTCATGCTCGCCGCGCAGGCGTTCGGGGTCGGGACGATCGCCCAGGGCTCGCTCGCACGCTTCTCCCCCTTCGTACGCGCGCATTTCGGGCTCCCCGACGACCGCCGCATGGTCTGCGGCATCTCGTTCGGCTTCCCCGACCGCGACCACCCGGTGAACGGCTACCGCACGAGCCGAGCACCGCTCGACGAGGCCGTCACCTGGGTCGACTGACGCCGGCTCCCCGCGAACGTCCCGCCGACGCTATTTGACCGAGGAGAAGGCGGTCGGCTGCAGGAACTGGTTGCTGACCTTGGCGACGATGGCCCCGTCGGCCTCGGTCTCGGCGCGCTTCTTCAGCCACTCCGGATCGGCGGCGAAGGCGTTCCACTTCTGCTCTCGCTCGGCGAGCGAGTCCCAGGCGAGAAGGTAGTAGAGGGCCTGGTTCGATTCGCCGACCAGTACCGTCCAGAACCCCGCCTGCCTGATGCCGTGCCGTTCCCACAGGCCGAGTGTGATCGTGTCGAAGCGCTTGAGCAGCGCCGGCAACCGGCCCGGCACGCACTCGTAGATGCGAAGTTCGTAGATCATTTCGTCGTTCCTCCCCTGGTTTCCCCGGCCGAGACGGCCCGGGAGCGCGCCTGCCGGCGCGCCCCGGACCGGGGCTCAGTCCATCGGCATGCCGGGATGCATCTTGCGCGAATCGCCCACGTCCATGAAGGACGTCGCCAGCGACGGCATGCCGACCTCGGCGATCGTCTCCGGCGTCCAGCCGCCGTTGCGATGGACCATGCGGATCGGCCGCGGCAGCCCGTACAGGGACAGTTCAGCGGCGCGCTGATGGAACACCTGGCCGTTGACGTAGCCGGACTGCTCCGAGGCGAGGAAGGTGCAGAGCGGCGCGATCGCGTCGGCGCGGCTGCGGCGCAGGCGCTCCTCGCGGATCGCGGCGGCCTGGGGATCCTTCGGCGTCGGCACCGAGCGCGTCATGCGCGTGTCGGCTGACGGCGCGATGACGTTGCAGGTGATGTTCTTCGACCCGTTCTCCATGGCGATGATCCGCGCCAGCGCGACGATGCCCATCTTGGCGGCGCCGTAGTTCGCCTGGCCGATATTGCCGAGCAGGCCGGAGGTCGAGGAGACCATGATCATCCGGCCATATTCCTGATCCCGGAACAGGTTGATGGCCGCCCGCGCCACGTTGAAGTGCCCGGTGAGATGCACGTCGATGACCGCCTCCCAGTCGTCGGGCGACATCTTGTGGAACATGCGGTCGCGCAGGATGCCGGCCGGATTGAACAGGATATGCGCGCCGCCCAGTTCGTCGCGCGCCTGCTCGATCATGCCCAGGCAATCCTCGAAGCTGGTCACCGAGCCGAAGTTGGCGACCGCGTCGCCGCCCGCGGCCTTGATCTGATCGACGACCTGCTGCGCCGGCGTGTTGTCGGCA
The DNA here is from genome assembly GCA_046296375.1 of Alphaproteobacteria bacterium. GTDB lineage: Bacteria > Pseudomonadota > Alphaproteobacteria > JAJUGE01 > JAJUGE01 > Constrictibacter. The sequence goes on along the minus strand of JBKBLL010000330.1, from coordinate 919 downwards.
CCCTCACCCTCGCCACTGACGCCGGGGTCGTTGACCAGCACCTTGGCACCGTTCGCCGCCATCATCTTGGCGACTTCGGCGCCCACGCCCCGCCCCGCACCGGTGCAGATCGCCACGCGACCGTCCAGCATGCCCATGTTTCGCATCCTCGTGTTGTTCGTTGGTATGGACATACTGTCCGGGACCGGCGTGCCTGTGTCAAAGGGGCGCCGCTCCCCGACGGCCGGGAGGGAACGAGAGCCCGACAGGAATGCCTGGCTGTCCATGCGATGCCGGACTGGGCACCATCCGCCACCTCGGCATCCGATACGACCCGATGTGGGATCGAGATCGGTGGCCGGTAACGGGTGGCGTCATGGTGCCGACTGTGCGAATCGGATAGCTTCCAGGCAGTATCCTGAGAAGACGAGCGCGAGTATGACGATCTCGGCCTCCGCCGATGAACCTGCCGACGTCCGGACTGCAGAACGGCGCACCCTCGGCCTGATCTCGACGGCCCACCTGATCAGCCATTTCCACATCCTGGTCCTGCCGCCGCTGTTCCCGTTGCTGCGCGATCAGCTCGGGGTCGGCTTCGTCGAACTCGGGCTGGCGCTGACGATCTTCAACGTCGTCTCCGGTGTCACCCAGGCGCCGATGGGCTTCCTCGTCGACCGCATCGGTCCGCACCGCGTGCTGATCGCCGGATTGTGCCTCGGCGGCCTCGCCTTCATCTCGCTGGGGCTTTTTCCGACCTATGCGTGGCTGCTGGCCGCCGCCGCGATCGCCGGGCTGGCCAACAGCGTCTATCACCCCTGCGACTACGCCATCCTCTCGGCCGGCATCGGCTCCGCGCGGGTGGGGCGGGCTTTCTCGATCCATACCTTCTCGGGATTCGTCGGCGGCGCCATCGCACCCCCCGTGCTGCTCGTCATCGCCG
>JBKBLL010000329.1:0-3247 GCA_046296375.1 Alphaproteobacteria bacterium | reverse complement strand
GGGTCTGTCGCGGCCGCGCACCACGGTCGCTCGACTGGTCGCGGCATGCCGTCCGGGCAGTTCCGGAGGCGTCCGCCGCAGCAGTCGGGTACGGCTTGTCCGATGGCCCAAGGAGACGCCATATCGCTCGGATTTTTAACCTTCAAAAAGAAGTTTTTCTCCGCTATAGTGATTGGTTGGATCTTCAGTATGAGCGCGGCATACCGAGCACGTGTTCGCCGATGAAGGCGAGGATGAGGTTCGATGAAATCGGCGCCGTGCGGTAGAGCCGCGCCTCGCGGAACTTGCGCTCCACGTCGTATTCCTCGGCGAATGCGAAGCCGCCGAAGGTCTGCATGCAGACATCCGCCGCCTTCCAGGCCGCCTCCGCTGCCAGATACTTCGCCATGTTGGCCTCCGCGCCGCACGCTTCGTCCGCCTCGGACAGGGCCGCGGCCTTGCGTGCCATCAGGGCCGCCGCCTGGCTCGCCGCATAGGCCTCGGCGATCGGGAACTGGATGCCCTGGTTCTGGCCGATCGGCTTGCCGAAGACGGTGCGTTCGCGCGCATAGGCCGTCGACTTCTCGATGAACCAGCGGCAGTCGCCCAGGCTCTCGTGCGCGATCAGGATGCGCTCGGCGTTCATCCCGTCGAGGATGTAGCGGAAGCCCCTGCCCTCCTGCCCGATGAGGCTGGATGCCGGGATGCGCATGTTGTCGAAGAAGACCTCGGTCGTGTTGTGGTTGACCATGGCGCGGATCGGGCGGATCTCCAGGCCGTTGCCCAGCACCTTGCGCATGTCGACCAGGAAGACGGACAGGCCCTCGGTCCGCTTCGCCACCTGATCTTTCGGCGTAGTGCGGGCGAGCAGCAGCATCAGGTCCGACTGAAGGGCCCGCGAGGTCCACACCTTCTGGCCGTTCACCACATAGGTCTCGCCGTCGCGGACCGCCGTCGTGCGCAGCGACAGCGTGTCGGTACCGCTGGTCGGCTCGGTCACGCCGAACGCCTGCAGACGCAGTTCGCCGGTGGCGATTTTCGGCAGATATTCGCGCTTCTGCTCGTCCGAGCCGTGCCGCAGCACCGTGCCCATCGTGTACATCTGCGCATGGCACGCGGCGCCGTTGCAGCCGGATGCGTGAATCTCCTCCAGGATCGCGCAGCCCGCGGAGATCGGCAGCCCGGCGCCGCCATACTCTTCCGGTATCAGCACCGCCAGGAAACCGGACTCGGTGAGTGCGTTGACGAACTCCGTCGGATAGGCGCGGTCGCGATCCTTCTCGCGCCAGTACTCGCCCGGAAACTGGGCGCAGAGCTTGCGGACGGACTCCCGGATTTCGGGATAGGTCTCGCCCAGCTGCATGGTGACCGGGCCGGCCGGCGACGCGGGATCTGTCACGGCACTTCTCTCCGAACGGTGATCAGGAACTGGCGCAGGACTTAGCGCCCGGTCGGTCACCTGGCAACCAAGGCCCCTCGGGCGGCGTCCTGCCCGTGTCCGTCGGGGCCCCGACCTCAGAGCGGAAACACCATGCAGGTCGTCGTCCCGTGGGCGAGAAGCCTGCCGCGCGCATCGACGAGCCGCCCCTCCGCGGTCCCGGCGCTGCGGCCGACATTGAGCGTCGTACCCTCCGCCCTGACCGTCCCCGTCGCATCGAGCACGGGTCGGATGAACGTTACCTTGAATTCCAGCGTCGTATAGCCGCGTCCCGCCGGAAGGAGGGAGTGGACGGCGCACCCCATGCAGGAATCGAGCAGCGTGGCCGTCCAGCCGCCATGCACCGATCCGAGAGGATTGTAATGCTCGAAGCGCGGCACGCCTGCGAACACGACGCGGCCCGGCGCGACCTCGGTGATGGCGAAGCCGAGGGTCGCCGTAATCGGTGCAGACGGGTAGGTTCCATCGAGCATCCCGCGCAGCAGGTCGATTCCGGCGAGCGTCCTGAACACCTCCGCCGGCACGACCCCGGTCTCCACCCTACTGTCCGACATGGTTCCTCCGGCGACACGCGATCCCGTTGCCGCAAACGCTATCGTGCATATACACTGATCTGCAAGGATGGACCGCATGACAGCCCCCCGTCGCGAAGACGACAGCCTCTGCACCTGCTTCAAGCTGCGCCGCGCCACGCGGCGGGTGACGCAGATCTACGACCGTCACCTGCATCCGACGGGGCTGCGCATCACCCAGTTCGGCCTGCTGGCGCGGCTGCGCGCCGCGCCGCTGCACATGACGGAACTCGCCGACCGCATGGGCATGGACCGTACGACGCTGACCCGCAACCTGCGGCCGCTGGAGCGACTGGGCTATGTCGCCGTCGATCCCGGCGAGGACCGGCGGACACGTACCGTCGCGATCACGCCCGTCGGCCGCCTGGCCCTGTCCGCCGCGGCGCCGCGCTGGCGCGAGGCGCAGGCGGCCGTGCGCGAAGCGCTCGGTCCGACCTTGACCGAGGCGTTGCACGGTCTGCTCGATCGGGCTTTCGCCGATCTGTCGGCGGCCTAGGAACGAGGCGCCGGGACGAACGCCGTGCGACAAAATAGGTGTAGCTGCACGTTGGAGAGTGCGCGTATGTCCGTCGAAACCGCATCGATCGCATCGGAACCGCCCGCGGCCGTCCCCGCGACCGCTCCCCCGCTGGAGGCTCCGGCGGCAGGGGTACCGTCGGCGGCCGCCGCACGACGCGCCGCACAGACCCGCCGCCTGCTGCATGCGCCGATCGCTCCGACGCTGCTCGGCCTCGCCGCTCCCAACGTGGTCGCCGTCGCGGCACAGACGGCGGTCAGCATGGCGGAGGCGTGGTATGTGAGCCGCCTCGGGATCGCGGCGCTGGCCGGCCTCGCGCTCGTCTTTCCGCTCGTCACCATGATGCAGATGATGTCGGCCGGCGCCATGGGCGGAGGCGGCGCGTCGGCGGTGGCGCGGGCGCTGGGCGCCGGCGACACCGCCCGGGCGGAAGCGCTGCTGCTGCACATCATCGTCATCGCGGCGGGAATGGCCGCCCTCTACAGCGGGCTGATCCTGGGGTTCGGTCACCTGTTCTATGCCGCTCTCGGAGGGCGGGACGCCGTCCTCGAACAGGCGCTCGCCTATTCGGGCGTCGTGTTCGCCGGGGCGTTCGCCATCTGGCTGATGAACATGCTGGCATCCGCCATCCGTGGATCCGGCAACATGATCGTCCCCGCGTCCGTCATCCTTTCCGTGGCCGCGCTCCAGGTGGCGCTCGGCGGCGCGCTGGTACTGGGCTGGGGGCCCTTCCCGGCGCTC
>JBKBLL010000328.1:0-3264 GCA_046296375.1 Alphaproteobacteria bacterium | reverse complement strand
TCGCGAAAACGCAAACGTTCCGGATGGTCCGACGCCTTCGCTCGGACCGTCATCGGCCAAATGCGATAGCCCTGCCGTCTTCGCCCGCCCACGCGACCGACGAACTGAGCGGCCCCGCTGCAGCGCGGCGCTGGGCGCGGCACCTGCGTCTTGCCGGCCACGGGCAGGCGGGCAAGCGCGGGCCGGCAAAGCGCGAGCCTGTCGCGGGCAGGCGCGGGCTGCTAGCTTTTCCGCCGGAAAAGCACCGGAGGCTCCATGCCCGTCCGCATCGTCGGCATGATCGGCGTCTCGCCGCCACAGAGCGAGGCGACGCTCGTCATCATCGAGGGCGCGATCACGCCGCCCTTCATCGCTGAGTTCGCGCGGCTGCACGAGGCGGCCGGCTACGACATGGCGCTGGTGGGCTATTCCTCGTCCTCGGCCGAGGGCTTCCTGGTGGCGCTGCACGCCGCGGCGCGCACCGAGCGGCTGTCGTTCCTCATCGCGCACCGGCCGGGCTTCGTCTCGCCGACGCTGTTCGCGCGCAAGGTGGCGACCTTCGACCACCTGACCGGCGGGCGCGTCGCACTCCACGTCATCACCGGCAAGACCGACGCCGAGCAGGAGGGCGATGGCGACTTCACGCCCAAGGCCGAGCGCTACCGCCGCGCCCGCGAATATCTCCACTTGGTGAAACGCACCTGGACGACCCGGGAACCCTTCGATTTCCAGGGCGAGTTCTACCGCGTCCGCGGCGCCAGTTCCGACGTCCACCCGCTCCAGCAGCCGCACCCCGCCATCATGTTCGGCGGCGCCTCGGAGGGGGCCTTGGAGATGGGCGCGGCCGAGTGCGACGTCTTCGCCATCTATGCCGAGCCGCGCGCCGGCACGGCGGAGCGGATATCCGAGTTCCGCGCACGCGCCGCCGCCCACGGCCGCACCGTCGACTTCAACATGTCCGTCCGCCCGATCATCGCCCCCACCGAGGGCGAGGCGTGGGACAAGGCGCGGCGCATCCTGGCCGGCATGGGCGGCAAGCTGGGCTGGGCGCGCCAGGAGAGCGAGGGCGTGCGCGCCCCCGTCGACAATGCCGGCCGGCGCCAGTTCGCCTTCGCCGAGGAGAAGGACATCCACGACGAGCGCCTTTGGATGGGCATCACCCGCGCAACCGGTGCGCTCGGCAACACCTCCTGCCTGGTCGGCACGCCGGAACAGGTGGCCGACGCCATCCTCGCCTACTACCGCCTCGGCATCGCCTCCTTCCTCATCCGCGGCTTCGACCCCGTCGCCGACACCACCGAGTTCGGCCGCGAACTGATCCCCCGCATCAAGATGGGTGCGGCGGCGATCGACGCGGAGAAGGGCTGAAGCCGCAGGTGCGGGGCTCCCGCCCCTGTCACCGAGGGTCGGGCAGGCCGGCCCCTACGCGCGCACCATGGGTCAACTCAGGGTCGGCACGCGCTACCGCTCGTCCTCGTCGTTCCTGTGCCCGGAGCCGATATGCCGGCTCGGCGCCATTCGGTCGTGCAGCACGCGGACGATCTCGACGAGGCCCGGCTCACGCGCGCGGTAGAAAACCACATGTACCGGATCGCCGACCGGCGCCTCACGGCTCTCGGTTCGGCTGTGGCGGAGGTGCATGCTGCGCAGTCCAACGGCCAGTTCGCTGCGGTCGACCGTCGAGCGGCCGTGTGGATCGGCCGCGATTCGCCGCAGCGCCGCCGTCACCAGGGCGCGATACCGGATACGCGCCTCGGGCCCGTGCATCGCCTCGCTGGTACGCAGCACCGTCGCGATATCGGCCTTCGCCGGTTCCGAAAGCCGATACCGCGGCACGGTTCAGCGCGCGTCGTTCGTGGTGAGGCTGTCGAGCGTGGCGTCGAGGTCTGCGTCGTCGACTTCCGAGAACGCGCCGCGTTCGAGTGCTTCGAGCCCAACCTCGATCTGCGTGCGCAACAGGTCGAGCTTCAACTCGTCGATCTGCAGGCGCTGCTGCAAGGCGCGGACGGCGTCGCGCATCGCCTCACTGGCGTTCTGGTACTTGCCGGTCCGGACGACCTCCTCGACGAAGGCATCCAGCTCGGCGGTGAGGTTGACGTTCCGGGTCGGCATGGCGGATCTCCCAACGCTGTCCGCATATGGCCATATTAGCAGTTTTTGCCAGTAGCCGATTCATCTGCGCCCGCCCGGATGATGACGAACGGCAAGCCCGGCCAGCCCGCCGGGCCGCACTGATCCCTCCGCGCAATCGGTGATAGGGTGGCTTCGGTGGACGCTGCCGGAGAGAAGCCCGCCCAGGCGCGGCTCTGTCGAAGGCGCGATCGGTCGGTGAGATGGGATACGCAATGGCAGACAGGGTCGCGATCGTAACGGCGGGCGGCAGCGGGATGGGGGCGGCGGCGGTACGCCGGCTCGCCGCGGACGGGTTCGCCGTCTCCGTCCTCTCGTCGTCGGGCAAGGGCGAGGCGCTCGCAGCGGAGCTCGGCGGCATCGGCGTGACCGGATCGAACCAGTCCAACGACGATCTGAAACGCCTCGTGGACCGGACGATGGAGCGGTGGGGCCGGGTGGACGTGCTGGTCAACAGCGCCGGACATGGTCCGCGCGCGCCGATAACCGAGATCACCGACGAGCAGTGGCACAGCGGTCTCGACGTCTACCTCATGAACGTGATCCGGCCGACGCGCCTCGTGGCCCCCATCATGGCGCAGCAGGGAGGTGGTGCGATCGTCAACATCTCCACGGCCTGGGCGTTCGAGCCGAGCGCCATGTTCCCCACCTCGGCGGTCTTCCGCGCGGGCCTCGCCGCCTATACGAAGCTGTTCGCCGACGGCTACGCCGCGCGGAACGTGCGCATGAACAATGTGCTCCCCGGCTGGATCGACAGCCTGCCGACGACCGACGAGCGGCGCCGGAGCGTTCCGATGCAGCGCTACGGCACCATGGAGGAGATCGCCGCGACGGTCGCCTTCCTCGCCTCCGCGGGAGCCGGCTACATCACGGGCCAGAACATCCGCGTCGACGGCGGGCTGATGCGCTCGGTCTAGCGTCTGGGCGGAACCGACGACCCGCTGCGCCGGGCGGTCCCTGCCGCAGGGCCGGCGCCCGCCCCGCCCCTTTGCCACCTCCCCGCGCCGGTGATGTCCGCCGCGGGCCGGGCCAGCCCAACCCCTACGCCGGCACCGTGGGCCCGGCAACCCTCGACCCGCTTTCCCGGACAAGCCGCCGAAGGCGGCGCGCGGTCGGGGTGAACCCCCGGGGGCGGGGGCGTTTAGGAGAAAGCGG
>JBKBLL010000327.1:0-3265 GCA_046296375.1 Alphaproteobacteria bacterium | reverse complement strand
CGGCCGACGACTATCTCGACCGGCCGCTCGATTTCAACGAGCTGCTCGTCACGAACCCTGCCGCGACGTTCGCCGTGCGTATGGCCGGCGAGAGTATGACCGGCGCCGGCATCTTCCCCGGCGACATCGCGGTCATCGATCGCTCGCGCACGCCGACGCCGGGCTGCATCGTGCTGGCGCTGGTCGACGGCGGTTTCACCGTGAAGCGCTATCGTCGCCACGGCGATCAGGTGCTCCTGCAGGCCGAGAACCCCGCGTTCGCGGACACGCTGCTGTCGGCCGAGCAGTCCTTCGAGGTGTGGGGGGTCGTGACGCACTCCATACGGATGCTGTGACCTCCGATGGCCCTCTTCGCGCTCGTCGACTGCAACAATTTCTACGTCTCGTGCGAGCGGGTGTTTCAGCCGGAACTGCGGGGTCGGCCCGTGGTGGTGCTGTCGAACAATGACGGCTGCGTCATCGCCCGGTCGAACGAGGCCAAGGCGCTCGGCATCGCGATGGGCGAGGCGTGGCACCTGTGCCGCCGGCGGGTGCCGACCGACGGCGTGATCGTCCGGTCCAGCAACTACACGCTCTATGGCGACATGAGCGCGCGGGTGATGAAGATCCTCGCCGACTTCTCGCCCGAGCTGGAGGTCTATTCGATCGACGAGGCGTTCCTCGGGATGCAGGGCTTCGAGCACAGGCTCGCCGCCCATGCGGCCGAGCTGCGCCGCACCGTCCTGCAGTGGACGGGCATCCCGGTCTCCGTCGGGATCGCGCCGACCAAGACGCTCGCCAAGGTGGCCAACCGCTTCGCCAAGAAGGACGCCGCGCTGGAGGGTGTGTGCATCCTCACCGACGCCGCGGCGATCGACGCGCGCCTGGCCGGCATGGAGATGACCGACCTGTGGGGTGTCGCGCGTCGGCTCGCCGATCGGCTGGCGGCACTCGGCATCCGCACGCCGCTCGACCTGAAGCGCGCCGACCCGCGCCTCATCCGCGAGCGGTTCAGCGTCGTGCTGGAGCGCACCGTCCACGAGCTGCGGGGCGTGTCCTGCCTCGCCCTGGAGGACGTGACGCCGGACCGCAAGAGCATCATGGCCTCGCGCTCCTTCGGCCAGCCGGTCTACACGCAGCCGGAGATGGAGGAGGCGGTCGGTACCTACACCGCGCGTGCGGCGGAGAAGATGCGCCGCCAGCAGCTCGTCACGGCGCAGCTCGTCGTGTTCATCCACACCAACCGGTTCCGGCCGCAGGATGCGCCCTACAACGCGACGCAGGCGGTCTCGCTGGCCGTGGCGACGGCCGACACCGGCAGGCTCATCACGGCGGCGCTGCGTGCCCTGGACGCGATCTGGCGACCCGGCTATCGCTACAAGAAGGCGGGCGTGATGTTCCTCGACCTGCATCCGGCATCGGCCGTTCAGGCCGGACTGTTCGGGACACCGGATACGCCGGCCGCCCAGGCGCGGATGCGGGCGATCGACAGCCTCAACCGGCGCTTCGGGCGCGATACCGTCACCTATGGAGCGACCGGCACCCGCCGGGCATGGAAGCTGCGGCGGGAGTTCGCCAGCCCGCGCTACACGACCGCGTGGGACGAACTGCTGGTCTGCCGTTGAACCGGGGGAGGGACGTCGTGTGCAATCTCTACAGCCTGACGAAGGGGCAGCAGGCGATCCGGGAGATCTTCCGGGTCGTGCATGACCACACCGGCAATCTGCCCCCGCTGCCGGGCATCTTCCCCGACGGCATGGCGCCCGTGATCCGGATGGCGCCGGACGGTGCGCGGGAGCTGACGATGATGCGCTGGGGCTTCCCGCCGCCGCCCGCACTCGGCACCCGGCCGGTCACCAATGTGCGCAACACCAGATCGTCCTACTGGCGCGCCTGGCTCGAGCCCGAATACCGCTGCCTCGTGCCGGCGACGTCCTTCTGCGAGTGGACGGATACCCAGCCCAAGGTGACGCACTGGTTCGCGCTGTCGGCCGAGCGGCCGCTGTTCGCCTTCGCCGGCATCTGGCGACCCTGGACGGGGCTGCGCAAAGGGCAGGAGGGGGAGCACCGGCTCTACAGCTTCCTCACGACCGAGGCGAACGACACGGTGCGGCCGATCCACGCCCAGGCGATGCCGGTGATCCTCACCGACGAGGCCGCATGTACGACGTGGCTCAGCGCGCCGGTCGAGGAGGCGCTTGCGCTGCAACGGCCGCCGGATGCAGATCGCCTCGAGATCGTGGCGCGCGGGGAGCGCCAGGATGGGGGGCCGGGGTAACGACGACATGCATTCCGAGCAGGAACTGCGCGAGAAGCTCCGCAAGATCGAGGCGCTCTTCGCCGGTGCGGCCACCCCTGGCGAGAAGGCCGCCGCCGGCGCGGCAGCGGCGCGGATCAGGGAGCGTCTGAACCGATCCGAAGATGGCGAAGAGGCCGTTGAGACGCGCTTCAGCGTCCCCGACCCCTGGTCGCGGAAGCTGTTCATCGCGCTGTGCCGCCGATACGGCCTCAAGCCCTACCGCTATCCGAGAATGCACAGGCAGACGATCATCGTCCGCGTCCCGGAGAGCTTCGTCGGCAAGGTGCTATGGCCGGAGTTCAAGGAACTCGATGCGGCCCTCTGCGCGTATCTGGCCGACGTCACCGAACGGGTCATCTCCGAGGAAGTTCACCGCGACACCGGCGATGCCGACGAGGTCGCGGAACCGGCGCGGATCGGACGGTGAAGGGCGACGGCGGCACCGACCGCGAGGTCCTCGCCGGCCTGGTCGAGCGGGTGACCTTCCACAATGAAGAGAATGGCTTCTGCGTGCTGCGCGCGAAGGCGCGAGGTCACCGCGACCTTGTGACGGTGATCGGCCATGCCGCGACCATCTCGCCCGGCGAGTGGGTCACCGCCTCGGGCGAATGGGTGAACGACCGCACGCATGGACAGCAGTTTAAAGCCCGCTTCATGCGCGCCTCGGCGCCGACCTCCATCGACGGGATCGAGAAGTACCTGGGATCCGGCATGATCCGCGGTATCGGTCCGGTCTACGCGAAGAAGATGGTCAAGGCGTTCGGCGAGAAGGTGTTCGACATCATCGAGGCGGAGCCCGACCGGCTGCGCGAGGTCGCCGGCATCGGCCCCGTGCGCGCCGCGCGGATCACGGCTGCCTGGGCGGAGCAGAAGGTCGTGCGCGAGATCATGGTCTTCCTGCACAGCCACGGCGTCGGCACCGCGCGCGCGGTGCGCATCTTCAGGACCTACGGCGCCGACGCCGTCCAGGTGATGAGCGAGAACCCC
>JBKBLL010000326.1:0-3274 GCA_046296375.1 Alphaproteobacteria bacterium | reverse complement strand
GCCGTTTCACGTGCGGCCTGCTCCACCTGGGCAGCGAACTGGGACAGCTCCTGCAGCCGTGCCTGCATTACCTGCACCTCGGCCACCAGCGCGCCGCGCTCTGCCTCGTCGCCACGGCGCGCCTGCGCCGCGTCGGCCCGGAACACCATCGAGACGTTGAAGGTCATGGCCGTCCTTCCGTCAGATGCGCGTTGAAGCCCTCGACCGCCCCGGCCTCGATCGCCTGCAGATCAGCCCAGAGCTCCGGCGTCGCCGCGATGCCGGCGAGCCGCAGCCCGGCCTCGGCCCCGGCATAGTCGAGCCCCAGCGCGACGAGCCCGGCAGAGCCAGCGGCCTGCGCGCGCAGCTGCGTGGCGACCGCGAGGAAGGCGCGCAACGCGGGCAGGTTCTCGGGCCAGAGGCCCTCGTCCCCCGGGCCCTCGGGCAGGGTCGCGGCGATCCCGAAGCGCGCGAGGTCGGCCGCGGCCTCCGCCTTCGGCCGCGCGCCCCCGGTTGCCCAGAGCCGCCCGGCCCATCTCAGTTTCCCAGCCGGGCGCCCGAGACCGCGCGCAGGTAGCCCACGGTCAGGGCGGTTCGCACGAAGGGATAGCCCATCAGCCGGCCGCGGATCTCGTCGGTGCAGGCGACCGGGCGGCCCGCGTCGTCCACCAGGTCGTGGAACCCCACCACGACCCGGTCGAGGAAGGCATCGCGCCCCTCCTCGGAGCCGAGATCGAAGCTGTCGGCCTCGGCCGCCGGGATGGCGCGGAAGCGGGTGCGCAGCTTGCGCTCCTCCTGGCCGTCGTCGACGGGGACGAGGACGGGGACGTCGTGGGTGAACTCGGGGCTCTCGGCGATCGTGAACATGGGCGCTCCGTCAGGTCAGCGTCAGGGTGAACTGGTCGTTGCCGGCCACCGGCAGCGGCACGAAGCGCAGCGGCCATTCGGTGACGCCCTGCGCGTTCTCGAGGCCCTGCGGGCGCTGGACCTGCGCGGCGGGCAGCGCGATCGTGGCCATCCGCCCCGCGGCGGTGCCGTGGACGACGGTGACGGGGACCTGCGTCTGGGCATAGGCCAGCTGGTAGGGGTTCCAGGTCGTCAGCGGCACCGCCTCGACCGTGGCCTCGAGCGTCCCGGCCTTGTCGGTGACCAGCACCGCCTCGGCGCCGATCAGGAAGCGGTTCTCGACCTGGTTGCCGAAGTTCAGCGCCGCCGAGCGCACCACCGGCGTCCAGGCGCCGATGGTCATCTGGGTATGCGCGCTGACCGCGATCTCGGGGGTGGCGAAGGCGGCGACGTCGGGCGTCGGGCGCATCCCCTCGGCGGGCTGGACGAAGAGGCCGGTGAACTCGAACTCGAGATAGGGCACGGCATTGGCGGCGAGCCTGACCGTGCAGTTGCCGCGCGCGCCGGCGATGCGGTGGCGCGTGTTCTCGATCCAGAACTCGATCGCGACGCTCGCGTGTCCCGTCGAGACCGGGGCGAAGGTCACGCTCGTGTCGGCGACGGCGTCCATCGACATGGCGCAGGCGCGCAGCAGCGGCGCCCAGGCTGGCGCCACGCCGGGATCGCCCGAGGGGGCGAGCTCGACCCGGAACGACAGCCGCGCGTGCAGCTCGGCCGCGACCGTCGGCTGCGACCCCATCCAGGGCAGCTCCAGCTCGCGGCTGACGTCCTGGCCGTCCATCGGCGTCAGCCGCATGTCGACGGCGAGGATCGCGTTCGCCGCCCCGGTCGGGACGGGGTCGGTGCCGTAGGTCGCCTCGAGCTTGGCGAGCAGCACCTTGTTGCGCCAGTAAAGGGGCATTCAAACCCTCCTCTCGGATGGGACGGCGGTCATGCGGCGACCCGCAGCTGGCCGTCGATGGCGATGTCGATCTGGTAGACGAGGGTGCCCTGCGCCATGCGCACGAGCCCCGCGCGCACCAGGCGGAAGGCGCCGGGACTTTCGGGCGGGGCCCAGCCGGCCAGCGCGGCGACGCAGGCGAAGACCGTCTCGCGCAGCGACCCGGCCAGACCGGCCCCGGCGGCGCCGGCGTGGCGGAAGACCAGCACGACGGCGAGCGTCTCCTCGAGCGGCTGGACATGGACCGGCGCCGTGGCGCTGCTGACCGGGCCGGCGCGCAGGCCGAGCGGGATGACGTGGGCCGAGACCGGTGCGGCGGGCAGCGCGCCCGCCGCCATCAGCGCGGCGAGGTCGGCGGCGCCGGCGACCCTGCCGGCAAGCGCCGGCACCCGCTCTGCGATCCGGGCGATCACCGCCTCGAGCATCAGACGAAGCCCTTCAGGTTGCGTTCGGTGAATGGCCGGGCGCGGTCGGTGATGCGGGCGCCCGAGCCGCCGGTGCCCTCGGGCTCGGCCCCGGCGCCGACCGGCAGCCGCACCCGGCCCGCGGCGATCTCGTCGAGCGTGCGGCGGGCGTCGCGGTAATCGGCCTCGATCTTATCGTCGGGTTTGTGGGCGTGCAGCTTCCAGATCGCGATCGCGCCGGCCAGATCGCGCAGCAGCGGCGGCACCTCGGCCAGCGGCAGGCGGTAGCGGGCGGCCAGGTGTCCGTCGATCAGCGCCGCGGTATCGATGATCGCACGCTCGACCGTCTCGGGGTCCCAGGTGCCCGAGGGCACGGGGCCGCGATCGGTCAGCGCGACCAGCATCGGCTCGCCGTAACGCGCGACCAGCTGGGCAGTGTCGACATAGCTCACGGCCCGGCCTCCGCATCGGCCTCGAGCCGCACCCTGCCGGGGCGGAACACCGCGCGGTTGATCGCCATGAAGGCCTGCTCGAGCCCGGTGCGGCCGATCGCCAGCCAGCGCGGGTCGGCCTCTCCGGCGGCGGCCAGCGCGTCGAGCCGGCGCAGGAGCCGCTCCTCGGCCTCCTTGAGGGCGCTGACCGTCTCGATCGCGCGGGCCGGCTGCGGCCGGTAGCCCGGGACCGGCAGGCCCTCGGTCAGGGTCGCGTCGCGGTCGTCGGGCATGGTGCGTCTCCTGTCGTCGCTCGAAGGTCCCGGCGGCGGCGCACCGCCGCCGGGCAGGCCCGCCCGCCCGTTCCGGCGGTTCCCGGGCATCGTGACCGCCGCGGGCCTGAACCGCGGGGTTCACGGGCTCGCACTCAGTCGCCGGGCGCCGGGTCGGGCGGTCCGGGCAGGATCGAGACCCCGAGCAGCGGATCGGCGCGCAGCGCGTCGAGTTCGTTGTCGCCAAGCGGCGGCAGCAAATCGGCATATGGCAGGTGGAAGGTGGTGTCACCAACCACAACGGTTGGAGTCTCAAGACTGGCTTTCGGATCGAGCGACATT
>JBKBLL010000325.1:0-3311 GCA_046296375.1 Alphaproteobacteria bacterium | reverse complement strand
CGCCCCCGTCCTTGCCGCCCCCGTCCTTGCCGCCCCCGTCCTTGCCGCCCCCGTCCTTGCCGCCCCCGTCCTTGCCGTCCCCGTCCTTGCCGCCCCTGTTCTCGCCCCGCCCTATTCCGGCCCGCCGCGGAAGCCGGTCGCGATCAGGTAGATTTCCGCGGAGTCCTTGCGGCTCGCCGGCGGCTTGGCGTGGCGGACGAGCGCGAAGTCGCGCTTCAGCCGGTTCAGCAGGTCGGCATGGGCGCCGCCCTGGAACAGCTTGCAGACGAAGGCGCCGCCCGGCGCCAGCACGGTGCGGCCGAGGTCGTAGGCGGCGTCGGCCATGGCGAGGATGCGCAGCTTGTCCGTCGCGGCATGGCCGATGGTCGACGGCGCCATGTCGCTGAGCACGATGTCGGCCGGTCCGCCGAGTGCCGCCGCGATCGCGGCATCGGCCTCGGGATCGGTCGCGTCGAGCTGGAGCAGGACCGCACCCTCGATCGGATCCATCGGCGCGATGTCGACGCCGGCGATCCGGCCCGTACCGCCGGTGCGCGCCACCGCGACCTGGGTCCAGCCGCCGGGTGCCGCGCCCAGGTCCAGGACGCGCAGGCCCGGCCGCAGCAGGCGGAAGCGGTCGTCGAGCTCGAGCAGCTTGAAGGCCGCACGCGAGCGCCAGCCCTGGCGCTTCGCCTCGGCGACGTAGGGATCGTTCAGCTGCCGTTCGAGCCAGCGCGCGGAGGAGTTGCTGCGCTTGCGCGCCGTGCGCAGCCTGACGTTCGGGTCGCGCGCTCCCGTTCCGCGGGCTCCAGTTCCCCGGGCACCCGTCCCGCGGGTTCCCGCGCCGCGCATGCCCGGCCCACGACCTCCCCCGCCGCCGCCGCCCGCTCCGCTGCCCCCCGTTCCACCGGCGGCGGTCACGCGGAGCTTGCCCGGTCGGCGGCCATCAGCGACAGGAGGATGCCCTCGCGCACGCCCCGGTCGCCGACGCGCAGGCGCTCGGCCGGCCACAGGCGGCAGATCGCGGCCAGAATGGCGCAGCCCACCACCACGAGATCGGCGCGCTCCGCGCCGATACAGGGGTGCGCCGCCCGTTCGGCATAGGTCGTCATGCGCAGGCCTTCGCTGATCCGTTCGATCTCGGCGCGGTCCAGATACTGACCGTCGACGGCCCGACGTTGATATTTGGGCAGGTCGAGCCGGATCCCGACCACCGTGGTGACGGTACCGGACGAGCCCAGCACCTGCACCCGGCCCGCCCGCGCCTCGTCGGCGATGCGGTGGCGCCGCTCGAACCCGTCGAGGGCGGCGCGCACCTCGTCGACCATCGCCTCGTAGGTTTCCGTGGAGACTTCGTGCCCGCCCCAGCGCTCGGCCATGTTGACGACCCCGTACGGCACGGAGATGCAGTCGATGACCTGCGGCTGGCCGCGCGCCGGGACGGCGACCCACATCACCTCGGTCGAGCCGCCGCCGATGTCGAACATCAGCGCGCGCGCCCGCCGGTGGTCGAGGAGCGGCGCGCAGCCTCCGGCGGCCAGCCGGGCCTCCTCGGCCGTGTCGATGATCTCCAGTTCGACGCCGGTCTCCGACGCGACGCGGTCGACGAAGGTGCCGCAGTTGCGCGCCCGCCGGCACGCCTCGGTCGCCACGCTGCGCAGCCGCGTCGTCCCGGTACGCTCCAGCTTCGTGGCACAGACCTTGAGGGCGGCGATGGTGCGCTCGATCGCGGCCGCCGAGAGCTCTCCGCTCGCCTGCAGTCCCTCGCCCAGCCGGACGATCCGCGAGAAGGAATCGACCACGTCGAAGCCGCGCCGGCTCGGCGTCGCGACGAGCAGGCGGCAGTTGTTGGTCCCGAGATCGAGCGCGCCGTAGACCGCCTCGGGCGGCTCCCCGTCCGGGCCGGCCCGATCGAAACGTCCTCTCCACCGGCGCCCGCAGCGCCGTTCCTCATAGCTCGCCACCGCACGTCCCCCTGGGCGCTCGCCGCCGCCTCCCCAGGCCGCGCGGCGCCCTTTCGTTGCGCTCATGCTAACGCCGCGCGAGACGGGTTGCCAGAGTGCTGCCCGATCACTAAGTTGCCCTCCGCTCGCACGCGGCGCCCAGGGCGCCGCCCGCGTGGGGGATAGTTTAGCGGTAGAACTCTCGGCTCTGACCCGAGCAGCCCTGGTTCGAATCCAGGTCCCCCAGCCAAACTCCTAGAAGCCTTTCGAAACACTCGGAGAAGTTCCTCGGTTTCGGCCCGTGTGGCCCTGGTCCACACGAACGGTCCACACCGGCGGTACGCCGCCGGCTCGGACGAGGGGCTCTCATGGGGAGGGACAGGTTCCTCCGGACGGTCGGGGGGCGATACGATTTTCGCCGCCGGGTGCCGTCCGACCTAGTGCAGCTGATGGGTCGGCAGGAATTGGTGCGGTCGCTCGGCAGCGTCCCGTATCGCGAGGCGAAGGCAATGGCGCGTGCGCTTGCGGTATGGTCCGATGAGGTGTTCAGGGCTTTGCAGAACATGAAGAAGCTGGATGATCGGAGCGCCGCTGAGCTCGCTCGTGACGTCTTCCGCCGAGGCCTCGACCATTACGAAGATACACACCTCAAGGAAGCGGCGTCGCTGCGGGATTCCAGTAAGTTTCTCTTACGGGACGACAATTGGGCCCCCGCCGCCAAAGCCGCCGACGATCTACTGCGTCGTGAAGGCTTCGCGATAGAAAAGGATTCCGATGCTTATAGTCGGTTGTGCCGTGGCCTGATTCGAGCATCTGCGGAGATTGGCCGGATTACGGCGGCGCGGCGGGATGGGGACTACACGGCTCGGCCTTTGGACCCGCTCTTCGCGGACGACAACGACGCCCTGAGAACGGTTTCCAGTCCAAAGTTCGCCGAGGCGTGGCCACGATACGTTGCCGAGAAGGTGAAGGCTGGGGCGTGGCGCGAGGACATGCAAAGGGAGAATGCCACGACATCGGCGCTCTTTCTGGAAGCGGCCGGCGATTCGCGTTTGGACCGTTACCGCCGCACGCAGTTCTCTGATTTCGTAGGCACGCTCCAGGCCCTACCGGCGCTTCGAGGAAAGGTTCCCCAGTTTTCCGGCAAGGCGCTGTCGGAACTGGTCGCGATGACGCAGGCCGACCTGACGATCAAAACGCTGTCCCCGAGCTCGGTCAGGAAGCACCTCTCCAATCTGTCCTCATTCTTCGGGTGGGCGATCGACCAAGGCTATCTCGAGACGAACCCGGCGAAGGGTGTGTACAAGCTGAAGCGTACCAAGAGGCGCAACGAGGAGCGCGCAGCATGGTCGGCTGGGCAGATCCATGTCCTGTTCACTTCGCCGCTCT
>JBKBLL010000324.1:0-3317 GCA_046296375.1 Alphaproteobacteria bacterium | reverse complement strand
GACGGCCGCCGGGAGGGCCTCTGGTCGGACTTGGCCGAGCGCGGTGGCGCCCGGGGCGGCGCCCCCGGCGGCGGGCCCTCCCGTTCAGCTCGGGACGGCGGCGATCTGCCGCGCGAGGGGCTGCTCGCCGAACTCGGCCTGCGCCGGCTGATGCTCGACAACGCGGGCGCCGTGGTCGGCGGCGTAAACGTGCCCGGCGACTATCCGGTGGCGGGCACGGTTACGCTCGACGACATGCTGCGCGCGGCCGGCGGCCTGACCCGTCAGGCGGATGCGGGCGCCGTCGAACTGACCTGGTTCCAGTCGGTGCCGGGCGATTCCCGCCAGGTGCCGCAGCGTGCGACCGTCGATCTGCACCGGACTTCCGCCGCGGCGGTCCGCGCGCCGGTCGGCTCCATCGTGCGGGTCAACCCTGCCGTGTCCGGCCGTGAGGACGGCTACATCCTGGTCGAGGGCCAGGTGCAGCGGCCGGGCCGCTACGATCTGGTGGTGGGCGAGCGCCTCTCCTGCGTGATCGCGCGCGCCGGCGGCCTGCGCGAGAACGCCTATCCCTACGGTTCCGTCTTCACCCGCCGCAGCGTCCAGGAGGCGGAACTGGAGGCCCGGCGCCGCGCCCTGGCCGAACTCAACCGTGCGCTGGTGCGGGAGAGTACCTCGGCAGACGAGAACCGGCTCCGCCCGGAGGGGCTGAGCGTGCTGCGCGATCTGGTGGCGCAGATCGAGGCGAGCGATCCGATGGGCCGCATGGTCATCGAGGCCGACCCCAACATCCTCCTGGCCCGTCCGGAACTCGACATCGCGGTGGAGCCGGGCGACCGCCTCTTCGTGCCCCGGCGACCGTGGTCGGTGTTCGTGTCGGGCGAGGTCTTCAACCCCGGGGCTCAGCAGTTCTCGGAAGACCGCACCCCACGCGACTATCTCCAGGTCGCGGGCGGCGTCACCGCCGACGCGGACCGCGGCCGCATGTTCATCGTGGCGCCGGACGGCTCCGCCGCCCAGTTCTCGGCCTCGTCCTGGCGCGGCCGTGCGCCGGTGCTGGCGCCCGGCTCGGCGATCATCGTCCCGCGCGACCTGCGGCCGTTCGACCCCATGCGTTTCTCGCTCAACCTGACCCAGATCCTGAGCAGCCTGGCCATCAGCGCCGGCGCGCTGGCGGTGATCGCCAACAACTGAGCGGCCGTCCGCCGCGGCGTTGCGGCCGGCGCGCCGTTCCGCCACCATGCCGGTCCCCCGACACGGAGCCGCGCGCATGGCCACGCCCATTCCCTTCGACAAGGATTTCGACGCCGAGCCCGGCCGGGTCTACGAACTGAGCCCGCTGCTGCGGCGCGTGACGTCGCCCAACCCCAGCATGTTCACCTTCAAGGGCACGAACACCTACATCGTCGGCCGCGGCCGGGTCGCGGTTGTCGATCCGGGCCCGGCCCTGCCCGAGCAGACGGACGCCATCCTGCGCGCGGTGGCGGGCGAGACGGTCACCCATATCGTCGTCACCCACACCCACAACGATCATTCGCCTGGCGTCCCGGCGCTGGTGGCGGCGACCGGGGCGAAGACCTACGGCTTCGGTCCGCACGGTGCCGGCGTGCGCCGCCGCTGGCCCTTCGCCTCGCCCGAGGGCGGCGACACGGCTTTCGCGCCGGACGTGACCGTGCCCGACGGCGGCAGGATCGCGGGCGAGGGCTGGACGCTCAGGGCCCTGCACACGCCGGGGCACATCTCGAACCACCTCTGCTTCACCCTGGAGGAGGAGAACGTCCTCCTGTCGGGCGACCACGTCATGGCCTGGTCGACCTCGGTCGTCTCGCCGCCCGACGGCGACATGGCCGACTACATGGCCAGCCTGGACAGGCTGCTGGGCCGGCCGGAGACGGTCTACTGGCCGGGGCACGGCCCGGCGGTGCGCGATCCGCAGCCCTTCGTGCGCGCCTTCATCGCCCACCGCAACGAGCGCGAGGTGCAGATCGCCGATTGCCTCGCCGACGGGCCGAAGACGATTCCCGAGATGGTCCGGGTGATGTATGCCGACGTTCCCGAGACGCTCCACCGTGCGGCCGCCCGCTCGGTCCTGGCGCACATCCTCCGCATGGTCGACGACGGCCGGCTGCGGGCGGAGGACGGCGAGCCGGGGCCCGACGCGGTCTACCGCCGGGCGTGAGCAGCCAGTCCCGACGCGAGAGGCACGCCGACCCATGCCCAAGTTCAAGACGATCGACGCTCTCGACCCGCGCGGCAAGACGGTCCTGCTGCGCGCCGACCTGAACGTGCCGATGGAGAACGGCAAGGTCGGGGACCTCACGCGCATCGAGCGCACGGTGCCGACCATCCGCGAACTGGCGGGGAAGGGGGCGAAGGTCGTCGTCCTGTCGCACTTCGGCCGTCCCAAGGGCAAGCGCGAGCCCTCCATGTCGCTGAAACCCGTGGCGGAAGCCCTGGCGGCGGTACTCGGCGCGCCGGTCGCGTTCGCCGACGACTGCGTCGGTCCCGAGGCGGAGAAGACCGTGGCGGGCCTGGCCGCCGGTGGCGTGGCGCTGCTGGAGAACCTGCGCTACCACGCCGAGGAAGAGAAGAACGACGGCGGCTTCGCCGGAAGGCTGGCGGCGCTGGGCGACACCTACGTCAACGACGCCTTTTCGGCAGCGCACCGCGCCCACGCTTCCACGGAAGCGCTGGCACAGCGTCTTCCCGCCTATGCGGGCCGACTGATGCAGGAGGAACTCGACGCGCTCGGCCGCGCTCTGGAGCACCCCGAGCGGCCGGTGATGGCGATCGTGGGCGGCGCCAAGGTCTCGACCAAGATCGACCTGCTGCAGAACCTCATCGGCAAGGTCGACATGCTGGTCATCGGCGGCGGGATGGCCAACACCTTCCTCCACGCACTCGGCACCGATGTGGGCAAGAGTCTGTGCGAGAAGGATCTGGCCGACACCGCCCGCGGCATCGTCGCGGCCGCGAAGGGCCGCGGCTGCGAGATCGTGCTGCCGGTCGACGCGGCGGTGGCGGTGGAATTCAAGGCCGGCGCCGCGTCCGCGGCCGTCGCGGTCGGATCGGTACCGGCCGACCGCATGATCCTCGACGTGGGACCGGAGAGCATCGCCGATCTGAAGCGGCGGCTGGCGCAGGTCCGCACCCTGGTCTGGAACGGCCCGCTCGGGGCTTTCGAGATCGAGCCCTTCGACGCCGGCACCAACGCCGTCGCGCGCGCCGCGGCGGACCTCACCGCCGCGGGCAGACTGGTGTCCGTCGCCGGCGGCGGCGACACGGTGGCGGCGCTGGCCCGGGCAGGGGTCGAGGACCGCTTCACCTACGTCTCGACG
>JBKBLL010000323.1:0-3416 GCA_046296375.1 Alphaproteobacteria bacterium | reverse complement strand
GTTGATGTTCACGTGTCCCAGCAGCACCTGGATGACCCGGATATCGACGCCTTGCTCGAGCAGGTGAGTGGCAAACGAGTGGCGCAGTGTATGCGGGCTTACCCGCTTGTGGATCTCGGCGCGCTCGGCCGCCCGGATCAGGCGACGCTGGATCTCCAGCCGCGCCGCCGCCGCCTGGTCCGGCGGCAGGACGCCGGCGGCGAGATCGCGTTCGACCTCGGCCAGCTGGGCACGATAGACGGCGAGGTCGCTACTCGCCCCCCTACGATCGGGCAGGCTGTCGGCCGCCGGTCCGCCGGTCCACGTGGCCATCGTCAGGGAGCGGAGGAGCAGGATCACGACGATGCCGCAGATGAGGGCGGCAGCGATCCAGAACAGATAGTCGTTCACCGCTCGCCGTCCTCGGCCAGCAGCCGCGTGAGGCGCCGGCGTTCGGCTTCGCTCAGCGGCGCGGATTCGTCGGTGCCCCCGGTGCCGGGCCGCCGGCGCCGGAAGTAGAGGACGACCGCCCCCGCGCCGAGCAGGGCGACCGCGACCGGGGCGAACCAGAGTGCCCAGGTCTCCGGTCGCACCGGTGGGCGCAGCAGCACGAAGTCGCCGTAGCGCGCCTGTATGAAGGCCAGCACCTCGGCATCGCTGTCGCCGGCCTGCAGGCGCTCGCGCACCAGGAGTCGCAGGTCGCGCGCGAGGTCGGCGTTGGAATCGTCGAGGGACTGGTTCTGGCAGACGAGGCAGCGCAGTTCGCGGCCCAGGACCCGGGCGCGTTGCTCCAGCACCGGGTCGGCCAGGACTTCGTCGGGCTGCACCGCCCGCGCGGTGGGCGCGAATGCCAGCAGGGCGGCCGCCAGGACCAGAGCGAGGACGACCGGGAGGCCCGGGACGCGAAGCCGATGCGTCATCCGGCGTCCCCGGCGCGCGCCGCCTTCAGCGCCGGCAGCAGTTCGCGCCGCACGATCTCCGGCGTCAGCGGTCCGGCATAGCGGTAGCGGATGGTGCCCGCGCCGTCGACGACGAAGGTCTCCGGAACGCCGTACACGCCCCAGTCGATGGCGACTCGGCCGTCCTGGTCGGCGCCGACGGCGGCGAACGGGTCGCCCAGGTCGTGCAGCCATTTCGCCGCCGTCGCCGGATCGTCCTTGTAGTTGATGCCGTAGATCGGCACGCCGGTCGTCTCGGACAGGTCCACCAGGATGGGGTGCTCCGCACGGCAGGGCAGGCACCAGGAGGCGAATACGTTGACCAGGCTGGTCCGGCCCGATTGCAGGTCGGCCGTACCGAAGCCGTTCTCCGCGCCCGGCGCGGACCGTCCTTCGAGCGGCGGCAGGGCGAAATCGGGGGCGGGCCTGTCTATCAGGGCGGAGGGGAGGCGCTGCGGTTCCAGCCAGAGACCGACCAGCAGATAGCCGGCGACGCCGAGGAACAGCAGGACCGGCAGGAAGAAAGCGAGCCGTCGCATCGTTCAGGATCCGTGGCCGGCGTCGGGGGCAGCCGGCGCGGTGGATACCCGCGCCGGACGGCGCCGCCGGCCGCGCGGGAGGTCCCGCTCCAGGATGGCCGCCGTTCGCTCGTGCGCGCGCAGGCTCCGCAGCGTGGAGACGGCCAGCCCGATCAGCACGGCCGCCGTCACCCCGTAGGACGCCCAGACATAGACGGCATAGCCGCCCATTCGGAGAAAGTCGCCCAGCCCGTCCATCTCAGCGATACCCCGCCTCGGACACCGCCGGCGCCGCGCCGTGCGCGATCTGGAGGCTGCGCACCCGGCGCGCGGCGATCTCGGCCCGGGTACGCAGCAGCAGCACCGTGATGAAGAAGGCGACGAAGGCTGCCGCCATCAGCAGCAGCGGCGTCAGCATCGAGGGGTGGATGGCGGGCGTGCCGATGCGCGTGATGCTGGCCGGCTGGTGCAGCGTATTCCACCAGTCGACCGAGAACTTGATGACCGGCAGGTTCACCACGCCCACCAGCGCCAGGATGCCGGCCGCGCGCGCGCCCCTGTTCGGGTCGTCGAAGGCGTTCCACAGGGCCATGTAGCCCAGATACAGGAAAAGGAGGATCAGGACGGAGGTCAGGCGCGCGTCCCAGACCCACCACGTGCCCCAGGTCGGCTGGCCCCAGAGCGCGCCGGTGACGAGCGCGATGGCGGTGAAGCCGGCGCCGATGGGGGCGCAGGCCTTGCCGGCGAGGTCGGCCAGCGGATGGCGCCAGACGATGGCGACGGCGCTCGCCAGCGCCAGCACCACATAGGCGCCCATCGCCATCCAGGCCGCCGGCACGTGGACGTACATAATCCGCACCGTCTCGGACTGCTGGTAGTCGGGCGGCGACAGCAGCAGGGCGTAGACCAAGCCGGCGGCGAAGAGCAGCACCGTCGCCGCCGCGCTCCACGGTACGATCGTCGCGGACAGGCGCAGGAACCGGTTGGGGTTCGCGAAGCGGTGCATCTCTCGTCGCTACTCGACGGACTGCCGCAGCGCGGCGCCGGCAGCCCAGGGACAGAGCGGCAGCGCAGCCAGAAGGAACGCCGCCAGCACGAGCAGATGGGCGCGGGCGCCCTGGCCCGCAACGGCCCATTCCGCCGCACCCGCGCCGAAGATCAGCACGGGAATGTAGAGCGGCAGGACGAGCAGCGTCAGCAGCACGCCGCCGCGTCGGGCGCCCACGGTCAGCGCGGCGCCGACCGCGCCGATCAGGCTCAGCGTGGGCGTGCCCAGCAGGAGGGCGAGGGCGAGCGCCCAGATGCCGGCCGCCTCCATGTTGAGGAGGATGCCGAGGAGGGGCGAGATCGCCGCCATCGGCAGGCCGGTCACGAGCCAGTGCGCGACCGTCTTTGCCAGCACGATGCCGGACGGCGGCAGGCCGGAGAGAAGGAGCAGGTCGAGGCTGCCGTCCTCCCAGTCGGTCTGGAACAGTTTCTCCAGCGACAGCAGGGAGGCGAGCAGCGCCATGACCCAGAGCAGGCCTGCGCCGGCCCGGGCCAGCATGTTCGGGTCGGGGCCGATGCCCAGGGGGAAGAGCACCGTTCCCAGTACGAAGAACAGCAGGGCGAGCGACGCCTCGCTGCCGCGCCGGCGGGCGAGCGCCAGGTCGCGCCCCAGCACGGCGGCGAGCCCCTTCACCATGCCGTCGCGAACGGATCGTCCGCCTGTGCGTCACCTTCGTCCGGCGCGGCGGCGTCGACGGCGAGATGCGCCGCATCGGGCAGGGCGACCGGTGCGTTTGTCGACACGACGACCATCCCGCCCGCCGCCCGCTGGCCGGCGATGGCCGCCTCGACGGCCGCGACCGACGCCGCGTCGAGGGCCACCGTGGGCTCGTCCAGCAGCCAGATGCTCCGCTCGTCCGCCAGAAACACGCGAGCCAGCTCCAGTCGCTTCCGCTGCCCCATGGACAGCACCGCTGGCGGCAGGTGCCGCCGC
>JBKBLL010000322.1:0-3440 GCA_046296375.1 Alphaproteobacteria bacterium | reverse complement strand
GGCGTCTCGACGGTACGGCCGGTCATGTCGCTCGTCTCCCTCCTCGCACGCCGCCGTCCCGCGGCGGGGCGCCGAAACTATCCGACAGGAACCGAACGAGTCCACTCCGCAGCGGCGCTCCACAGGTACCGCCCCTCCTCGCCGGGAATAATCCCGCCTCTCCAGGCGTTCACCGTTACGCTATGGTTAGGCGGCGGAGCATGGACCGACGGGGATGAGCGACGGGGAATTGCGGCAGACGCTGCATCTGCACGTGACGCGCCTCAGGCGATATGCGCGGGCACTGGTCAGGGATGCGGACCAAGCGGAAGACCTGGTGCAGGAGTGCCTGACCGTCGCGCTGTCGCAGGCGCATCGCTGGACGCCGGGGACGGACCTGCGCGCCTGGCTGTTCACCATCCTGCACAATCTGCATATCGGCGGCCTGCGCAAGCGGCTGCGCCAGGCGGAGCATGTCGACCTGGAATCGGTCATGCACCTGCTGCCGGAGGAACCGGCGCAGTCCATGCGGCTGGAATGGCTGGAGGCGCTCTGGGCGTTCGAGCAGCTGGAGCCCGAGCATCGCGAGGTCCTGCTGCTGACCGCCGTGGAAGGTTTCCGCTATCAGGAAACCGCCGACATACTCGGCGTGCCGCTGGGAACGGTGATGTCCCGCCTGTCGCGCGCGCGTCACCGGATGCGCGACGTCCTGGCCCGCCGAAGCAGGCCCAAGCTGCGCCTGGTGAAGTCATGACGATGTTCGAAGGCCACCCCAGCGAGGAGGAGATCCACCGCTATGTCGACGGCGTCGCGGACGAGCGGTCGCGCGCGCTGATCGAGCGCTGGCTGGAGGAGGAGCCGGACGAGTTGCGCCGGCTGGACGATTTCCTGCGCCTGAACGAGGCTCTGCACGTCGCCTACGGCCGCACCCCCACGCGGCCACCCTCATTGCAGCTGACGCAGTTGGAGAACCAGTTGGTCCGGCGCCTGACCTTCCGCCGCCTCGCCTGGCGGCTGCGGTTCGGACGTCCCGCGCTTGCCTGCCTCGGCGGTGCCGCCGTGGTCGCCGGCATGCTGTGGGGGGGCGCCTCGCTCGTCTGGCACATGCCGCCCAGCTATGCGCACGGGGCGGTGGACGCCCATTTGGTCTTCGCCACCGACTACGAGCGGCCCGTCGAGATCCCGGGCAGCCGGCAGGCCGAGCTCGTGCGTTGGCTGACAAAGCGGGTCGGCGTGCCGATCGACGCACCCGACCTGCGCGACGCCGGTTATGTCCTGCTCGGGGGACGGCTCGTTTCCAACGACTCCAAGCCGGCGGCCCAGTTCATGTACGTGTCGCCCGAGGGCCGGCGCCTCACCCTGTTCATCACCAAGGCCGACGATACGCAGCGGCGGGTGGCCGAGGTGTTCGACGGAGAGGAGGTCCGCTACGTCTGCTGGCAGAACGGCACGGCCGGCTACGTCCTGGTCGGGGCCGAAGAGCCGTCCGTGCTTCAGGCGGTGTCGGATCGAATAATCTCCACGACGAAGTCGCCCGACTCGGCGCCGCGTCGCTCCTGACGGGAGCGCAGTCCATTCATAACAGCAAACGCCGCCCCCGACCAGGAAGCGGCGTTTTTTCGCGGCGGCAGCGCTCGGCGCAGACCTGACCTTGTCCGGCGTGGCGGGTGCGGGGATTCGTCAGGTGTTCGCTGCGTCAGGTGTTCGCTGCGTCAGGTGTTCGCTGCGTCAGGTCTTGGCGGGCTCGGACGCTGCGGCCGGCTTCTTCGCCGCTTCCTTGCCCAGCACTTCGGTCTGGCCGGCAATCTCGCCGCCTGCCTCGATCGCGACCTGTCCATAGCGGATATGGCCCGAGACCTTGCCGGTCGCGTGGATGGTCAGGCGCTCGCGTGCCGTCAGGTCGCCCTCGAAGGTGCCGCGCACGTGCGCGCTGTCGATCTCCACCTTGCCGACGAAGACGCCACCCTCCGCGATTTCGATGATGCGGCTGCGCATGGACGCTTCGACATGCCCCTCGACCACGAGCGTGTCGCAATCCGCAATCTCGCCCTTCAGCCGGATGTTCTTGCCGACGATCAGCTTCGCACCCTCCTCGGTCGTGGCGCCCGGAGCCGCCGCTCCCGGCGGGAAGCCTGGCCGGGCGGCACCCTCGCCGGGGCCGATGCCGCGATAGGGGAAATTCGGAGTGGGGGTCTTCACGTCCGCCATGGGTACTCCTTGCTGGATTCCGCGCGGTCCGGACGCCGGTCCGCCGGCCTGTTCGCCATCTTGAGACGGAGCCGAGGCCGCGGCGCCGCCACCCTGCTGCGAGGGTGGGGTCCACTTCGCCGTGTCGTCGCTCTCCGCCCTACCGCCGAGAGGCTTGCCGAAGAGAGTGGGCTTCTTCATCGCGAAACTCGCCTTTTCCGGCCGGTCCGATCGGCGGATGCGCCATGCCGAGACGCCTCCGCACGGTACAGGTCCTCGCCTCCGATTTGGCCATGTCGTTTCGTGCATGCCGTTCGTGCCGGCCGCCCCCGCCATCGGCACAGCGGGGGAAGAGAAACAGAAAAGCGCCGCACGTGCAATCGAGCGCATCCAGACTTCGTTAACTTTCTGGGGATCACACTCGGCGGAGCGGGAACCGACCGGCGATCGTGCCGTTTCGCTTCGCGAGGGAGGTTCAGATGCAGACCAGCCCGTCCGTCCGTTCCGTCCATATCCCGACCGACGGAACACTCCTGGCCCCCCAGCGCCACCCCCGTGCGGACGGCCTGGTACGAGACGGCGTGACCCGCCCGCCCGGCATCGCCTTCGGCCGCGGCCTCGTGTTCGGCTCCATCGCCAGCGTGGGACTCTGGGCCGCCATCGGCTTCACGGTGTCGTCCGTCTTCTAGCCCGCCCGGCACACCCTCGGGCGGCTCTGGAGGCTGCCTGCTCTTCGTGCAACTATCCTGCTCCTTTTGGCGGCAATGGGGGGGGCAGCGATGAGGGTCGTCGTTCCGAGGGAGCGCCATCCGGCCGAGCGGCGCGTCGCGATCAGCCCGGATGCGGTCAAGCGTCTGGTCGAGCTGGGCTTCGGCGTCACGGTCGAGTCGGGCGCCGGCGCGGCGGCGGGCTTCCCCGACGACGCACTGCGCGAGGCCGGCGCCGTTCTCGCCGACGACGTGGCGGGAGCCTTGGGCGAAGCCGATCTGGTGCTGCGCGTGCGCGGCCCGTCGCTCGCCGACGAGGGCTGGGAGTTCCGGCGCATGCGCCCCGGTGCGGTGCTTATCGGCTTCCTCGCCCCCTGGCACGACCACGAGCGGATCGGCGCCTATGCGGCGCACGGCCTGTCGGCCTTCACCATGGAGTTCATGCCGCGCATCACGCGCGCCCAGGGCATGGACGTGCTGTCGTCGCAAGCCAACCTCTCGGGCTATGCCGCCGTCATCCGCGCGGCCGCCAAGTTCGGCCGGGCCTTTCCGATGATGGTCACCGCC
>JBKBLL010000321.1:0-3452 GCA_046296375.1 Alphaproteobacteria bacterium | reverse complement strand
ATCTGCTCACGCGACGGGCCGGGGGCAGCGGATGCAACCTCGACGCCCGCTTCGCGCAGCGCCTCGACCACCGCTCCCCGCCAGGGCGATTCGCCAGGAAGTTCCGCCGCCATCGCCTGCCAGATCGCGATCGCGTCGTCGCGGGTACGGGAATCGCTCGCCCGCCGATGCGACGATAGCGGCATTCCGCTGATCGAGGCGCGGGCGCAGAATGTGATCCAGATGGACGATGTCAGGATGGGGGACGGCGCCTGCCTTTCCCCCTTCGTGACGTTGACCTCGAACATCCGCATTGGCCGGTGTTTCCATGCCAATCTTTACAGCTATGTCGAGCACGACTGCAGGATCGGCGATTACGTGACCTTCGCTCCCGGTGCGAAAGTCAACGGCAATGTCGAAGTCGGCGATCATGCTTATGTCGGATCCGGCGCAGTGATCCGTCAGGGACTGACCATCGGCGAGGGGGCGGTCATAGGCATGGGCGCCATCGTTACCCGGGATGTTCCTCCGGGCGCCACGGTCGCGGGCAATCCGGCTAAACCTTTGGCCAAAGGCTGATTCATGCGCATCTATCTGTCCCGGCCGCACATGTCGGGCCACGAACAGGCCGCGGTGGCCGAGGCGTTCGCGTCCAACTTCGTGGCACCGCTCGGCCCCCAGCTCGACGCGTTCGAGGCCGCAGTCTCCGCGTATCTGGGGGGCGGGCTGCACTGCGTGGGCCTGTCGTCGGGGTCGGCCGCGCTGCACCTCGCTCTGCGCATCGCCGGAGTGGGGCAGGGGGACGAGGTCTGGATCTCGTCGATGACCTTCGCGGGCGGCATCTTTCCGGTCAATTACCTCGGTGCGCGCCCACGCTTCTTCGATCTCGACCCGGCGAGCTGGACCGTCGACACGAGTCTGGTGGCCGAGGAACTGGCCAGGGCGGACCGGGAGAATCGCCTGCCCAAGGCGATCGTGCCCACGGACCTCTACGGCCAGTCCGTCGATCTCGACACGCTCGAAGCGCTGGCCGTGCGATACGGCGTCCGGCTGATCGTCGACTCCGCCGAAAGCCTCGGAGCCGCATATCGTAACGGTCGCAAGGCGGGGACGGGCGGCGACGCCGCGATCCTGTCCTTCAACGGCAACAAGATCATCACCACCTCCGGCGGCGGGATGCTGGTGACGCGGCACCGTGACTGGGCCGACGAGGCGCGGTTCCTCTCCACCCAGGCGCGCGACCCCGCGCCCCATTACGAGCATTCGACCTTCGGGTACAATTATCGGCTGTCCAACATCTGCGCGGCCATCGGTCTCGGGCAGATGAAGGTGCTCGATGACCGCGCCGCGCGCCGACGCACGATCTTCGAGCGCTACCGCGCGGCTCTGTCGGATATCGGGATCGCCTTCATGCCCGAACCCCAGGGCCTGCACTCGACCCGATGGCTGACGACCGTCACGGTCGATCCGCAGATCGTCGGCGTCGGCCGCGAGGACGTCAGGCTGATGCTGATGGAGCACCGGATCGAATCACGCCCGTTGTGGAAGCCCATGCATCTGCAGCCGCTGTACAGGGGAGCGCCGTATCACGGCGCCGGCGTCGATGAACGGCTGTTCGACATCGGCCTGTGCCTCCCGTCGGGAAGCGACATGACCGACGGGCAACAGGACGAGGTCGTCGACAGGATCCTGCATCTGTGCCGCCCGCAGCGCATTCGAGCGGACGGGCGGAAGCCCGGATCGCCGGCCGGCCGCAACCCGGCCGTCGACCGCACTGCTCAGGCGCCCGGAT
This sequence comes from Alphaproteobacteria bacterium, assembly GCA_046296375.1. Classification (GTDB taxonomy): domain Bacteria; phylum Pseudomonadota; class Alphaproteobacteria; order JAJUGE01; family JAJUGE01; genus Constrictibacter. Next base: position 1,681 of record JBKBLL010000321.1, on the reverse strand, counting down.
CGGCCATAGACCGGGTGCTGAGCCGCAGCGAATGACCCTCGGTGCGGTTCGTCGGCGCCGTCTCGACCGGAACGGACGAAACCCCGGCACGGCGCCGTTCAATGTAGTTCTACATTTCTGTCCGACGCGCCGTACGCCTTCAGAAAACTCTTCGGCGCTGGTCAGAGAGATATGGGAGATCGTTTAGCGGTGGACGGTATGGAGGCCCGACAGCGGCCGGCGGTAGGCGACGACGGTGAACTGCGCCTGATCGATCTGTGGCGGATCGTGTGGCGGGGACGCCTGATCATTTTTCTCTGCGCGAGCCTCGGGGCCGTGGCGGCGGTCGTCATCGCTCTGTCCATGGACAACATCTTCCGCGGGCAGGTCGTCCTGGCGCCAGCGGCGGAGGAAGGAGGGCCCGGCGGAGCAGGAGGCGGGGCTCTGGCAGGCGTAGCCGAGATTGCGGGCATCCGGATCCCAGGCAAAGTCGGCGTCAGCAAAGCCGACGAGTCGATCGCCGTCGTGCGGTCGCGTCGCTTCACGGAGGACTTCATCCGGCGGGAAGGGCTGCTGCCGATCCTCCTGCCGGAATGGGACGATTCGCCTGGACCGGCAGCCCGGGCCATCGCCTCCCTCATGAGACTGGCCGGACTTGCCAAGAGCGGTGGCGAACCATCCGAAGCGGAACGGGAGCGGCGGATGATCTGGGATGCCTTCAAGGTGTTCCACGCGATCCGGCAGATCGACGTCGAGCAGCGGGTCGGACTGGTCACGCTGAGCGTGGACTGGACGGATCCGGTGCTTGCCGCCGAATGGGCGAACAAGCTCGTTGCCTATATCAACCGCGAAAGCCGCGCGCGCGAAATCGACGCCGCCGAAAAGAACATCGTCTACCTCCAGGAGCAGGTCGACGTCACCGTCGATACGGAGCGTAGGCGCCTCCTCTTCAACCTCATCGAAGGGGAGACGCGGCGGATCATGCTCGCGAATTCCCGCGACGAGTTCGCTTTCCGGATCATCGACCCGGCGGTCGTTCCGCAGGAGAAATTCCGGCCACAGCGCGCCATGATGGTGGCCCTCGGCTTAATGGGAGGCTTGGTTCTGGGCCTCTTCATCGTAGTCGTCCGGCACGCGCTGCGTGACGGCGGCGACGGGGAGGCGTAACCGAGGAGAGGTTTCGTCCAGGTCTTCGGCGCAAGGCAGGGGGAACCGGCCGCTCAGCGCGGCCGATCCTCCCAAGCGACGACCTTGCAGCGCTGTTCCCCCAGACCGTCGATGCCCAGGTGCATCTCGTCGCCGGGCTTCAGGAACACGGGCGGCTTTTGGCCGGAGCCGACACCGGGGGGTGTTCCGGTGACGATCACGTCGCCGGGCAGCAGCGTCATGAAGCGGCTGAGATAGCTGATGATGTGGGCGACGCCGAAGATCATCTTGTCGGTCGTGCCGGTCTGCCGACGCTGGCCGTTCACGTCCAGGAACAGCGACAGAGACTGCGGGTCGGGCACCTCGTCGGCGGTGACGACGAACGGCCCCGTCGGGGTGAATCCGTCGAAGGACTTGCAGCGCGACCACTGCGCCTCGGAGTACTGGATGTCACGTGCGGTGATGTCGTTGACGACCGTGTATCCCCACACGTGGTCGAGAGCGTCTTCGGGGGCGACATCCTTCGCGGGGGTGCCGATGATGACGCCGAGCTCCG
>JBKBLL010000320.1:0-3452 GCA_046296375.1 Alphaproteobacteria bacterium | reverse complement strand
GCCGCGCTGATCCTCGCCGGCGCGGCGCTGCCGGCCGCGGGCGCGCGCGCCGAACAGCTGATCGTCGACATCTCGCAGCATCTGGTCGCCATCACCACCGGCTTCACCGGGGCCGAGGTGCTGCTCTTCGGCGTGCGGGAGGGCGACGGCGACATCGTCGTCGTGGTGCGTGGGCCCTCGGGGACCACGGCGATCCGTCGCAAGGACAGGTTCGCCGGCATCTGGGTCAACCAGGACAGCATGGTGTTCTCGCGCGTGCCGGCCTTCTTCCACGTGGCTGCCACGGGGAACCTGACCGGCATGGCGATGGAGGCGCTGCTCGAACGCTACGGGCTGGGGCGCGACCTGCTCGAGGCGGAGCCGGACGAGCGCGGCGCCGAGCGCATACGCGTCGTCGCCTTCCGCGAGGCGCTGATCCGCAACAAGCAGGCGATGGATCTGTACGTACGGACCATCGAGCCGGTCACCTTCGTGGGCGACCGGCTGTTCCGCACCACGATCCGCTTCCCCGCGAACGTGCCGACCGGGCGCTACAATGTCGAGGTGTACAGCGTGACCGCGGACCGCATCGATGAGATGTCCTCCACGCCGCTGCTGGTCAGCCGCGCGGGTTTCGGGGCGTCGGTCTACTCCTTCGCCCACGACTACGCGGCCGCCTACGGCCTGGTTGCCATCGCCGTCGCCTCGATGGCAGGATGGGCGGCGGGTACTTTCTTCCGCAAGGCGTGACGTTGCCTCGGGCGTGAGCATGGCCGAAGAGACCGGGGCGTCGCAGGACGCCCGCGCGCGGGTCCGGAACCGCGTTTTCCTCTGCGTCGTCGACGAGACGGAGGAACTCCATGTCGCGCTGGAGTTCGCGGCGTTGCGCGCCAAGCGGCTGCCCAATACGCGCGTCGGCATCGCCTATGTCATCGACGCGCCGGCCGACTTCCAGCACTGGGCGGCGGTCGGCGACCTGATGCGCGAGGAGGCGCGCGACGAGGCGGAGCAGAAGCTCCTGCGCGCCGCGACACAGGTTCACCGCTGGAGCGGCAAGATACCGGTCGTCTATGTCCGTGAAGGCGCGGTGCTGGACGAACTCTTCGAGTTGATCCAGGAGGACCACGACGTCGCGCTGCTGATCCTGGGCGCGGACGTCGGACCGCAGGGACCAGGCCCCCTGGTGTCCTCCCTTACCGGCAAGCAGATCGGCCGGCTGCGCGTGCCGCTGGTGATCGTGCCCGGCAACCTTTCCGACGAGGAACTCGAGTCGCTCGCCTGAGGGCGGCGGGTCGGGGGGTTCGGGGCGGCCGCCGCCTATCCGTCGTTCAGGTGGCAGGCGGCATGGCGGCCCGGTGCGATTTCCTTCAGCACCGGCTGCTCGGTGCGGCAGCGCGCCATCGCGAACGGACAGCGCGGATGGAAGTGGCATCCCGGCGGCGGTGCGAGGGGGGAGGGGATCTCGCCCTTCACCGGCTCGAACGCGCGGTGGCGGGAATCGAGCCTCGGCACCTCGCGCAGCAGCGCCTGGGTGTAGGGGTGGTTGGGCCCGGCGAACAGTTCCTCGGTCGGGGCCATCTCCACCACGCGGCCGAGATACATGATCGCCACGCGATCGGAGAGGTGTTCGACAACGCCGAGATCGTGACTGATGAAGAGGTAGGTGAGGCCGAGGTCGCGGCGCAGGTCCATGAACAGGTTCAGCACCTGGGCCTGGATCGACACGTCGAGCGCGGCCACGGCCTCGTCGCACACCAGGAAGTCCGGCTTGACCGCGAGGGCACGCGCGATGCCGATGCGCTGGCGCTGGCCGCCCGAGAACTGGTGCGGATAGCGTCGCTTGAAACTGGGGTCGAGGCCGACCCGGGTCATCATCTCCTCGACATACGCGTCGAGGCCGCGCCTCTGCACAAGTCCGTGGTGCAGCGGCGCCTCGCCGATGATGTCGGCCACGCGCATGCGCGGGTTGAGCGAGGCATAGGGGTCCTGGAAGATCATCTGGATCTTCAGCGCGGCGTCGCGCGCGTCGCGCCCCTTCAGGCCCGCCACGTCGCGGCCGCGAAAGGCGATCGTGCCCTCGGTCGCCGGCAGGATGCCGGCGATGATCCGCCCCAGGGTGGACTTGCCGCAGCCCGACTCGCCGACGAGGCCGACGACTTCCCCTTCGGCGACGGCGAGGTCTACCGTGTCGACGGCGCGCACCACCTGCTCGCGCACGTTGGCGCCCAGCAGGTTGGCCGCCTTTTCGGCCAGGTCGAGCGTCTTCACGAAGCGCTTGCTGACGCCGCGCACGGCGAGGATCGGCGTGCCGGGCGATCGCCGCGCCGGCGTCCCGGCGGCCGCTCCCGCACCGGTCGCCAGGGCTGCCTGGTCGGTCACGGTCCCGTCTCCAGGTGCGGATGGAAGCAGCGGACCTCCCGGTTCGGCAGCGGCGTAGTGATCTCCGGCTCGATCATGCAGGCGGCACCGGCGCGTGGGCAGCGCGTGCGGAAGGCGCAGCCCTGCGGCAGGTTCAGCAGCGACGGGGTCATGCCCGGGATCTGCCGCAGCGGCGTTCCCCGCCGGTTCTGGCTGGGGACGGAGCCGATCAACCCGTGCGTGTAGGGGTGCAGCGGCCGGTCGAGCACCTCGTCCACGCTGCCGGACTCCACGATGCGCCCGGCATACATCACGCAGATCCTGTCGGCGAGGCCGGCGATCACGGACAGGTCGTGGGTGATCCAGATCAGCGCCGTGCGCGTCTCGCGCGCCAGCTTCTGCACCTCGTACAGGATCTGGCCCTGGATCGTGACGTCGAGCGCGGTCGTGGGCTCGTCGGCCACGATCAGGTCGGGCTTGTTCAGCAGGGCGATCGCGATCGACACGCGCTGGCGCATGCCGCCGGAGAACTGGTGCGGATAGGCGCGCAGCCGTTCATCCGGCGAGGCGATGCCGACCTGGCCGAGCGCGTCGCGCGCCCGCGCCAGCGCCTCGGCGCGGCTTACCGTCTCGTGCGCCATGATCGCCTCGACCATCTGCGTGTCGATGCGAAGCACCGGGTTCAGCGTCATCATCGGGTCCTGGAAGATCATCGCGATCTTCTTGCCCCGGATGTGGCGCATACGGTGGTCGCCATATCCGGCGATGTCCTCTCCGTTGAAGAGGATGCGGCCGCCGGCGATCCGGCCCGGCGGGTCGACCAGACCCAGTACGGAGAAGCCGGTGACGGTCTTGCCGGAGCCGGATTCGCCGACGAGGCCCAGGATCTCCCCCGGGAAGATCTGGAGGTCGATGTGCTCGGCGGCGCGGAAGGCCGGGATCCGTCCCCGCTTGGGATACTCGATGGCCACGTCCTCGAAGGAGAGCACAGGGGTACGGGTCTCCGGTCCCCCTCCCGCCTCGCTCGCCCGCTCGCGGATCGCCGAGATCGTCGGTACGGCAGAGGTGTCGGTGACGACCTCCCCCGGGGCGTCGGTGTCGACGGGCTCGAGGAC
>JBKBLL010000319.1:0-3483 GCA_046296375.1 Alphaproteobacteria bacterium | reverse complement strand
CTTCGGCTCGACGCCGGCGGTGAACACGTCGTCGTGCAGCAGCGGCGCGCCGTCGGCCATCGCGTCCTCGACGTCGATCACGTGCGGCAGGACCTCGTACTCGACCGCGATCAGCTCGACCGCGCGCGCCGCGATCGCCGGCGAGGTCGCCGCGACGGCGGCCACGGCGTGGCCCTCGTACAGGACCTTGTCGCGCGCCATGCAGTTGCGCGACAGGTCGCGGAAGTTCATCGGGCCTTCGCCGACGAAGGCTTCCTCGGACGGGATGTTGGGAAAGTCCGCAGCCGTCACGACCGCCTTCACGCCGGGCAGGGCCGCGGCCTTCGACGTGTCGATCGACAGGATGCGCGCATGGGCGTGCGGGCTGCGCTTGACGGCGCCGGTCAGCATGCCCGGCATGCGCATGTCGGCGCCGAACGTGGCGCGGCCCGTGACCTTGTCGGCTCCGTCCGGACGGACCGGACGGGTGCCGACGACCTTCAGCTTCTTGGGATCGGAGACGTGGTTCATGACACCCTCGCTTCGTCCGTGGCCGCAGCCGGCGCAGCGCCGCGCATTTCCGCGGCCGCGCCCAGCACCGCCTTGATCACCTTGTCGTAGCCGGTGCAGCGGCAGAGATTGCCCGCCAGCCAGTAGCGCGCCTCGGTCTCGGTGGGATCCGGATGGTGCTCGATCAGCGACTTCGCCGCCACGAGCAGGCCCGGCGTGCAGAAGCCGCACTGCAGCGCGCCTTCCTGGAGGAAGTGCCGCTGCAGCGGATGCAGCTGCTCGCCCCGCGCCATGCCCTCGATCGTCTCGATCGCATGGCCCTCGGCCTCGCTCGCCAGCACGAGGCAGGAGCAGACGAGGCGGCCGTCGATGGTGACGCTGCAGGCGCCGCAGTCGCCCGAACTGCAGCCTTCCTTGCTGCCGGTCAGGCCGAGTTCATCGCGCAGCACGTCGAGCAGGGTCTCGTGCGCCTCGCAGAGGAACTCCGCCGGCTCGCCGTTGACGGTGGCGGTGACGTGCGTCTTTGCCATCAGCGCGCCCCCGCCCGCTGGAAGGCGATCGCGGCCGCCCGCCGCGCCAGGACGCCGGCGACCTTCGTGCGGTACTCGATCGTCCCGCGCTTGTCGTTGATCGGCTTGCAGGCGGCGCGCGCCGCGGCGTCGAGCTTGGCCAGCGCCGCATCGTCGAGCGTGCTGCCGACCAGGGCCTCGGCCGCGGCGGTCACGATGACCGCGGTCGGGGCGACCGCGCCCAGCACCACCATCGCCTCGGTGCACGTGCCGCCGGCATCCAGGGTCACGTTCACCGCCGCGCCCACCACCGCGATGTCCATCTCGGTGCGCGGGATGAAGCGGAGATAGGCGTCGGCCGAGCGCGGCGGGCGCTTCGGCAGGCGGAACTCGACGATGAACTCGTCGCGGGCGAGCGAGGTCTTGCCGGGGCCGGTCGCGATGGTCTCGACCGGGGCCTCCCGCCGTCCCTTGGGGCCCGCGATCACGCAGACCGCGCGGGCGGTGATGAGGGCCGGCACGCTGTCGGCGGCGGGTGAGGCGTTGCAGAGGTTGCCGACCAGGCTGGCGCGGCCCTGCACCTGGGTCGAGCCGATCAGTTCCATGCCCTCGACGACGCCCGGCCAGGCCTGCTTCAGCCCTTCGTGCTCGTCGAGCACGGCCCCCGACGTCGCCGCGCCGATGACGAACGCGCCGTCTTCCTCGCGGATGCCGATCAGGCCGGGAATCCGTTTCACGTCGACGACGAGGTCCGGGCGCACCCTGCCGGAACGCATCTGCACGAGCAGGTCCGTGCCGCCGGCCAGGAGCTTCGCAGTGCCCGTCGCCCCCGCCAGTGCCGCCACGGCTTCATCGACCGTCGCGGGCGCTACATATCGCAATCCGTCCATTTCCGTCCCTGGCTTAGTTGGCTGGGTGCCGGACAGGTATCGCCCGGCCGGCGCCCCGGTTGCTGGGTGGCTCGACCATCCCCTGGACGGAAGCTTACGACCTCCTCCGGCCGCGCGCTACCGCCACCCGGGGGGAGAGCCGTCATAGGCTCAACGCACCGGTACCGCAGTGGTGTACTTGATCGTCTCCATGGCGAAGCGCGACGTCACGTCCGCCAGCGGCAGGACGCCGATCAGCGCCTTGTAGAAGCGATCATAGGCCGCGATGTCGGGCACGACCACCCGCAGCATGTAGTCGACGTCGCCGGCCATCCGGTAGAACTCGACCACCTCCGGCATGGCGCTGACCGATGCCGCGAAACGCTCCAGCCAGTCGCGCGAATGCTCACCCGTGCGCACGCTGACGAACACGCTGACGCCGCTGCCGACGCTGGCGGGATCGAGCAGCGCGACACGCTTCAGGATCACCCCCTGCTTCTCCAGCTTCTGGATGCGCTTCCAGCAGGGCGTGGGCGACAGGCCGACCCGGACGGCGATCTCTGCCAGCGACAGGCTGGCGTCGTCCTGGATGGCGCGCAGGATCTTGCGGTCGGTGTCGTCCATCTATCGGTTCGCCTTCCGTCAGCACGAATCGGTCGTCGTGTGCCGATCTGCGAGAAAGTATTTACTTTCTACGCTGATTAGCTTGCGTTGACAAGAAAAATTCTTCTAATCACGGGGACCGCCACCCGCCGAGCGTCCGCCTGATGATACCGATCGCCCTGGATCCCGCCGCGCTCGCCGTCGCCCTGGTCGGGCGCGGCGACCTCGCTGTCCGCCGGTTCGGTGCGCTGCAGGCGGGCGGCGCGCACCGCCTCGCCGTCTACTCCGACGCGCCGCGGCCGCTCCTCGTGCAGGCGGCGCGGGAGCGGCTGGTCCGCCGGCTGCCGACCGCCGGGGACCTGCAGGCGCTGAACGTGCTCTGGATCGCCGACCTGCCGGCCGCGCTGGCGCACGAACTCGCCGCCGCGGCGCGCGCCGCCAAGGTGCTGGTGAACGTCGAGGACGACCGTGCGAACTGCGACTTCCACAACGTGGCCCAGGTGCGTCGCGGCGACCTGCTGCTGACCGCCTCGACCAACGGCGCCAGCCCCGGCCTCGCCGCCATGGTGCGCGAGCAGCTCGAACGGACCTACACCGCCGACTGGGCCGACCGGCTCGAACGGCTGCGCGGCCAGCGACAGCAATGGCGGGCGGAAGGGCGGACGATGGAGGAGGTCGGCTGCCGCACCCGGGCCGCCGTCGCCGAAGAGCGCTGGCTGCGATGATCGCCGCGGCGGAGTTCGAGCCCGGGTCCGTCTGGCTGGTCGGCGCCGGTCCCGGCGATCCCGGCCTGCTGACGCTGCACGCGCTCCGGGCCCTCGAGGCGGCGGACATCGTGCTGCACGACGCCCTCGTGCCGGCGGAGATCCTGGCCCTGGCGAGCCCGGCGGCGCGGCTCGAGGCGGTCGGCAAGCGTGCGGGCAGGCCGAGCGCCGTACAGCTGCGCATCAACGCGCGGCTGGTCGCGCTGGCGCGCCGAGGCCTGCGCGTCGTCCGGCTGAAGGGCGGCGACC
>JBKBLL010000318.1:0-3503 GCA_046296375.1 Alphaproteobacteria bacterium | reverse complement strand
CTGCGCCGCGCGGCGCTTCGCCGCTATGGTGTGCGCCGCCGCCGCCCCCATCTCCCCGACTTACCCCGGACGTACCGAAGAATGAGTGCCTTCGACCGCGAGCGCATCCTATCCGTGCATCATTGGACCGAGAAGCTGTTCAGCTTCACGGCGACGCGCAGCCCCTCCCTGCGCTTCCAGAACGGCCAGTTCGCCATGATCGGCATCGAGGTCGACGGCAAGCCGCTCGTGCGCGCCTACAGCATGGCCAGCGCTAACTGGGAGGACCATCTCGAGTTCCTGAGCATCAAGGTGCCGGACGGCCCGCTGACCTCGCGCCTCCAGCACGTTCGGCCCGGCGATACGCTGCTGGTCGGGCGCAAGCCGACCGGGACCATCATTCTCGGCAACCTGCTGCCCGGGCGCACCCTCTGGTTTCTCGCCACGGGCACCGGCCTCGCGCCCTTCATGAGCCTGATCAAGGATCCCGAGGTATACGAGCGCTTCGAGCGGGTCGTTCTGGTGCATGGCTGCCGGCTCGCCGCCGAACTGGCCTACCGGCAGTGGATCACGGAGGACCTACCGCGCCACGAGTTCCTGGGCGAGATGGTGCGGGCCAAGCTCGCCTACTATCCGACCGTCACGCGCGAGCCGTTCGCCCCGCGGGCGCGGATCACGGACCTCATCGAGAGCGGCCGGGTGTTCGCCGATCTCGGCCTGCCGCCGCTCGACCCGCAGGTCGACCGGCTGATGCTGTGCGGCAGCCCCGACATGCTCGCCGACACCTCCGCCCTGCTCGACGCCCGCGGCTTCGCCAGCGGCAGCGCGTCCCAACCCGGCCACTACGTGATCGAAAAGGCCTTCGTCGAAAAGTAGGCGCCCCCGGGATCGACGGCGATTGCCGCCGGAGCGCCGAAGCGCGACAATCCGGCCAACGACGAAACGTTTCCGGGAGGGTCCGAACATGGGATACGCATCTCGTATCGGTGTGGCCGGGCTGACTCTCGGCGCAGCGCTCGGCCTGTCCGCCGCGGCCGCAACCGCCGACGACGTCACGCTGCCGCAGACCCTGGTCTGGACGGCCTACGACATCGGCTCGACCGGCTATAGCCAGGCGGTCGGAATCGGCGCCGCCTTCAAGAACCGCCTCAACGTCAGCCTGCGCGTCCTGCCGGGCAAGAACGACGTTTCCCGCCTGGTCCCGCTGCGCGACAACCGCGCCGGCTACTCCGCCACCGGCTCGGAGAGCAGCTACGCCTCGGAGGCGATGTATCTCTTCGGCACGCGCGAGTGGGGGCCGCAGCCGATCACGCAGCTCATCATGAGCGTGTCTGACGGCACCTCCGCCATGGTCACGACGCGCGATTCCGGGATCGAGACGATCGCCGACCTCAAGGGGCGGCGGGTCGCCTGGGTCAAGGGCGCCGCCTCGCTGCAGAACTCGATCCGCGGTCACCTCGCCTTCGGCGGCCTGACCTGGAACGACGTGGTGATGGTCGAGGTGCCGGGCTATGCCGCCTCCGTCCAGGCGGCGATCGACGGCCAGGCCGATGCCGCCTACGGCACCACAAACTCCGCGCCGTTCCTGCGGATCGACGCCAGCCCGCGCGGCCTGCGCTTCCTGCCGCCGCAGGAGAGCGCCGCCTTCCAGCGCAGTGGGATGAAGCTCCGTCGCGAGGCGCTGGAGAAGAACGATCTTCCCGTCATCCAGGAAGCCTGGGACGTTACGGGCTGACTTCGAAGCCGAGGGCGGCGCCGCGGCGCCGCCTTCCCAGCCACCCCCACGACGCCCAGCCACGGGACGGAGACCGATCATGCCGCCAAAGCCGAGCACGCTCAGCCTGCTCATCGTCATCGTCTTCGTGGTCGCGGCGGTCTTCGTGGTGTGGGTGTCGTTCGGCTGACGCCGCATGGGGTGCGAAGGATCGCCGAAGGTCGACTGCCGCATCCCGACGGTGACGCCCGTCGCTTCCCGTCCGGCGACGCGGCGTTCTAGAGTAGCGCATCGGGGCCAACCAGGGCGGCGCATTGACGATGGTGGGGCTGCCTAGCCTGCTGCGGCGGACCGGTGCCGTTCCGGCGATCCTCGCCGTCCTGGCCCTGTCCGGCTGCCTCGATGAGGAGGCGCCGGAGCCGGTCGTCCGCCCGGTCCGCGCCGCGACCGTACAGGCCGACTTCATCCCCGACACCATCCAGCAGACCGGCGACATCCGGTCGCGCGACGAGATCCCGGTCGGCTTCCGCATCGGCGGCAAGGTGACGGCGCGCCCCATCGATATCGGCGCGGTGGTGCGGCCCGGCGACCTCATCGCCCGGCTGGATCCCGAGCACGAGCGCAGCCGCATGCGCGCCGCCGCAGCCGCGGTCGCCGCCGCCCGGGCGGAACTGGTGCGCGCCGGCGGGGAGGAGTCCCGCCAGCGCGCGGTGATCGAGAAGGGCTTCATCACGCGCACCAGCTACGACACCGCCCTCCGCAACCTGCAGACGGCACGCGCCCACCTGGAAGCGGCGGAGGCGGAACTGGCGCTCACGGAGCAGACGTTGGGCTACACCGAGCTGCGCGCCGAGATCGAAGGCGTCGTCACCGCGACGGGCGCCACGCCGGGCCAGGTGGTGGCGGCCGGCCAGATGGTCGCGCGGATCGCCCGGATCGACGAGCGCGAGGCGGTGTTCGAGATCGCCGAGAATCTGTTCCGGCGGGTCCCCCGCGACCCCGTCGTAACGGTGGAGCTGGTCGGCGATCCGGACATCCGCACAACCGGTCGGGTGCGCTACGTGTCGCCGCAGGCCGATCCCCTCACCCGCACCTACACGGTACGCGTCTCCCTGCCCGACGCCCCGCCCGAGATGCGGCTCGGCACGACCATCCGCGGCCATGTAGCACTTCCGGCGGAGCCCGCGATCGCCCTGCCCGGTCCCGCCCTGCTCGAGCGCGAGGGCCGGCCCGCCGTCTGGGTGTTCGACGCGGCCAGCGGCACGGTCGATCTGCGCACCGTCGCCGTCCGCCGCTACGACGCCGAGCGCGTCATCGTCACCGACGGGATCGAGGCGGGCGACGTGGTGGTGACGGCCGGCGTCCACACGCTGCGCCCGGGCCAGCGGGTCCGGCTGCTCGAGGCGCCCGCTCGGTGAAGAGCTTCAACCTCTCCGAATGGGCGCTGAGGCACCGGTCGTTCATCTGGTACCTGATGATCCTCTGCATGGCGGCGGGCGCCTTCTCCTATGTCAGCCTCGGGCGCGACGAGAACCCGCCCTTCACGCTGAAAGCCATGGTGGTGCAGATCGCCTGGCCGGGCGCGAGCGTCGAAGACACGATGCTGCAGATCACCGACCGGGTGGAGCGCAAGCTCCAGGAGACGCCCTGGCTGGACTATCTGAAGAGCTACACCAAGCCGGGCAGTGCCACGATCTTCGTCTGGCTGAAGGATCCGACGCCGCCCGGCGAGGTCCCGAACATCTGGTACCAGGTGCGCAAGAAGGTCGGCGACATGCGCCCCACCCTGCCGGCCGGCGTGCAGGGACCG
>JBKBLL010000317.1:0-3506 GCA_046296375.1 Alphaproteobacteria bacterium | reverse complement strand
CAGGGCAACCTGGGGCGGTGCCGCATAGGAGACGCGCTGGCGGGCGGCTGCCGAGGCGCGCGGCGTGGCGTAGACCTGTTTCGTCGCCTCGACCAGGACGACGCCGCCGAAGCGCGGGAACCATCGCACCCCTATATTCTCCCACGCCTCGGCCCCGGTGAGCAGCATGCGCCGCGGGCTGGGGGGAACGTAGAGCGCGGCACCGGAGCGGAGCGGGGTGAACAGCGTATCGCGCATCAGCCGGCGCAGCTGAGAGGCCGAATAGGGCCTGCCGCTGCCGAAGGGATTGTTGTCGAAGCGAGCCCAGAGGCCGCGCCGGTTCGGTACCACGACCACGATGCGGCCATTGCCCGTCAGGACGCGCCAGACCTCGCGCATCATCGGACGCAGTTCCTCGGCGGTCTCCACCGCGTGGATCAGGACCATCCGGTCGATCGACAGGTCGGGGAAGGGAAGTTCGACCTCCTCCGCCAGGACCGCGCAGTTGGCGTCGTCGGCCGGCCAGCGCATCACCCCCTGGCTCGCCGGCATCGCCGCGATGCAGCGTTCGGCTTCGTCCCGGAAGGGGCGCAGCAACGGAGCGGCGTATCCCAGCCCTACCACCGTCATGCCGGTGACGACCGGCCAGATCGCCCGAACCTGACGGCGCAGCATCCTCTGCGCCGTCCGGCCCAGGCTGGAGCGGTAGAATTCGTAGAGGTCGGAAACGTCCGTGCGCATGACCCTAGGGAGATAGGCTTCCGCCGCGCTCCGGTCGAGAGGGCGGCGGAGCAGGTTGGTCGGACGGGTGCCCCGATGCTAGCTTCTCCCGATCAGGTCCCAGACGGAACCCAGGAGGCCCGCAATGGCCCGCTTCGAGATCGAAATCGTTCCGGCCCTCAGCGACAACTATGTCTATATCGCCCACGATCCGGACACGGGGGCCACGGCGGTCGTCGATCCCGCGGAGGCGCAGCCCGTCCTGGACGCCCTGGCGCGGCGGGGCTGGACGCTCACCCATATCCTCAACACGCACCACCATTCCGACCATACGGCCGGAAACCTGGAACTGAAGGAGCGGTTTGGGGTGCCCATCATCGGACCAACGGCCGACGCTGCGCGCATTCCCGGGATCGACGTGGGCGTGGGAGAGGGGGACACCTGCACGGTCGGCTCCCAGACGGCGGAGGTTTTCGAGACGCCCGGCCACACGACCGGCCATATCGCCTTCTGGTTCGCCGACAGCGACGCGCTCTTCTGCGGCGACACCATTTTCGCACTCGGCTGCGGGCGCATGTTCGAGGGGAACCCGCCGGGCTTCTGGGCGTCGCTGACGAAGCTTCGCGCACTTCCCGATTCGGCGCAGGTCTACTGCGGTCACGAATATACCCAGTCGAACGCCCGCTTCGCCGTTACAGTCGACCCGGAGAATGCGGAACTCGCGGCCCGCGCCAGACAGATCGACGCGCTGCGGGCGGAGAAGCGGCGCACGGTCCCCAGCAGCCTCGGCGAGGAGAAGCGCACCAATCCGTTCCTGCGTGCCGACATCGCGGCGGTGCAGGCCGCCGTCGGCTTGCCCGGCGGCGATCCCGTCGCCGTCTTCGCCGAGATCCGCAAGCGGAAGGACATTTTCTGACGCCTTCGGCCGCCATTCTGCTCAGCGGGCCCGCGCGCCGTCGTTGACGCCGTCGATCCGCCGTGGCACCAGTGCCGTCGCACGCGGTGCCTCGCGAGAGGCCCAGAGGGAATCCGGTGCGGCTCCGTCGGGGCCAATGCCGGAACTGCCCCCGCAACTGTAAGCGGCGAGCGCTCGACCACCGAAGTCACTGGAGCCGGTCACGACCGGCACCGGGAAGACGGGTCGAACGCGGTGACCCGCGAGTCAGGAGACCTGCCGCGCGCCTCGTCATCCATCCTGCGCGCGGGGTGTCTCGCAGGTGCGGCTCTTCCGTCGTGATGACGAACCACTCCGGGCGTCCGGGGGAGGGGAGTCGCGATGGATATGGGCCGGTTTTCGATTCGGCACCCTCGTTGGACTGCGCTTTCCCGCGCCCGTCGGCATGCCCGCCCTCGTCCGGGGGCGGGCCTCATTGTCTTCGACGGGGGTTCTGAAGAATGACTGTATCTTATTGGGATCGCGCGCGTTTCCTTCTCGCGGGAACAGCGATGGTCACCGTGCTCGCAGGTAGTGGCCTGCACGCCAGGGCGGAGTCGGTAGCCCAGGCCGGCAGCACCCTGCTGCTGCCGGAACTCGTGGTCAGCGCCAGCCGCACGGAGGTCGATCCGCGTGCGGTCGGCAGCGCCGTGACGGTCATCACCGCAGAGGAGATCGAGCGCCGCCAGGTGCGGATGGTCGCCGACCTGCTCCGCCAGGTTCCCGGCGTGGCCGTCAACCGGACAGGCGGCATGGCCGGCCTCACCCAGGTGCGGATCCGCGGCGCCGAGGCGAACCACACGCTGGTCGTCATCGACGGCGTGGAGGCCAACGACCCGTTGAGCGGCTCCGAGTTCGACTTTTCGTCGCTGCTCACCGACGATATCGAACGCATCGAGATCCTGCGCGGCCCGCAGAGTGCCATCTGGGGCTCGGACGCCATCGGCGGCGTCATCAACATCGTGACCAAGCGGGGCCGGCCGGGCTATCGCGCCCATGCTGCCGCCGAGGCCGGATCCTTCGGCACCTACCGGCTGAGAGCGGGCGTGGCAGGCGGCACCGAGCGCATGCGCGGATCGGTGTCGGGGATGTTCCACGACAGCGACGGTTTCGACATCTCGGGCCGAGGAGCCCCGGACGGCTACCGAAACTCCACCCTCAACGCCACCGGCGACGTGGACGTCTCGGAGCAGTTCACGTTCGGCGTGAACGGGCGCTACACCAGGATTCGTGGCGAAACCGATCCGCAGGACTTCGCGTGGCCGGATACGCCGACCCAGGGCCTCATCATCGACGGCGACGAGCATTATCGCGCCGAGCACCTGTTCGGGCGGGCGCAGGCGCGGCTGCGGCTCTTCGACGGGGCCTGGGAACAGACGCTGGGTACGGGCTACACCCAGGTCGACCGGAACAACTACGCCGCCGGAAACCGCACCAGCCGGACGCGGGGGGCGAAGACGAAGCTCGACTATCAGAGCACGCTTCGCTTCGACACGCCCGACATCGCCGGAGCCGATCACGCGCTGACCTTCTACGCCGAACGCGAGCGCGAGGACTACCGCAACCGCAATACCGGCACCCCGGCGGCCAACCAGAACCGCGGCACCACCAACTACGGTTATGTCGGCGAGTACCGGGTCGGGCTCTGGGAGCAGCTCTTCCTGTCGGGCGCGGTCCGGTTCGACGACAATGACGGCTTCCGCAACGCGACCACCTGGCGCACGACGGCCGCCTACGTCATTCCCGAAGCCGGAACACGCATCCGCGCCAGCTACGGTACGGGCTTCACCAAGCCCACCTTCTTCGAGCTGTTCGGCTTCAATCCCAACACCTTCGCCGGTAATCCCGATCTCAAGGCGGAGCGCTCGAAGGG
>JBKBLL010000316.1:0-3538 GCA_046296375.1 Alphaproteobacteria bacterium | reverse complement strand
CCCGCAGCGCCTGAAATGGGACGAGGACGAGCGCATCGGCAACATCCGGCGCCATCTCGAACTCAGCGTGGCGGCCCCCCCCCCCGGGGGGGCGGGGGGCCCCCGCCCCGGGGGGCCCCCCACCGCCACGACGTGCGGAAAGGTCGGCGCGGACGGGTTGGCGCTGAAGGGTTGGCGCGGAGCCGCTGCGGCCATATCTGAAGGCTTTCCCGATCAGGAGAGCCGGCCGAGACGATGCGCCGAACAGCAGCCTCGACCAATCGACACGAGACGATCCTCGCCCGGACCCGGGCCGCCCTCCTCGCCGCGACCATGCTGTGCCTGGGCGCGGCGGGTACCGCGCACGCCGAGGATCCGCGCTTCATCGGCGATTTCGGCGCCTGGGCGGCATACACCTATACGATCGACGGCGCCCAGGTCTGCTACATCGCCAGCAAGCCGACCGCGAGTCGCGGCGACTACGAACGCCGCGGCGACGTGTTCGCCCTGGTCACGCACCGCATGGCGGACGGCGTGATCGGCGAGGTCAGTGTCGTCGCCGGCTACGAGTACCAGGCGGACAATTTTCCCCGCGCCCAGATCGGCGGCGACACGTTCGAGATGTTCGCCCGCGGCGATACGGCCTGGTTGCGCGCGGACGAGGACACCCGCATGGTGGCGGCGATGCGCCGCGGGACCGAAATGGTCGTGACCGGGACATCGAGCCGCGGGACGAACACAACCGACACTTTCTCGCTGATGGGCTTCACCAGGGCCCATGAGGCGATCACCCGCGTCTGCCGGAAGAACTGAGATGCACGCTGCCGCGACCGCTCCCGAAGGCGAGCCGGCGACCGTGCCGGAGCCCGCTCGCCGGCGCGACCTGATCGGCCTGACGCGCGACGACCTCGCCGCCGAACTCGCCCCGCACGGCATCGCCGGATTCCGACTGCGCCAGTTGTGGCACTGGCTCTACCATCGCGGCGCGCGCAGCTTCGCCGACATGAGCACCCTGTCGAAGCCGGCGCGCGCGCTGCTCGAGGAGCGGTATGCGATCGGTCGGCCGGACGTGGCGACGGCGCAGCTCTCCACGGACGGCACGCGCAAATGGCTGCTGCGCTTCCCGGACCGCCAGGAGATCGAGACCGTCCATATCCCGCAGGAGGAGCGCGGCACCCTCTGCGTCTCCTCGCAGGTGGGCTGCACCCTGACCTGCCGCTTCTGCCACACGGGCACGCAGCGCCTGGTGCGCAACCTGACGGCGGCGGAGATCGTCGGACAGGTGATGCTCGCCCGCGATTATCTGGACGACTGGCCGTCGGCCGAGGCCGACCGCGCGATCACCAACATCGTCCTGATGGGCATGGGGGAGCCGCTCTACAATTTCGATGCCGTCAAGACGGCCGTGCACATCATGACCGACCGGGAGGGGATCGCCCTGTCGCGACGGCGGATCACCCTCTCGACGTCCGGCGTGGTGCCGATGATCCGCCGCTGCGGCGAGGAGATCGGCTGCAACCTCGCCATCTCGCTCCATGCCGTGACCGACGAGATCCGCGACGACCTCGTGCCGCTGAACCGCAAATACCCGATCGCCGACCTGATGGAGGCCTGCCGCACCTATCCCGGCGTGCACAATGCGCGGCGCATCACGTTCGAATACGTCATGCTGCGCGGGGTCAACGATTCGGACGCCGATGCGCGCGCCCTGGTGGCGCTGCTGAAGGACGTGCCGGCGAAGGTCAACCTGATCCCGTTCAACCCCTGGCCGGGGGCGCCCTACGAGTGCTCGACGCCGGACCGCATCCGGCGCTTCAGCGACATCGTGGCGAACGGCGGCTACAGCAGCCCGGTGCGCGCGCCGCGCGGCCGCGACATCCTCGCCGCCTGCGGCCAGCTCAAGTCGGCCAGCGTCAAGAAGCGCCGCAGCGAGATCCTCGCCGAGGAAGCCACCGCCCTGGACTGAAGCGACCCCTCCCCGGCCGTCGTCGGTACTCCCGACGCCGTCGGGCTGGACCCGGCAACCGGTGGCCTGCCCCGTCCGGGGCCGAAGTTCGGGTACGAGGATCGCGGCGGAGCTTCAGATGTTCAGCGCGCGTCCGTCCACCGCGAGTGCGGCCTCGCGCACCGCCTCGTTCAGGGTCGGGTGGGCGTGGCAGGTGCGCGCGATGTCTTCCGCGGCCGCGCCGAACTCCATGCCGAGCGCCACCTCGGCGATCATCGTGCCGGCCTCGGGGCCGAGGATATGGCAGCCCAGCACCCGGTCGGTCTTGGCATCGGCCAGGATCTTCACGAAGCCGTCGCTTTCGTGCATGGCACGGGCGCGACCGTTGGCGGAGAACGGGAACTTGCCGACCTTGTAGGCGATACCGGCCTTCTTCAGTTCCTCCTCGGTCTTGCCGACCGTGGCGGCCTCGGGCCAGGTGTAGACGACCGCCGGAATCGCGTCGTAGTCGATGTGCCCCGCCTGCCCGGCGATGATCTCGGCGCAGACACCGCCCTCGTCCTCCGCCTTGTGCGCCAGCATCGGTCCCCGCACCACGTCGCCGATGGCGTAGATGCCGGGCACGCTGGTGCGGAAATGATCGTCGATCGCGATGCGGCCGCGCTCGTCGAGCTTCACGCCGACGTCCTCCAGGCCCAGACCGGCCGTATAGGGGCGGCGGCCGATCGACAGCAGGACGATATCGCCCTCGATCGTTTCCGCATCGCCGCCCTTCGCCGGCTCCACGGTGATCGAGGCACCCGCCTTCGTCGTCGCGGCACCGGTGACCTTCAGGCCGGTGCGGATCTTGAAGCCCTTCTTGCGGAGGATCCGGTCCATCATCTTCGCGATCTCGCCGTCCATGTTCGGCAGGATCGAATCGAGATACTCGACCACGGTGACCTCGGCCCCGAGGCGCCGCCACACCACGCCCATCTCCAGGCCGATATAGCCGCCGCCGATGACGATCAGGTGCTTCGGCACCTTGGTCAGGTCGAGGGCGCCGGTGGAGGAGACGATGCGCTTCTCGTCGACCTCGACGCCGGGGAGCGGCATCACTTCCGAGCCCGTGGCGATGATGATGTTCCTGACATCGAGCATGCGCTCGCCGCCTTCGCCGACCACCGCGACCTTGCCCTGGCTGGCGATGCGGCCCTTGCCGAGGATGCGCTCGACCTTGTTCTTCTTGAACAGGAAGTCGATGCCCTTGACGTTGCCGGAGACGATCTCGGCCTTGGCCGCGATCATCTTCGGCACGTCGATCGCGAGCTCGCCGGTCGAGATGCCGAAGCCGGCGAAGCCGGTCTGCGCCTGCTCGTAGAGGTGCGAGGCGTGCAGCAGCGCCTTGGACGGAATGCAGCCCACGTTGGTGCAGGTGCCGCCGAGCGTCTCTTCCTTCTCGACGCAGGCGACGGTCATGCCGAGCTGTGCCGCACGGATCGCGGCGATGTAGCCGCCAGGGCCGCCGCCGATGACGACGACGTCGAAGCTGTCAGCCATTGTACTCTCCCGTCCGGACGATTTGATGGTCCGGGCCACGCCCTTCGAGACGGCCGCTTCGCGGCCTCCTCAGGA
>JBKBLL010000315.1:0-3538 GCA_046296375.1 Alphaproteobacteria bacterium | reverse complement strand
ATGCGCAGGATGTCGGCGCCGTACTGGCCGATCACCTCCTGCGGGGCGGTCACGTTGCCCTTCGACTTCGACATCTTCTCGCCGTTCTGGTCGAGGACGAAGCCGTGGGTCAGCACCGCGTCGTAGGGCGCGCGGCCGCGCGTGCCGCAGGATTCCAGCAGCGAGGAGTGGAACCAGCCGCGATGCTGGTCCGAGCCTTCCAGGTAGAGCGAGGCCGGCCATTGCAGGTCGGGGCGCTGCTCCAGCACGAAGGCGTGGGTGGAGCCGGATTCGAACCAGACCTCGACGATGTCGCGGACCTGTTCGTAGTCCTCCGGATCGTAGGCGTTGCCGAGGAAGCGCGACGCATCGGACGAGAACCAGGCGTCGCCGCCCTCCTCCTCGAACGCCTGCCCGACCCGGTCGAACACCGCCTGATCGCAAAGGATCCTGCCGGTCTCGCGGTGGACGAAGACCGGGATCGGCACGCCCCAGGCGCGCTGGCGCGAGATGCACCAGTCCGGCCGGCTCTCGATCATCGAATGGAGGCGGTTGCGCCCCGTCTGCGGCACGAAGCGCGTCGCGTCGATGGCGGCAAGTGCGGTGTCGCGCAGGCCGGTGTCGTCCATCGAGATGAACCACTGGGCCGTGTTGCGGAAGATCAGCGGCGCCTTGGAGCGCCAGGAATGCGGATAGGAGTGGCGGATGCGGCCGGCCGACAGCAGGCGCCCGGCATCGCGTAGCGCCGCGATGACCGCCTTGTTGGCGTCGCCTTCCTTGCCCTGGTCGGTGTAGACGCGGCGGCCGGCGAACAGCGGCACGTGGCGGAAATAGGCGCCGTCGGGCCCGACCGTCTCCGGCACTTCGACGCCGTTCGCGCGGCCCAGCACGAAGTCGTCGGCGCCGTGGCCCGGCGCGATGTGCACGAAGCCGGTGCCGGCCTCCATCGTGACGAAGTCGCCGGCGAAGACGCGCACCTCGAAGTCGTAACCCTGGCCGTGCAGCGGATGCCGGCAGACCGTGCCGACCAGATCCTCGCCGCGGAAGCGGCCCACGACGTCCTGCGCGGCGATCTTCGCATCGCGGCAGAAATTCTCGGCCAGCGGCTCGGCGACCAGATAAACGGCGCCGACGGCGGCCATCGATCCCTCGCCCGGCTCGGTCACGCGCAGCGCCACGTATGGCTCCTCGGCCGCCACCGCGATGGCGCGATTGCCGGGGATGGTCCAGGGCGTCGTCGTCCAGATGACGATGGCGGCACCCTCGGGAATCCCTTTCCCCTCCGCCACCGGGAAGGCGACGTGGATCGTGTGCGAGGTATGGTCGTGGTACTCGACCTCGGCGTCGGCGAGCGCCGTCTTCTCGACCACCGACCAGAGGACCGGCCGGGCGCCGCGATACAGGCTGCCGTTCATGGCGAACTTGCCGATCTCGCGCGCGATCTGCGCCTCGGCCTGCAGCGCCATGGTCTTGTAGGGGTCCTTCCAGTCGCCGATCACGCCCAGGCGCTGGAACTCCTCCGACTGGATCTCGATCCACTTGGCGGCGAAGTCGCGGCATTCCTGCCGAAACTCCAGGATCGGCACCTCGTCCTTGTTCTTGCCGGCGGCGCGGTACTCCTCCTCGACCTTCCACTCGATCGGCAGGCCGTGGCAATCCCAGCCGGGGACGTAGTTGGCGTCCTTGCCCAGCATCTGCTGGGCGCGGTTGATCACGTCCTTCAGGATCTTGTTGAGGGCGTGGCCGATATGCAGGTTGCCGTTCGCATAGGGCGGCCCGTCGTGCAGGACGAACTTCTCGCGGCCCTTCGACGCTTCGCGCTGCAGACGATAGAGATCGTCGCGCGCCCACCGCGCCAGCAGGTCCGGCTCCCGCGCCGGCAGGTTGCCGCGCATGGGAAAATCAGTGCGCGGCAGGAATACGGTCGACTTGTAGTCGCGGCTCATGACTGGACACCCTCCGAGGCGCGGAACCTAGGCGCGGCCCGGTAAAGCGTCAAGAAACCCGACCGGAGTTCACGCGCAGATTTGGTGGCCGAGGCGCTGGCGCGCCAGGAAGAGCAGGTCGCTTATGTGGATGCGAAGCTCGCGGCTGAAGCGGTGGAGGGTGCACAATGAAACTTTTTACCATCGGCTTCACGAAAAAGGCCGCCGCGAAGTTCTTCGGCCTGCTGCGCGCCTCAGGCGCGAAGCGGGTGGTGGATGTGCGGCTCAACAACGTCTCCCAGCTTGCGGGCTTCGCGAAGAAGGACGACCTCGCCTTCTTCCTGAAGGAGTTGGCCGGCATGGATTACGTACACGTGCCCGAACTCACCCCAACGCAAGAAATGCTTGACGCATACAAGAAGGAAAAGGGCGACTGGAAGCAGTACGAGCAACGCTTCCTCGGCCTGATGCGCGAGCGAAGGATCGAGGAGAAGCTGCCGCGCTCGCTGTTCGAAGGCGGCTGCCTGCTGTGCAGCGAGGACAAACCCCACCATTGCCATCGCCGCTTGGTTGGCGAGTATCTCCAGCAACACTGGGGCGATGTCGAAGTGCAACATCTGACCTGAGGATGAGCGCGAGACGGCTCGCACTTCGGCGGGCGTTTCCGCGCGCGCGACCTCATTCTCGGCCATCCCCACGCCTTCATCACGGGCGAAGCGGAGAGCCGGGCTGCGGCGTGAGAAGCGAAACGGCCGTTTCCCTAATCCTGCGCCTCCTGCGTACGCGGCGAGGATTACGAACCCAGCGACACGCGCGCGGGGCGAAGTCCTTGCGCGTTATTCCGGACGACTGGGAAATGCTCCGGCTGGCTGGGGGACCTGGACCCCCAGCCAAACGCACATTACCCTTCGAAGACAATGAGATATCGTGCCCTCGTCCGTCCGTGTGGACCTTGCCTGCGTACTTGCGCTGTCAGACGCAGTCAACTGCTTTGGTGGCAGGGCATCATACTTTGATCGAGATGTCGCTCGTCCGTGTGCCTCCTCCCCGACCGCACGTCCGACCCGGAGCCTCTGCCCCGGATCGAGACGCTCGTCGACGTCGAGGACAACCTGCCCCTGTCAGCGGGCTCAGCCTCGAGATCGTCGGCAGGCTGATGGGGCATACCCAGGCGGCGACGACGAAGCGCTATGCGCATCTGGCCGACGATCCCCTGCGTGCGGCTGCGGGGCAGTTTGGGGCGAAGATGGCGGCGATGCAGGTGCCGGTCCCGGAAGCGGCGATGCCGGCCGACGAGGCGAGGGACTGATCAGCGCCGTCGACGTTCGCTGTCGGCGTGCGCCCGACCCTGCGATCGGGTGCCCCAAGACCGCGCTGCCGGGGAAATTTCGACTCACGATGCTCCGGGCTGAGTCGCCGAGCGCCGGTGCCCAGAGCCGTAATTCCTTTTATTTCAAATGGTTAATGGATTTCCGATGCCGAACCGACGAGACGGCGCATCAGCTGAACCAGAGTCGGCATGGATAGGGGAGTTCGCGATATAAATCAGTATCTTGCGTACATCTTTGGGTCAGCCGACCGCCGAGGACCAGCCGACCCCGGCCTGGGCGATTCACATACGCACCGAAGAGGAG
>JBKBLL010000314.1:0-3566 GCA_046296375.1 Alphaproteobacteria bacterium | reverse complement strand
CCATTCCTCCGCCTGCCAGTCGTTCACGGCGCTCGCCAGGGCGGCGGAGAAGTCGAGGTTCCTCTGGTCCTTCACGGCGGGATAGAGGACCTGGAGGATGCCGTACTCGACGCCGTTCGGGTCGAGATGCTGTTCGCGCATGAAGTCGAGGTCGCTCCCCGGCGGCCCGCCGTTCGGCGGCCAGGAGTCGCGGCGCGACAGGGCGGGGGTCGCCTTCGGATAGGCGGGGCTTCCGAGGAACGGCAGCCGCGTGTGCGGGCCGTAGGCGTCCATATGGTCGCGCCAACGCTTCGACAGATAGGGATGCAGGCTCTTCGGCGTCCGCAGCATCGGGTGGATGTCGCAGTCGATGACCGCGAGCTTCGACGGCGCGGCGGGGGCGGTCCGATCCTGCGGGCGGTCGAGGGTGCCGACGGTCATTGGGCGGTCTCCTTCAGGCGTGCATAGGTCGCGAGCGGGTTCTCCATCGCGATCTTGTCGACGAGGTCGCCGGACAGGCCCTGCGGCAGAGCCCGATCGTCCTCGAAGTGCCAGTGGGGGTAGTCGGTGGAAAAGAGCAGAAGCCGGTCGGAGCCCATCTGTTCGACCATGCGCTCGAACTGCGCCGGCTCGGGCGGTTCGTCCGTCGGCTGCAGGGTGAAGCGGACATGCTCGGCGACGATCTCGGACGGCGGACGGTCGACCCACGGCGTCTCGCGCCGGACGCCGCGCCAGGTCTTGTCGGCCCGCCAGGTCCAGCTCGGCAGCCAGGTGAAGCCGGATTCGATCAGCACGACCTTCAGGCCGGGATGCTGGGCGAAAACGCCCTCGGTCACGAGGCTGAGCAGCTGGTTCTGGAACGCGGCGGACTGCGCGACATACTCCTCGACGAAATAGGAGGGCCAGCCGTTGGCGGTGGTCGGGTGGCGATAGCCGCTGCCCGCATGGATGCCGACCGGCAGGCCGCGCCGTTCGGCGGCGGCGTAGATCGGCCAGTAGTGCCGCTTGCCGAGCGGCATGTCGTGCGACACCAGCATCAGGACCTGGACGAAACGCCGGTCCGCAGCGCGCCGTTCGATCTCCTCGGCTGCGAGATTGGGGTCCTGGGCGGGAACGAGCATCGAGGCGCGCAGCCGCGGGTCGCGGTCGAGCCATTCCGCGGCGAGCCAGTCGTTGACGGCCCGCGTCAGGGCGGCGGCGAGGTCGGCGTTGAATAGGGCGAGCGCGCCGTGCAGGCAGTTGAGGATGGCGTAGCGCGTGTCGAACGGCCCGAGGAGCCGGGTGCGCATCAGCTCGAGATCGGCTTCCGGCCCGCCGGATGCGGAGCGCCAGTCCGGACGTGCCGCCGCCGGCGCGCCCGGCGGATAGGACGACAGGTCAAGGCCGTCGATACCGCGCGTGACGACCGTCTCGCGCCAGTAGTCGTCGAGATAGGGAACCAGGACCTTCATGTCCGGAACGGCCGGGTGGACGTCGCAGTCCACGAAGCCGAAGGCAGTCTGACCCATGCGCGCCGTCTCCCGTCCCTCCGCGGAGCCCCCCGCGGAAGCGGAAATGCGCGCGGGGGCTGGCGCCCGCCGCACAGGTTTCCTCCGCCTTCCGGGCGGGTGTCGCCGGCAGAACCGGCTTCCACGCCTCGAATTGTCCTGACATTACGTGGCCTGTGGGTCCCGTTTGTCAAGCGGGTTCGACGCGGGTTCGACGCGGTTTCGGCGTAGTGGGGTCGCCTTGCGTCTCGGCTTTCCGTCTGGCCTTCCGCGCCCGCAGCGCTATCCTCCAGACCATGCTGAGACTGTTCGGCCTCTTCGGGCGTGCGCCCGGCATCCGCCGCTTCGACCGGGAGATCCGCGGATTCGGCCTGCATCCGGCATTGGTGCCGGACGCGGTCAAGATCGCCGCGGTGCGCATGCTGGAGCAACCGCCGGCGGCCGAGGCCGCTTGGCCGGATGCCGCGGCACTGCTGGCCTATTGCATGTCGGGGCGCGACGCATTCCAGGAGGCGAACGGCGCGGCGGCGACCGCGGCGGCAGAGGGGCGCATGGAGGCGGCGATCGCGGCGGGCGGGGGACGCGACGCCGATCTCGTGCTGCTGACGCTGCATGCCGGCGTCGCGGAGCCGTCGGTGGTGGCCCGTTACGGGCTGGAGGCCGGCTGACCCGCAGGCCTCACGGCACGATCACGCCGAGCAGGATCGCCTTGACGACGGCGTGCGTCTTGTTGTGGACGTTCAGCTTGGCCGCCGCCGCCTTGAGATAATGGACGACCGTTTCCTGCGACAGGCCAAGGATCGCCGCCACTTCCCAGGCCGTCTTGCCGCGCGCCGTCCAGAGCAGGCACTCGCGCTCGCGCGGCGCGAGCTGCGGCACCTTCGCCGCGACGGTTCCGGTGCCGACGCGGGTGACGGCCTCGTGGCAGTACAGGGCGATCAGATGCAGCAGGTGGCGGTTGTGCAGCCAGAGTTCGCCAAAGCGCGCGGCCGGGACGTCGGCGGCGACGTTCATTGTCGCGAAGCCCTGGCCGGGCCCGTGGACCGGGACGGTGATGCCGCCGCGCAGGCCGAAATCCACCGCCTCGTCCAGCACGCGCCGCTGCGCGCTGCGGGAGGGCAGGCGTTGGTAGAGTTCCTGCCAATTGATGGGCACGATGCCGCCGGTGGCGGCGGGCATGACCGGGTCGATGTTGACATAGTCGTTCGCGATATAGTGCTCGCTCCAGCTCTCGGGGTAGTTGCCGATATAAACCGGATCGAAGGGACCGCCGGGCGGGTGGATCAGCAGATAGGCGTAGCGGTCGAATCCGGAGTGCCGGAGTGTGTCCTCGAGGACGGCCGCGATCGCGCCGAGGTCCTCGGCGGCCCTCAGCTTCATGATGAATGCGTCAAGATCGGCCGATATCACGCGCTGGCCCCTCCGCCGGGCGGACATCCTCTCAGGGGACACTGCGAGCAGTGCCAGCGCGACGGATGGTAGCATAGCCGATCCCGGGGTCTGCGGGAATTCGCAGTCCGTGCCGGTCGGGAGGGTGATAAAGGTTGTGATGACACACGTGTATTGACATTCGTGACAAACTTCCGGCAAATTGTGTGCGTCGTGATCGCGCTGGCCGGAGGGATGCGATGTCGCGGAATGGTATGTCGCGGACGAGAGGATGGGCCGCGGGTATGGCGCTCGCAGGCGCCGTAGCGTGGGCGGCGGCCGATGCCGGGGCGGTCACCCTGATCACCCTCCAGCCCGACGGATCGGTGAGCGTGCGTATCGGCGACCGGCCCGCGGTGACCGTGCCGGCGGCCACCGCCAAGCTGCTTCAGGACGCGATCGTCCCGGGCGCCGACCCGGCCGGGGTCGCCGAGCTTCTTGCCGGCGGCGCCTGCATCGCGCCCGGCGACGCGCGCATGATGGCGGCCGTGGCCAGCTACGCCCTCAGCCTCGCGTCCGAAGACCTCAGCTCCCAGGTCGTCCTGGGCGCCCAGGCCTGCAACGCGGACGTGTCGGACGAGATCGAGGTCGCCGCGGGACCGGGTGCGCCCGCGGCGGACGTCGGCATCGCCGGTCTGGCGGCCGGCGGAATCACCGGCGCCGGCGGCGCGG
>JBKBLL010000313.1:0-3588 GCA_046296375.1 Alphaproteobacteria bacterium | reverse complement strand
GATGCTTCCGAAGGTGACGCCGTTCTCGTCCATGCGCGCCCGCCACCAGGCATAGTCGCGGGCGGCGAAGATGCGGTCGAATTCCGCGACCAGCGTGCGGGCGTTCTCGATCCGCGCCGGCTTGGTGGCGAAGCGCGGATCATGCTCGAGTTCCGGCCGGCCGAGCGCCCTGACCAGCCCCGGCCACTGCCGCTCCTCTGAGACCATCGCCAGCATGAACCAGCGGCCGTCGGCCGCCTCGTAGAGATTGTTCAGCGCGTTGAGCGCCTCCTCGCGCCGCGGGCGCCGCCTGAACGGCGCGCCGCAGAGCCGCGCCTGCGCCAGGAAGGCGTTCGACCACACGCCGTTCGCCATGAGCGAGGTCGAGACGAGGCCGCCCTTGCCGGTCCGCTCGCGCCGGTAGAGCGCCAGCATGATGGCGCCGAACAGCGACATCGCCGTCGCATGGTCGCCCATGCCGGGCAGCGAGCGCGCCGGCGGCGCGTCGGGCGCGGAGCGGACATTGTCCATGAGGCCGGAGCGCGCCCACCAGGCCGTGCTGTCGAAGCCGGTCTTGCTGGCCTCCTCGCCGGTTTCGCCATAGGCGGAGAGCGAGGCGTAGATCAGCCGGTCGTTGAGCGGCCCGATATCCTCCCAGCGGATGCCGAGACGCGTACGAACGTTGAGCGGCATGTTGGTGAGGAACACGTCCGCGCCCTTCACCAGGGTGGCGAGCACCTCGCGCGCCGCCGGCTGCTTCAGGTCGAGGGCGACGCTCTGCTTGTTCCGGCTCTCCACGATCCAGGCATAGTCGTCCTTGGCGGTCGGATTGCCCGGCGCGTCGCCGAGGCGACGGTAGGAATCGCCCTCCGGCGGCTCGATCTTGATCACCTCGGCGCCGAAATCGCCCATCACCGTCGCGGCCGCCGGCCCCGCGATGAAACTGCCCGCGTCGATCACCCTGATACCCGAAAGCGGCATCGCCTCTCTCTCCCGAACTGCCCGGACTGCTGGTCGCGCGCAGTGTGCGCGGGATCGGCGACGGCGTCACCTGCCCGGCTTCGCCACCCGGGATCGTTTCCGCGCCGCGCGGTGTTCCAGGGTGCGCGCGCAGAGCCGCGCCCCCCGACCGACCGAGGCCCATGACCCTGCCCACCCCCGTCCGGATCGGCCTGTGGATGGTCGTCACCGCCATTGCCTTCGGCGCGATGGTCGGGACGGTGCGCCACCTGTCCGGCCAGATGGACGTCTTCGTCCTCTCCTTCTGGCGCAACGTCTTCGCCGCACTGGTGCTGCTGCCCTGGCTGGTCCGCATAGGCCCGCGGGCCCTGCATACGCGCCGGATCGGTCTCTACACGCTCCGCTCGGCGGTGTTCGTGGTCTCCACCGTCGCCCTTTTCGCCGCCGTCGCCGCCCTGCCCCTGGCCGAAGCGACGGCGCTCAGCTTCACCGCCCCCCTGTTCGCCACCATCCTCGCCATTTGGCTGCTGCGCGAACGGGTGACGGCGGCGCGCTGGGCGGCGGTCGCGGTGGGGTTCCTGGGCGTCCTCGTGATCCTGCGCCCGGGCGTGGCGGCCTTCGACCCGGTGGCGCTCGTCGTGCTGCTGTCGGCAGCGACCTTCGCCGCCGTCGTGGTGACCGGCAAGATGCTGGCGAGGACGGAAAATCCGGAGGCGGCCGTCTTCTACCTGTCGGCGCTCGCCATTCCGCTGTCGCTGCCGCCCGCCCTGTTCGGCTGGCACTGGCCGAGCCCGGCGGAGTGGGGCTGGCTGGCACTGCTCGGCACCTTCGCGGCGGCGAACATGTACGCCGTGCAGAGGGCGCTTGAGATCGGCGACGCGTCGCAGACGACGCCCTTCGACTTCATCCGCCTGCCCTGCTCCGCCGCGGTCGGCTACCTCGCCTTCGCCGAGATGCCCGACGCCTGGACCTGGATCGGGGCGGCCGTGATCGTCGGTGCGGCGCTCCTCACCGCCCGCGCGGAGACGGTCGCCGACGGGGAAGACAAGGCGGCCGCGCCTCAGAAGAAGGTGCGGATGGCGGAGACGACGTCGTAGTCGGCGTTCACCACGCACATGACCTGCCATTTGTCGAAGGTCGTGCAGGGGTGCGAGATGCCGAGCGAGACCATATCGCCGACGCGCAGCGGCGAGTCCGCCGGGATCGCCACATGCGCATGCTGGTCGTTCAGCCCGACCACCGCATGGCCGGCGGGCAGCGGCTGCGGTGCGGCGTGCCGCCCGGGCCGGAACCAGGTTTCCGGGACCGGCAGATCGGCATCGTGGGAGAGATCGCGCTTGCCGGCAGTCAGGATCGCCTTCTCCGTCTCCGACCGCGACTGGACCATCGCCCAGACCTCCAGCGCCGGCTCCGGCGCGCCGTTCGGCAGGCCCGCGACACCGCGCGCCCGCAGCCGCTCGAAGGCGCGCACATACATCGCGGAATCGTGCGTGATGTAGCAGCCACTGCGCGTCAGCGGCATGATCGCGCGCCCGAGGTCGAGCCGGCCGAACGTCTCCGCCACCATGTCGTAGAAGGCCGAGCCGCCGGCCGAGACGACGACCGGCCCCGGTGCGAACAGGTCTTCGGCGGCGCAGGCCCGCGCGATCGCCGCCAGGAAGTCGAGGAAGTCCTGGACCTTCGCATTGACGTCGGCCGCACCCGGCCCGTGTACCGGGCCGTCCACCAGCCCCTCGAAGCCCTCTACCCCGCACAGGGCGAGGTGCGGCGCGGCCGCGGCAAGCGCGCGCGCGACCGCCTTCGCCTCGTCGAGCGTGCGCACGCCCGTCCGGCCGCCGGCCATGCCCCCTTCGAGCAGCAGGTTGAGCGGCCGGCCGGCGGCGCGCTGCCGCGCAGCCTCGGCCAGTCGTTCGACCCCCTCCACCGAATCGGCCAGCGCCCAGACCTCCAGGGCCGGGTCCCGCGCGAGTTCGTCCAGCACCATGCGGATCGCGTGGCCGTCGACGAGTTGGTTGGCGAAGACGATCCGGCCGACGCCGAAATGGCGGCAGACGCGGAACTGCTGCGCGGTCGCCACGGTGATCCCCCAGGCGCCATCGGCGATCTGCCGCGCGAAGATCTGCGGGCTCATCGTCGTCTTGCCGTGCGGCGCGATGCGCAAACCGCCGGCGCGACGCAGGAAATCGGCCATCCAGGCGGCGTTGCGGTCGAGGGCGTTCTGCTTCAGCACGGCCAGCGGCAGGGGCAGGTCGCCGCGCAGGACATTCCAGCGCCTGGTGCCGATATCGCCGAGCCGGAATGGCGGCACGTCGGGTATGCCCTTGATGCGGCCATCGAGCACGAGGTCGTCGATCTCGTCGAGCCGGATCATCGAACGGGGCCTCTCGAGCGGAACGGCGCAGGCGGATCGCACCCGCCGGGCCGCGGCGCGACCCTCAGTTGATGATAACGGTCGTGCGGCTGGAGCGCAGCACGATCCCGTCCAGCGGCGTCAGCGGCGTGAGGATCGAATCGTAGCGGTAGCGCGCATCAATGGACACACGACTGTTCGGCCGGTTGTCCGGGTCCCAACTCACGCCGATGGCGAGGCGGTCCGGCTCGACCGCCGCGAGGCCGCGGGTCATGTAGGCGATCACCTGCGCCTCGTCC
>JBKBLL010000312.1:0-3588 GCA_046296375.1 Alphaproteobacteria bacterium | reverse complement strand
GGGCGGCCGGCGGGCGGCCGCCGGCGCCCGCGCGCGTCCGCTCCCCCCCGCCGCCGGCCCCCCGCCCGCCCCCACCATGGCGCGCCTGCAGGTCGAGATCGCCGAGGCGCGCGAGGCGGCCCACGTCCTGCGTGCCGAATGGGCCTATCTCAACCGGCTCGATCGAATCCGCGAGCTGGGCACCACGCATCTCGGCCTCGCCCCGCTCGGCGCCGACCGGATCGTGCAATTCGACGACCTGCCGCACCGCCCCGCCGCGCCCGCCGCGCCGACCGGTCCGCTCGTGGCCAAGGGAACCCCGCCGACGCCGGCCGCCGAGCGCGTCGCGGTGCGCATGGAGGGGAGGACGCGATGAGGCTCTGGCCCTTCGCCGAAGCGGCCGACGCGGCGCGCGCGCCGCTGCCCGAAGTCGTCTCGGGCGACGGTTTCCTGCGCGGCCAGATGGACGGCCGCATGAAGGCCGCCATCGAGACCGGCCGCAACCGCCTGGTCCTGGGCGGCGTGCTGTTCGTGCTCGCCTTCGGCGCGATCGGGTTCCGCCTGGTCGAGCTCGCGATGCAGCGCCCGGCGGAGGCCGCCACGCCCATGGCCTCCGCGATCAACGAACGCATGGCGGTCAAGCGCGCCGATATCGTGGACCGCAACGGCGTGCTGATGGCGACCAGCCTGACGACGCCGTCGCTCTACGCCAACCCGCGCGAGGTCCGCCGGGTGTTCGAGCCGGCCGAAGCGGCGCGCCGGATCGTGAAGCTGCTTCCCGAACTCAACGAGAGCGAGGTCAAGGCCCGGCTGGAACTGGATCGCGCCTTCATCTGGCTGCGCCGCGGGCTGACCCCGAACCAGCAGATCACGATCAACAATGCCGGCATACCCGGCCTCTACTTCCAGCGCGAGGAGCGCCGCATCTATCCGCAAGGCGCGACCGCGGCGCACATACTGGGCTTCACCGGTACCGACAACGAGGGGCTGACCGGCGTCGAGCGGTACCAGGACGAACTCCTCATCAACGCGCGCCAGCCCCTGCGCCTGTCCCTCGACACCCGCGTGCAGCACATCCTGCGCGAAGAGATCCTGCGCAGCATGGCGAAGTTCTCGGCCGTGGGCGGGGCCGGAATGATTCTGGACGTCCGCAACGGCGAGACCCTCGCGATGGTGTCGCTGCCCGACTTCGACCTGAACAGCCGCAGCGGCACCGCCGAGGACGCGATGTTCAATCGCAACACGCTCGGCGTCTACGAGATGGGGTCGACCTTCAAGCTGTTCACCGCGGCGATGGCGCTCGACGCCGGCACGGCGACGCTGAAGAGCGGCTACGACGCTACCCACCCGATCCGGGTCGGACGCTTCACCATCAGCGATTTCCACGGCAAGAGTCGCTGGCTGAGCGTGCCCGAGATCATGGTCTACTCGTCCAACATCGGCTCGGTGAAGATGGCGCTCGACGCCGGGACCGAGCGCCAACGCGCCTTCCTGCAGCGGATCGGCATGCTGAACGCGCCGTCCCTGGAACTGCCGGAAGTCGGAGCGCCGCTGGTGCCCTCGCCCTGGCGCGAGATCAACACGATGACGATCGCCTTCGGGCACGGCCTGTCAGTCAGCCCGCTGCAGCTCGCGAACGGCGTCGCCGCACTGGTCAACGGCGGCACGCTGCATGCGGCGACCCTGCTGCGCCGGCCGAACGACGCGCCGCCCGAAGGACGCCGCGTGATTTCCGAACGGACCTCCGCGCAGATGCGCGGGCTGATGCGCCAGATCGTCGAGAACGGCACCGGACGCAATGCCGACAGCGTGGGCTATCCCGTCGGCGGCAAGACGGGGACGGCCGAGAAGGTGGGCGGGCGCGGCTACAAGCGCAAATCCCTGATCTCCTCCTTCGTCGGCGCCTTCCCCATCGACGACCCGAAATTCGTCATACTCGTGATGCTCGATGAGCCGAAGGGGACAAGGGAAACCTTCGGCTATGCGACGGGCGGCTGGGTCGCGGCGCCCGTCGTCCGGGCCGTCGTGAACCAGGCCGGGCCGCTGCTCGGCCTCGCTCCGAAACAGGAACCGCAGCAGGACCGTCGCATCGTCGAGGCCAGCGCCTCGGCGCGCGCGACGGCGACGCAGTGAGGACATGATCGCCGCGCGCATCAGCACCGACCCGGAAGGGTCGATCTCCGTCGACACCTTCGCCGGGTTGACCAGCGACTCGCGCGAGGTCCGCCCGGGATACCTGTTCGCCGCCCTGCCCGGGACGCGCGCCGACGGCGCGCGTTTCGTCGGCGAAGCGGTGCGCCGAGGGGCCGTCGCCATCCTGGCGCCGCCCGGCGCGGTTTCCGGCGAAGACCTCGGCGGGGCGACCCTCATCGAGGATTCGCGGCCGCGGCGCCGTTTCGCGCTGATGGCGGCGGCGTTCTACGGGCGCCAGCCGCGCACGCTGGTCGCCGTCACCGGCACCAACGGCAAGTCTTCGGTGGTCGATTTCACGCGCCAGATCTGGCGCCGGCTGGGCCGGCCGTCCGCCAGCCTCGGCACGCTGGGCGCGATCGGCGACGGGTTCTCCACGCCGGTGGCGCTGACCACGCCGGACCCCGTGACGCTCTACCGGACCGTGGCACAGATGGCCGCCATGGGCCTCGACCACATGGCGCTGGAAGCCTCGAGCCACGGCCTGTCCCAGTACCGCCTCGACGGGCTGCACCTGACGGCGGCGGCCTTCACCAGCTTCTCGCGCGACCATCTCGACTATCACGGTAGCCTGCCCGCCTATCTGGAGGCGAAGCTGCGCCTCTTCCGCGAACTGCTGCCGCCGGGCGCGCCGGCGCTGATCAACGCCGATGGAAGCACCTCCGACCTCGTCGTCGAGGCCTGCCGCCAGCGGCGCCAGCAGGTGGTGACCTACGGCCGCAAGGGCCTGTGGCTGCGCCTGGAAAACAGCGAGGTCGAGCATGACGGCCAGATCCTGACCGTGAAGGCCTTTGGCCGCAACCATCGCGTGCGCCTGCCTCTGGTGGGCGGCTTCCAGGCTGCGAACGCGCTCTGCGCGGCGGGCCTCGCCGTCGCCTGCGGCGAGGACGCCGACGACGCGATCGCGGCCATCGAGCATCTGCAGGGGGTGCCGGGCCGGCTGGAACTGGTCGCTCGCACGCCCGAGGCGGCGGCCGTCTTCGTCGACTACGCCCACACGCCGGACGCACTCGCCAATGCGATCGAGGCGCTGCGACCGCACACCCGCCGCAGGCTCGTCCTGGTCTTCGGCTGCGGCGGCGACCGCGACCCCGGCAAGCGCCCGATCATGGGTGCCGTAGCCGCCAAGCACGCCGACAAGGTGGTGGTGACCGACGACAATCCGCGCTCCGAGGATCCCGCCGCCATCCGCTGGGCCATCCTGTCGGCCTGCCCGGGTGCCCAGGAGATCGGCGACCGCGCGACCGCCATCACGGCGGCCGTCTCCGAACTCCGCGCCGGCGACGTGCTCCTGCTCGCCGGCAAGGGCCACGAGCAGGGCCAGATCGTCGGCAGCCGCACCCTCCCCTTCGACGATGCCGCGACCGCGCGCGAAGCCGTGCGTCGGCTGGCGGCGGAGCAGGGCTGGACATGACCGCG
>JBKBLL010000311.1:0-3594 GCA_046296375.1 Alphaproteobacteria bacterium | reverse complement strand
GCTCGTGACCGGCTACTGGATCGTCTTCGCGGTGATGGGCGGGTTCGGCGGCGCCGGCGTCTACATCCACGTCATGCAGGCGACGGGCCTGCTGATGATGGCGCTGTTCCTGCACCTCTGGTTCGCCCCGTTCCGCCGCCTGCGCCGCGCCCTGGACGGCGGCGACGTGAAGACCGCCGGCGCCCAGATCGAGCAGATCCGGTTGATCGTCGGCATCAATCTCGGGCTCGGCCTGCTGACCGTCGCGATCGGCGCGTCCGGCCGTTACTGGTAGGGTCGCGGCACCCGCCGTCGCCGGCGGTTTCCTTCGCCGGCAGGGACGGGGCCTTTCGGGGAAGGCCCGCCGGCGGCCTTCGCTCCGCCGTTCCTTGCAACCAACGCAGCGTGCGCTATCGTCGCGTTGTTGGAACATTTGGAGAACAGATATGATCGGGTATATCACGCTCGGGACGAGCGATCTCGCCCGTGCCGCGGCCTTCTACGACGCGCTGTGCGCCGAGTTCGGCGTCGGCCGTTTCATGGAGTTCGACACCTTCATCGCCTGGGGAAAGGCGGACGCGTGCGGTGTCGCCCTGACCAAGCCGTTCGACGGCAAGCCCGCGACGGTCGGCAACGGCGTCATGGTGGCGTTCCAGGCAGACAGCCGGGAGATGGTCGACAGGGTCTACGCCCAGGCGCTCGCGCTCGGCGCCCGGGACGAGGGCGCCGCCGGTCCGCGTGGCGAAGGCGGCTTCTATGGCGGCTATTTCCGCGATCCGGACGGCAACAAGCTCAACGTTTTCCACATGCCGGCACCCGGCTGAGGCAGCGGCGCGCAGCGCCGGCGTCGGACGGGACGGTCAGTTCGGCTTGGCCGCCCCGTCGCCGGAGTCGCTGAACATGAACCGGCCGATGAGGTGCTCCAGGCTGACGGCGGACTGCGTGAAGCGGATCTCGCCACCCGGCTCCAGCATCCGCTCCGAACCGCCGGGAACGAGCGCCAGATAGCGGCTGCCGAGAAGCCCGGCGCTGGCGATTTCGGCCGAACTGTCGGTCGGCAGACGGATGCGCGGGTCGATCTGCATCCGCACCACGGCGAGATACGTCTCCGGGTCCAGTTCCTGGCGGGTCACCGTACCGATCTTGATCCCGGACATGCGTACGTCGCTGCCCGACTCGATGCCGTCGATCCGGTCGAACTTGGCCAGGACTTCGTAGCCCGAGATGTCGCGGACGCCGGAACGGGTGTAGGAGAAATAAAGGAACCAGGCGGCGACCAGCAGCACCAGGGCCCCGATCACGGTCTCGAAGACATTGCGTCGCATCGCTCATCTCCTCCCGCGCGGCCGGCCCGGGCAGCCCGCTGCGGCATGCCGGACGCGGGGAAGCTGCGGGCGGATCATCCGGGGGTCCAGGGCTCGTAGTCGCCGGTGGCGCGCGCGCGCCGCCCGCCGGAATAGTCGTGTCCCGCCGGCCGGTAGGCCCCTGCGGTACCGGTCATGTTGGGCTGGTGCGGCTTCTGCCAGGGGCGCCGCGGGCGGTCCGCCTTCGGCACGTCGTTCATGGTGTGGTGCAGCCAGGCGTGCCACTCCGGCGGCACGCGGGAGGCCTCGACCTCGCCGTCATAGACCACCCAGCGCCGCCGGCGCCACGCGCGATACTGCCTGCCCCGCTCCTGATAGTAGCGGTTGCCCGACTCGTCCGTGCCGACATACTCACCCTTCCACCAAGTGAGCAGGCGGGTACCGATCGATGCCATCGACGAGTGTCCTGCATGCCTTCCGAAAGCGCGGCGGACTATGGCAAAGCGTTCCCGTCGCGTCCAGCCTGCCGGCGCGGTTCGCGGCCGGGAGGCGGCGTTGCCGAACGCGTCGCTCCGTGATGGCCGTTGCTGGCGGGCGGGCGGCCGATCGGATCCTTCCCGCCTGAGGGCCGTTTCAGAGGGACTGCTGGCCGCCGGTCAGCCCGGCCGCGAACAACAGGACGCCGAGCAGGGTGATCGCCAGCGCGCCGCCGACGGCGAGGCCGGTGTGGATGCGTCCGTACCAGACACCGTCGCCGGCGACGGAGAGCGCGGCACGCCGTGCGGCGACGCTGAGCAGGGCGAGCGCCGAAACGGTGATCGCGGTGCCGACGGCCATCGCCAGCGTGCCGGCGACGCCCGCCAGGAACACGCCCTGAGCGAGACTGAACAGCAGGAGGATCACCGCGCCGCTGCACGGCCGCACGCCGATCGCCGCCACCATGCCGACGAAGCCGCGCACGCCGTCGGCCGGCCGCGCCGGCCGGTGGTGGGCGTGCTGATGATGGTGGTCGTGGTCGTGATGATGGTGGCCTTGGCCGCGTTGATCATGGCCGTGGTGGCCATGGCCATGATGCTCATGGCCGTGATGGTCGTGCCCGCAGCCCTCGCCGCGCACGACCGCGCGCAGCAGCCACAGTCCGACCAGGACGAGCAGCAGATAGCTCGCCATCTCCAGGTACCAGACGCTGCGCGACGTCTGGAAATGGCCGATGCTGAGCAGCACGGCGAGGACCCCGACCAGCGCGATCGCGGTCGCGGCCTGTGCCGCCGAGGCGGCCCAGGCGAGCAGAAGGCCGCGCCGGATTCGCGCCACATTGGCCAGCAGATAGGCGCTGATGACGGCCTTGCCGTGGCCGGGACCGGCGGCGTGGAAGATGCCGTAGACGAAGCCGACGCCCATCAGTGCCATCAGCGCGGCCGGACTCCCGGTGGCGGCCACGTCGCCCGCCCGGCCGGCGAGATCGCGGTGGAGCGAAGCCTGCATCTGCCGGATGCGGAGCAGTGTGCGCGTGACGAAGCCGGGCGCCTCCGCGCTCGGTGGCGCTTCGGTCGCGCGCACGCCGAGGGACGAGGCGGCGCCGCGGTCGGTCGGGGCCGAAGGGAACGGGCTGGCCGCGACCGGGGACGCCAGCGCAGAGCCGAGCAGAATGAGAAGGCAGAGGATGAAACGCACGGTCAGTCGCACCTGACGACATGGCGGATCGGGAAGACCAGCCCGAAATAGATCGGGTTGGCCAAGTCTTCCGTCTGGTCGGTCCGGCAGCCCGGAGCCCAGTCGCCCATCAGCCGGATGGCGCCGTCCCGCTCCAGGTTCAAGTCGGTATAGTAGCTCTGGTCGAACACGGAAAAGGAAATTTCGGTCGTGCGTGGGTCGACCGGCGGCTCCACCGGGACCACGAAGGAGTAGTAGAGAATACGGTCGCGCACTTCGATGCGGAAACCCTTGACATCGTCGATTTTGATCTTTTCGTCATCGACGCGCAGATGTGTGAAATAGTCGAACTCCGCGATCGACGGCACCGTCAGCGCCGCCAGCTCGTCGACCTCGTCAGGGTCGAGCCGGCCGTTGCGGTTTCGGTCGAAGTCGGCGACCACCATGGCGCTGAACAGCGGATCGAACTTCCAGACGACGGCGAGTTCCTGGACGCGGCCTTCGCGCGCGACGACGCCGACGGTGGCGTCGATCCAGATGTGCGGATGCGCGACCGCGCGCGGAGCGGTCGGGCCGATCTGCATGCCCAGTGTCAGGCCCAGCCAGAGGGCGGCCAGTGCGGTGACGGCACGGCGGACGGTCATCGTCACCCCGTTCG
>JBKBLL010000310.1:0-3596 GCA_046296375.1 Alphaproteobacteria bacterium | reverse complement strand
ACAACACGCTGCGCAACGTGATCGAACTGCTCTACTTCCTCGCCAATCTGGGGCTCGTCCTGGTAGCGATCCTGGCGCTGCGCTTCGCCCGCTCCCAGGCCGACCACAGCCGCCGGCAGAATGATATCTCGACCAAGGCGGCCCAGGCCGCCGTTTACATGCGGCTCGTCGACAAAATCGGATCGTCCGAGATGGTCTTCGGCGGCCAGTTGCGCCACAGGATCGTCAAGCGGCATCGCCTGCATGGGAACGGCATGCCGCTCGGCGAATTCGCCTCCCGCGAGATCGTCGCGCTCGCTCCGGAGCAGCGCGCGAGCTTCATCGACTTCCTGATCTTCCTCGAGGACATCGGCCTGCTGGCGCGCAAGCGCTATCTGTCGATGGACGACGTCTTCCACCTGATCGAGGGGCCGCTCAACGACTTCCGCGAGGTCTTCCTCGATCACATGGAAGGCATGCGCACCGGCTCGCACCAGCAGCGGATGTGCGATAACGCCATCTGGCTCCTAAAGGAGATCGTCGACTACCGGACCGAGCATCCGCTGCCGGCGGAGAAGACCGCGCCTACTTCTTCGTAGGTTCGATCGGGTCCGGCGGCCATTTCACCGGCGCTTCCCGGGACGGATGGTAGTGGGCGGATCGAGCGGTCGGCATCATCTCGCGACTCCCTCCTTCGGGTTGCGCTTCAGGCGTGGGCCTCAGGTCGCATGGCGCCCTTCTTCCGTCGGGATATGGGATCGTTCATCCGCCGTCGTCCAGCCCCATCACAACATCAGCCTGGCTCGCCGTCGTCGGGCTCCGGATCGAAGGCGACGGGCGGGCCGAACTCGCGCTCCAGTTCGTCCTCCAGCCGCACCAGATCCTCGGGCAGCGGCATGCCGAAGGCGCGCATGCCGTCCAGGATCTGCTTCAGGCGCTGCCAGATCTCGTGCCGGTCGCCCTGCTCGCCCTCCATCTCGGTGAGGAGGAGGGACATGCGCGCCTCGATGTCCTGCGGGTCCATCGGCTCTCCCTGGTCTGACGCCCCCTGACGGGAACTCAAGCACCGCGGGTACCCCGGGGCAAGCCCGATCGGTCGCGCGGCGGCGGACCGACAGGTGCACCCGTCCGCTTTCACCGACTTTTCTCGCGGCGCGGTTCGTGCTTGTCTCCCGCGCCGCCCGTCCCGCCGCCGCACGACTGCCCCCCCCGACTGCCAGAGCCGAGGAGTTCCCCTTGACCAGCGCGACGCCCGCCCACCGTTCCGGCTTCCGCATTCCCTATCCGGACGACCCCTATGAGGTCGGCGCCGGGCCGTTCTGGGTGCCGGATGTCGCCGAACCCGACGGCACGCTGGTGCTCTGGACCGAGCGCAAGCACTGCAACGGCTCCGGCGTCGTGCATGGCGGCCTGCTGGCGACCATGGCCGACCTCGCCGTCTGCTGGCTGGCGGTGATCGGCCATTCGGACGAGCGCGCCGTCACCGTGTCGCTGACCACCGACTATGCCGGGGGCGCCGTCGAGGGCGACGTGCTGGTGGCGCGGCCCGAGATCGTGCGCCGCACCGGCAGCCTGGTGTTCGCGCGCTGCACCCTGCGCGCGCACGAAGGCGGGCCGGACGGCGCCGAGAGCCGCCCCGTCGCCGTGGCCAGCGCCGTGATCAAGCGCATGCGCCGCACGCCGCGCGCCTGACGCGGCGGCACGCCCCCGGTCGGCCGGCTCTCGTCGGGCCACCCCGTCGGGCCACCTTCGTGCGGCCCATCGGCCTTGTCAGGACAAATCGAGGCCCCTACCCTGCGGCCACCTCAATCACGAAACCGAGAGGTGGCGGACTCGCCATGAGCATCAAAGGCAAGGCCTATATAGCGGGGATCTACGAGCATCCCACGCGCAAGGCCGTCGACAAGTCGCTGGCGCAGCTCCACGCCGAGGTGGCGGCGGGCGCGCTGAAGGACGCCGGGCTGACGGTCGACGACGTCGACGCCTATTACTGCGCCGGCGACGCGCCCGGCCTCGGCCCGCTCTCCATGGTCGACTATCTCGGCCTGAAGAACTGCCGGCACATGGATTCGACCGACACCGGCGGATCGTCCTACGTGCTGCACGTCGGCCACGCCGCCCAGGCGATCGCCGCGGGCAAGTGCAAGGTGGCGCTGATCACGCTGGCCGGCCGGCCGAACGCCGAGGGCATGGCGACCGGCACCGCGCCGCGCATCTACAACCAGCTCGCCCCCGACGTGCAGTTCGAGTTTCCGTTCGGCCCGGCCGTCGTGAACATGTACGCCATGTGCGCCACGCGCCACATGTACGAGTACGGCACGACCAGCGAGCAGCTCGCCTGGATCAAGGTCGCGGCGTCGCACCATGCCCAGTACAACGAGCATGCGATGCTGAAGAAGGTCGTGACGATCGAGGACGTGGTGAACTCGCCCATGATCTCCGACCCGCTGCACCGGCTCGACTGCTGCGTCATCTCCGACGGCGGCGGCGCCATCGTCGTCGTGGCACCGGAGGTCGCGAAGAGCCTGAAGCGGCCGCTGGTGAAGATCGTCGGCTCCGGCGAAGCCCCGAAGAACCAGATGGGCGGCCAGATCGACCTGACGTATTCCGGCGCGCGCTGGTCGGGTGCGACGGCCTTCGCCGAGGCCGGCGTCAAGCCGGCGGACATCAAGTACGCGTCGATCTACGACAGCTTCACCATCACCGTGCTGATGCAGCTGGAAGATCTGGGCTTCTGCGAGAAGGGCCAGGGCGGCAAGTTCGTCTCCGACGGCAACCTGATCTCCGGCGTCGGCAAGCTGCCGTTCAACACCGACGGCGGCGGGCTCTGCAACAACCACCCGTCGAACCGCGGCGGTCTGACCAAGGTGCTGGAAGCGGTCCGGCAGGCCCGCGGCGAGGCGCATCCGAAGGTGCAGGTCCCCAACTGCGATCTCGTTCTGGCGCACGGCACGGGCGGCTCGCTCGGCACCCGCCACGGCAGCGCCACCGTCATCCTCGAGAGGGAGTGAGCACCATGGCCGAGAGGAAGATCCCGGCGCCCGAGCCGAACCCGGAAACCAAGCAGTTCTGGGACAATTGCGCCGCCGGCAAGTTCACGGTCGGCAAGTGCAACGACACGGGCAAGCTCTACTGGTACCCGCGCGCGCTCTCGCCCTTCACGCTCAGCGACAACACCGAGCTGGTCGAGGTGTCGGGCAAGGGCACGATCTACTCCTACAGCGTCATGCGGCGCACGCCGGAGCAGTACTGCATCGCCTACGTCACGCTCGACGAGGGCACGACGATGATGACCAACATCGTCGACTGCGACTTCGACAGCATCAAGGTCGGCCAGAAGGTGAAGCTCGTCTTCAAGCCCACCGACGGCGGCCCCCCGGTCCCCTGCTTCACGCCCGCCTGATCGGGCGGCACCGCCCCGGAGCGCGGGCGTCCCGCCCGCCCTCCTCCGGACGGCGTGCGTGAAGGGAAAAGGGGCGGGCGAGACGCCCGCGCTCCGACGAGACGCCAGCCGCCGGATCGCGCTCATTTTTGCGATCGCGTCGATTTCTAGGGAATAGATCGGCCCGCGGCGCGTTGTCCTTGTCAGATGCGCGTTGCGCTGCTTTGGTCCAGCA
>JBKBLL010000309.1:0-3653 GCA_046296375.1 Alphaproteobacteria bacterium | reverse complement strand
CGCTCTCGGGCGCGCCGTCGTCATGGGCGCCGAACGCCGAAGGAGAGAATGAGCCCGATCCGACGATTTTTTCAGTCACGCGCGGATGGCTCCGTCTGGCGCGTCGTCTGGCATCTGCGGGCGCCCTCGGAGACCGGCGGTTCGCCGGTCCTGCGGTCGGCCGACAATCAGCGGTGCCTAGTCGTAGACGCTTCCGATTTGAGCGACCCGCAGAAGTTCGTCCCCGTTTCGTCGGCGGGCGAGGAGGTATGAAGGGTAAGGTGCCGCATGACGACGTCGAGGATATTCAGTGCAGAGACGATCGACGCGATTACCAAGTATATCGAGACATTTGCGCGCGGACCCTACCGCATTCTACGCGACGGCGCAAATGTCACTATCGAGGTCGACGACAAGGCCGATGAAGAGATGATCCGCGCGATGTTCCCAGAAATATTCACCGACGATGACAAGTTGTTTTCAGAGAATGTCCGTCAACGTCATTGACCGATTGAGATTTCGATCCGGTAGATCGATCCGCGAGGTATTGACCGGTTCAATCGGCACGCACATCGACCCGACGAACAGTAGAGGAGACGGGCCATGGCCGCAGAGATGATCAGTCGCAGCAGGCTTCTGGAACGCGGCCTGCGCGCGCGACCGGACGCCTCGACGGACGAGGTGCGGCGCCTCGCGCCGCTGCTCGCCACCGTCGGAGAGGGAGACCTGAAGGCGCAGATCCGGCAGATCCGGCTGCGACTGGCGGAAAAACGAACACAACCAAGTGAGGCGAGACGGACCCGATGAAACAAACAACCGTGAAACCACGCTCTGCCGTGCGGATCGACAGGCCCTACGGCCGCTACCGCCTCGTGGCCGGCGCGTGGAACGGAACCTGCGAGGCGCGGGCGTTCGCGGGCTCGCAGATCGTGGAGTCGGTCGGCGGCGACACGGTCGAGCAGGCGGTCCAAGCCCTGGAGGCCCGCCTCGACGCACGGCTGCAGGCCTTCATGGAGGCCCGGGAGGATGCCCCCTCGCAGGCGGAATATGCCGAGGCCCTCCATGCCGTCGGCCCGGACCTGTCGAGCCGCCAGCG
This sequence comes from Alphaproteobacteria bacterium, assembly GCA_046296375.1. Taxonomy (GTDB): domain Bacteria; phylum Pseudomonadota; class Alphaproteobacteria; order JAJUGE01; family JAJUGE01; genus Constrictibacter. Next base: position 2,578 of record JBKBLL010000309.1, on the reverse strand, counting down.
ATCCCTTCTCCGGGCGCACATCGCCCGCCCCGGCCATACGGCGTCCCTGTCCGGGTTGGACGCGATCACCCGATGCGGGTCGGTTGAGATGGTCGCCACCGAGTACGGCCGCCTGGGCCGCCTGATCGGCGCGTTCCTGTCGTTCAAGCCGAAGGATCCAAGCCTTCCCCGCAAGCTCGTGCCGCTCCTCGTCGTCATGACGACGGAGGACACGGAGACACAAGGCGGCATCTGGGCGCTTCGTCCGGCCTTCGCACGGGCCCTGGCGATCCATTCCAAGATCCTCGGCGCCGCGACCGAAGCCGCATGACCCGGCAAAGCTCCGTCACGGACGCTCATGGGGCTGCCCTGCCCGACGACGCCGAGGCGCAGGGACGGCTCGTTCAGGCCTATGTGCGCCAGAAGTGGGACCCGGCCGCCGATCCCGAAGCGGTCGACCAGGCCGGCGGGTCGCTCGCCGCCGACCTGCGCCAGCGCATCGACCTGCTCGGTCTCGACGACCGCCAACTTCTCTACATCGATCCCGGTTCCGTCCTGCACCGGATCGACCGCATCGAGCGGGACCAGCATGACGAGGATCTCGGTGCGGCGCAGGGGGCCGTGCCACGCCTGGAAAGCGGTCCGCGCCGCAGGACGCACGGCCCGTCCGCCGGGCGGAAGCGAGGTCCCTCGTGAAACTGTTCGCGTCGTCGCCGATACATTGCTGCATCGAATCCACAAACCGGTATGAAAAGGTATGAAACCCCTTCCCCCATAGGCCGCCGCCCCGACACGGTTCCCCCCGACACGGTTGCGCCTCCCGCCGCCTGGGTTAGGCTGGTCGCTCCGCATCGCCGCTTCGGATCCCCATGCGCTTCGTCCACACCGCAGACTGGCAGATCGGCCGGCCGTTCCGGCAGTTCGGCGACAGGGATGCGGCGCTGCGCCTCGCGCGGCTGGCGGCGATCGAGAAGATCGGGCAGCTGGCGCAGCGAGAGGGGGCGGCGCACGTGCTGGTGGCGGGCGACGTCTACGATACCGAATCGCCGCAGCCGAAGACCCTGCTGGAGCCGCTGGAGCGCATGCGGCGCTTCCCCGGCGTCACCTGGCACCTGATCCCCGGTAACCATGACCCGCACCGGCCGAAGGGCGTCTGGGACCGGGTGCGCGAGGCGGGCGTGCCGGACAATGTCCGCCTGCACCTGACGCCCGAGCCGGCACCGCTGGGCGACGGTGCGGTGCTGCTGCCCGCACCGCTGACGCGCAAGAGCGAGGGCGGCGACCTCACCGAGTGGATGGACCGCGCCGAGACGCCGCCGGGCGCCTTGCGCATCGGCCTCGCCCACGGCTCGGTCCAGGGCTTCGGCACGGAAGGCGAGGCGTCGAACCCGATCGCCCCGGCGCGGACGGAACGCGCCGGCCTCGCCTATCTCGCGCTCGGCGACTGGCACCGCACCGTGCGGATCGGCCCGCACCTCTGGTACGCCGGCACGCCGGAGCCCGACCGCGCCGGCAGCCAGGAGGAGGGCCAGGCGCTCCTCGTCGACATCGCCGGCCCCGGCGCGCCGCCGACCGTGACGCCGCATGTGGTCGGCACGCACCAGTGGGTCGACCGTCGGGTGCAGCTGGCCGATACGACCGACCTGCCCGACATGGAGGCGCGGCTGCGCGCCCTGCCCGAGCCGTCCTGCGCGATCATGCGCCTTCGCCTGGCGGGCACCCTGCCCGTCGCCGGCCGGGCGGCACTCGACCGCTGCCTGCTCGGCCTCGCCGCCGCACTGTTCCACCTCGACGTCGACGATGCCGGCCTGCTGGTGCGGCCGACCGACGCCGACCTGGAAGCGATCGATTTCGGCGGCGTCCTGCGCCTGGCGGCGGAACGCCTGAAGGCGGCGGCCGACGATGCGGCACGGCCGGCGGACGCGCGCCGCCGCGCCGAGGACGCGCTCGTCCAGCTCTTCGTGCGGACGTCCGCCGGTTGAGCACGGCATGAGAATCACCGCGATCGAGGTCGACGGCGTCGGCCGCTTCGGCACCGCCACCCGGGTCGACGGGCTGGGGCCGGGCGTCAACATCCTCGCCGCCGGCAACGAGGCGGGCAAGTCGACCCTGTTCCGTGCCGTGCGCGCCTGCCTGTTCGAGCGACACAATTCGAAGAACGAGTTCCTGCGCAGCCTTGCGACCGAGGGCCTGTCGCTGCCGGTCTGCGTCACCCTGGGCTTCGAGCACGAGGGCGCCGACTATGTCCTACGCAAATCCTTCGTGAAGAGCCCCGCCGCCTCGCTCGCCCGCGGCGGCGTCGAGATCGCGCGCGGCCGCGAGGCGGACGAGCGCGTCTGGGAAATGCTCGGCATCGTCCTCGGCGGCGGCCGGTCGGTCGATGAGGCCGCCTTCGGCATCCTCTGGGTCGGCCAGGGCCAGTCGTTCCGCGTCCCCGAGCCTTCCGAGGCGGCGACCAGCGCCCTCAACGCCGCGATCCAGGAGGAAGTCGGCACCCTCGTCGGCGGCGAGCGGGCCCGCAAGGTCCTGGCCGGACTGCGCGAGGAGTTGGGCCGGCTAGTGACCGAGACCGGCCGGCCCAGGGCCGGCGGCCCGCTGG
>JBKBLL010000308.1:0-3678 GCA_046296375.1 Alphaproteobacteria bacterium | reverse complement strand
GCGGGCGGGGAATACCATTTCAGCCTGCGTCAGTGGGAGCAGGCGCTGGCCTATCTGGCGGAGCACACCGAGGTGCGCGACGTCCTGCTGTCGGGCGGCGACCCGCTGACGATCCATGACGACAAGCTCGACTGGCTGCTGTCGCGCCTGCGTGCGATCCCGCACATCGAGTTCGTCCGGCTCGGCTCCAAGGTGCCGGTAGTCCTGCCGATGCGCGTGACCAAGGATCTGGCGCGCATGCTGCGCCGGCACCGCGTCTGGCTCAGCCTGCACTTCACCCACCCGACCGAACTGACGCCCGAGGTGACCGAGGCCTGCGATCGGCTCGCCGATGCAGGCATCCCGCTCGGCAGCCAGACCGTGCTGCTGAAGGGCATCAACGACGACGTGAACGTCATGAAAAGGCTGATGCACGGGCTGCTGACGCGGCGCGTGAAGCCATACTACATCTATCAGTGCGATCCGATTACGGGGTCGGCGCATTTCCGCACCACCGTCGAGAAGGGGCTGGAGATCGTGGCCGGCCTGCGCGGCCATACCACCGGCTACGCCGTTCCCACCTATGTGATCGACGCGCCGGGAGGCGGCGGCAAGATCCCGCTCCTACCCGACGCGGTGGTGGGACGGGACGGCGACGACCTGCTGCTGCGCAATTTCGAGGGGGGCCTCTTCCGCTATCCCGACCCCGGCGGACGCCTGGGCGCGGACCGTGGCTTCGCGCCGGAGGGACCGTGATGCGCGTCGGCATCACCTACGACCTGCGCGACGTCTACCTGGCCGAGGGCTGGTCGGAAGAGGAGACGGCGGAGTTCGATTCCCCCGTCACCATCGACGGGATCGAATCGGTCCTGGCGGCCCGCGGCTGGACTGTCGATCGGATCGGCCATGTGCGTACGCTGGCGGCGCGGCTCGTGGCCGGCGAGCGCTGGGACCTCGTCTTCAACATCGCCGAGGGGATGCACGGGCCCGGCCGGGAGGCGCAGGTCCCGGCCCTGCTCGACGCATGGCGGGTGCCCTATACCTTCTCCGATCCCATGGTGCTGGCGCTCACGCTCGACAAGGGCATGACCAAGAGGGTCGTGCGCGACGCCGGCGTCCCCACGGCCGACTTCGCCGTGGTCGGCGAGGAGGCCGACCTGGCCGCGGTTCGGCTGCCCTTCCCGCTGTTCGTGAAGCCGGTGGCGGAAGGGACCGGCAAAGGCGTCACCGCCGCGTCGCGCGTGGGCACGGCGGAGGCACTCGCAGCCGCCTGCCGGCGGACGATCGCCCGCTACGGCCAGCCCGCCCTGGTCGAAACTTTCCTGCCGGGACGCGAGTTCACGGTGGGCATCGTCGGCACGGGACGCGCCGCCGAGGCCGTGGGCGCCATGGAGATCCTGTTCGGCCCGACCGCCGAGGCGCACGGCTATTCCTTCGACAACAAGGAGCGCTACGAAGGCCGGATCGACTATCGCCTGGCCGAGGACGACGAGGCGCGGCGCGCGGTGGAGGTCGCACTCGCGGCGTGGAGGGTGCTGGGCTGCCGCGACGGCGGCCGGATCGATCTGCGCTCCGATGCGGCGGGCCGGCCGCACTTCATCGAGGTCAATCCGCTCGCCGGCATCAATCCGGAAAAATCCGACCTGGTGATCCTCGCGCGGCTGGCAGGGTGGAGCTACGATAGGCTCCTCGGCCGCATCCTCGATTCGTGCCTCGCCCGGATCGGCGCCGGCGCACGTGCCGCGGCCTGACGCGATCCGGGGCGAGAAGGGACCAGGAAGGAAGTGGGGCCTCTGGCCGTCCTGGCGGCATTGACACCGATCGTCGCGGTATTCGGCCTTCTGGTCGTGCTGCGCATGCCGGCGGTGCGCGCGATGCCGATCAGCCTGGCGGCGACCGCCGCGCTGGCGATGGCGGCGTGGCGTGTACCGCCGGTCCACGTGGCTGCCGCGGCGATCGAGGGGCTGTTCGTCGCCGCGACCATACTGTGGATCGTCTTCGGGGCCATTCTGCTGCTGCGCACGGTCGACGGCACCGGGGCACTCGACGCGATCCGGGCGGGCTTCATGCGCGTCACCCCCGACCGGCGCATCCAGGCGATCATCATCGCCTGGCTGTTCGGCGCGTTCATGGAAGGGGCCGCCGGCTTCGGCTCGCCCGCCGCGGTCTGCGCGCCGCTGCTCGTGGCTGTGGGTTTTCCGCCGATGGCGGCAGTTGTGCTGGCCCTGATTGCCAATTCCAGCCCGGTTTCGTTCGGGGCGGTGGGTACGCCGGTCCTGATCGGCATCGGCCAGGGGCTGATGCAGGGCGGCGAACTGGCGCCCGCCGCGGTGGCCGCGGTCGGGGCCCAGCCCTACGACCTGTTCCTGCGCGCCGTCGCGGTGCGGGCGGTCACGATCGACCTCTTCGCCGGCAGCTTCGTGCCGCTGCTGATCTGCGTGGTCCTGACCCGCTTCTTCGGCGGCCGCCGCGGCTGGCGGGACGGCTTCGCGGTCTGGCCGTTCGCCCTGCTCGCCGGGTTCGCCTTCACGCTGCCCGCCCTCGCCGTTGCGGCCTTCCTTGGCCCCGAGTTCCCGACCATGTTCGGCGCCCTCGTCGGGCTGGCGATCGCCGTGACGGCGGCGCGGCGTGGCTTTTTGATGCCGCGCCACGTCTGGGATTTCGACGATGCGCCCGGACACGGCGCCCCGACTTCCGGCGCCGTGGTGGAGGGAGCGGCCCCGCAGCGGACGGCCCCGCAGCGGACAGCTCCGGAGCGGGACGCGCGGATGCGGCCCATGCCGCCGATGCCGCTCCTGCTCGCCTGGATCCCCTATCTCCTGGTCGGTGTACTGCTCGTACTGACCCGCCTGCGGGACCTGCCGTTCCACGCCTGGTTCTCCGGTGCCCGGATCGAGTGGCGCGGGATATTGGGAACGTCGATCGACGCCTCCATGGCGCCGCTGCACCTGCCCGGCACGGTCTTCCTGGTCGTCGCCCTGTGCGCCGCTCTGCTCCAGCGTGCAGACCGTTCCGTGCTTCGCAACGCCGTTTCGGAGACGCTGGGTCGCGTCGGCGTGACCGCCGTGGCGCTGGGCGCGGCCGTGCCGATGGTGCGCATCTTCATCAATTCCGACGTCAACGCCGCCGGGCTGGAGAGCATGCCCGTCGAACTCGCCCGGATCGCCGCGGATGCGGCGGGCGGCGTCTGGCCCGCCGCCGCGCCCTTCGTCGGCGGGCTCGGCTCCTTCATCTCGGGCAGTGCGACCTTCAGCAACATGATGTTCGCCCTGCTTCAGACGAACGTGGCGCAGGCGTCCGGCTGGCCGGTGGAGACGGTGCTGGCGGCGCAGATGCTGGGCGCCAACGCCGGCAACATGATCTGCGTGGTCAACGTCGTCGCGGCGGCCTCGGTGGTCCGACTGCTCGGCCGGGAGGGGACGATCATCCGCTACACGCTGCCGGCCTCGCTCCTCTATCTGACGGTCTGCGGCCTGGGCGCGCTGTCGCTGGGCCTAATGCTCGGGGGGCGGACCGGTGGGTGAGGGCTCGTCTGCGTCCCGCCGCACGGTCGTCCTCCACGGCGCGGTCGGCCCCGGCGCGGCGCCGGACGACCAGGACACGCTGGTCCAGCGCGACGCGGTCACGGCGGCGCTCGCCGCACGCGGCGGAACGGTGTGCGTCGTCGAGATCGACCGGGACCGGGGGGGGGCGGCGGCC
>JBKBLL010000307.1:0-3678 GCA_046296375.1 Alphaproteobacteria bacterium | reverse complement strand
CAAAGGCCGCGTCCGTGTCGTTGAGATTGTTGTAGCTGAGTTCCTTGCCCTGCAGCTGCTCGGCCGTCGCGAGCCCCCGTACCGGCTGGGCGGTGAGGCGCGGCGCGGTGTAGAAGGCCGCCGTCTGGTGCGGATTCTCGCCATAACGCAGGGTCTGGCGCAGTTCGCCGGCAATGGCGATCCGGCGTGGGAAAATCTCCCCCACCTGCCCCGCGAACCAGCCCGAGATGGCGGCGTCGTAGGCGGCGGTGCGCGCATAGGCGGCAGCGGCTAGGCGCCGGCGCAGGGCGAGCGAGGTCGCGCCGTCGTTCGCCGAAAGTTCGGCCGTCAGCGCGGCATAGTCGGCCGTGTCGGTGACGACGGCGACGGCGTCGTGGTTCTTCGCCGCTCCGCGGATCAGCGCCGGGCCGCCGATATCGATGTTCTCGATGCAGTCCTCGAAGCCGCGGCCCGCGGCGACGGTCGCCTCGAACGGGTAGAGGTTGACCACCAGCAGGTCGATCGGCGCGATGCCGTGCGCCTGCATCGCGTCCCTGTGGGCGGCGAGGTCGCGCCGGCCGAGCAGACCGCCATGGATCACCGGGTGCAGCGTCTTCACCCGACCGTCCAGCATCTCCGGAAATCCGGTATGGTCCGAGACCTCCTTCACCGCGACGCCGGCGTCGGCGAGCGCCTTGGCCGAACCGCCGGTGGACAGGATCTCCACCCCCCGCGCCGCCAGCGCCCGGCCGAGCTCGACGAGACCCTCCTTGTCGGAAACGGAAATCAGCGCCCGGCGCACCGGCACGAGGTCGAGGCTAGTCATCGGCGTCCCGCCTGCTGGTTGAAGAGGATGGGCTAGCGCTTCGGCAGCGCCTGGAAGGCCCATTTGACCTGGCTGCCGCCCGGGGCGATCTCCCCCTCGACGACGATCTGCTCCGTGCGCTTCTGCACGCCGCGGTCGCCGAGATAGACGCTCTCGGCGAGGCCGATGCGACCGCCGGTGGCGCGCACACGCCAGCCGGCCCCGCTCGGCAGCCGGACCATGACGGCGGCTCCGTCCTGTATCAGGGAGGCGGTGACTTTGGGATGCAGGTGGAACCGCACCGCGAAAGGCGTGCCTGCGCCGCCGGTCAGCGTGTCGGCGCCGCGGAAATCGTCACCCGCCACCGACAGCCAGAGGCGGCGGCGGTGAATCACGCCGTGCGTGTCGCGCCAGCCGTCCTGGCTAGCCTCCACCCAGATGTTGCCGCCCTCCTCCTGGCGCATGACGGTCACGTCGTGCGGCCGCCGACCGAGCCCGTCCTCGGGAAGCGCTTCCGCGGAACTCGTATCGGCCACGGTGACGGTCGAGTGCGCCGCCGTCGCGCGCTGCGCCTGCCGCCAGGCGGTCCCGCCAAGCCGGTTCACGCCGCAGTTCACGATCATCCGTTCCTTGCCGACGCTCATCTCGAACGCCAGCGTGCCGGCATGGGCCGTGGCGTCCAGCCCGGGTGGCGGCGGCGGGCCGGCGTCCATGACGACGATGGTGCGGTTGGCGACCAGGCGCTCGAAGCCGGTTTCGGGTGCGCTGACGCCCGGCCGGCCCTTGGCGTCGGCCTGGGTCAGGACCAGGTCGATCGCCCAGCCCTCCTCCTCCAGGCTGTCGTTGAAGAGCGCGAGCCCGCCGTCGCCGTGGCGGAAGAAGCGCAGCATCGGCGCCATGCGCTCGATCGCGACGTCGAGCGCCTCCGGCACCTCGCGCCGCCCGGCGCGCAGCATGGTGCGGATCTCGATCAGGCGCCGCAGCACCTCCAGCTGGAGACGCGGGCTGCGCTCGACATGGCCGCCGTCCGGCAGCACCTGCAAAGGCAGTTCGCGAACCAGAAGCTTCAGGGCCTGGGTGAGCCGCCTCTCGCCGTCCGGGAAGGCGACCCCGGCCGCCAGCAGGCCGTGGATCGCTGCCAGCCGCGCCGCGCCCGCCGGACTGCGGCGGATGGCACGGGTCAGGTGGCGCGCCTGCCGGGCGAGGCTCTGGCGCAGTTCTCCGCGGAAGAAGTCGTCGGCGCTGGCCGCGAAGAAGTCGTGATTGCCCAGCCAGGCGGTGATCCGCGAACCGGTCACGTCCGGCCGCCAGGGCACCTCGCTCCAGCGCTCGTGCTCGAGGATCCAGATCGCCACCAGGTCGCGCGCGGCGCGGCGCGCCTCGTCGCCGCCCACGGCGCGCAGGTCGCGCAGCCAGCCGAAGCCGTGCAGCCAGGCGAGCCGGACGGGGTCGGTCTCACCCGTCGCGCGGCGGAACGCCGCCCCGACATTCGCCTCGTCGCGCAACAGTTCCTCGCCCCGGACCGACTCGCCCGGCCAGGGATCGCGGGGTACCATGCGAAGTTCGCGCGGCGCGGCGCCCGCCAGTGTCAGGCCGTAAAGCGGGCTGGCCAGGAAGTGGCGCTTGAGCGCCTGCCATGCCGAGCCGCCACCGTACTGCAGGCTCGCCATCGTCACCGCTTTTCGCCGCGCAGCCGCCCGATGTTTCCGGCATAGCCGGACGGGCCGTCGCGGAACACCGCCGTGCCCGCGACCAGGACGTCGGCACCGGCGGCGATGGCCTGCGGCGCGGTCGCGGCGTCGACGCCGCCGTCCACCTGCAGGTCGACCGCGCGGCCGCCGGCGTCGATGCGCCGGCGCAGCGTCTCGATCTTGCGCAGCTGCGAATCGATGAAGGACTGGCCGCCGAAGCCGGGATTGACGCTCATCACCAGGACGAGGTCGATCTCGTCCAGGAGATAATCGACGGCTTCGGGCGGCGTGGCCGGGTTCAGGGCGATCCCCGCGCGCATACCGCGCTGGCGGATGCGCTGGATGGTCCGATGCACATGCGGCCCCGCCTCGGGATGCACCGTCAGCACGTTGGCGCCGGCGTCGGCGAACGCGTCGATGAAGGCGTCGACCGGCGCGATCATCAGATGCACGTCGAGCGGCAGGCTCGTGTGCGGACGCAGCGCCTTCACGACCGCCGGGCCGATGGTGATGTTCGGGACGAAGTGCCCGTCCATCACGTCGACATGAACCCAGTCGGCACCCGCCGCGTCGATGGCGCGGACCTCCTCGCCGAGACGCGCGAAGTCGGCCGACAGGATGGACGGTGCTATTCGGACCGGCTGCTGCATGGCGGTCTTGGTATCAGCTTGGTCGGGAGGCTGCAACGCCGGCCGACGCCCGGTCCCGTAAAGTGCTTGGAGCGTCGCCGCGGCGTCACCAACTGCGATGATCGGGGCTTCGCGAAGCCTCGGGAGCCCGACGCAGATGGCCTCGCAAGGTCGCCGCCCGTCACCCGCCGTCGCCTCGGCAGTCGCCGGGTGGGGAGGTGTCGCGCGATCGCCTCTCGGCCTCGTGACGCGGCTGCTGCTGGTGGCGGTCCTGATGGCGGCCCCGATGGCGCTCGGTGCGGGCGCGGGCGCGATGCCGGCACGTCCGGGCGCGACCGATGTCCCGCTCGCCGTGCCCGACGACGGCGATCCCGGCGCCCCGGCCCTCATGTCCCATCCGTCCTCCTGCCGGGCGGAAAGCGCGCCGGTGGACGACGAACGCGGCCCGCCGCACCCCGGCTGCCGCCCCGGTGCCGACCCGGCACGCCGCCAGGCCGCAGGAACCGCCGTCGGCCCGCAGCGACCGCCGGTCAGCGCCGCCCTGGTCGCCGGCGCCCGCACCCCGACGGGCCCG
>JBKBLL010000306.1:0-3688 GCA_046296375.1 Alphaproteobacteria bacterium | reverse complement strand
GAAGCGGGCATCCGCCGGCCGCAGACGCCCGAGGCCGTGTCCGACGCGCAATGGGCCGATTACCTCTTCCTGCGCGACAATCCGCGAGGCCGACTGCGCGAGCGCTGGGTCCATGTGCACGGCTGCCGCCGCTGGTTCGATGTCGAACGCGACACCGTCAGCCATGCGATCGCCGGATCGGCCCCGCCCGGCCAGCCGATCGGCGCTCCGCGCGCCGGCGCCACGCCCGGAAGCGACGACGCATGAGCGGCTTCCGCCTCCCGCATGGCGGCCGCATCGATCGGGGCCGGCGCATCCGCTTCCGCTTCGACGGCGTCGAGATGAACGGCTATCCCGGCGACACGCTGGCGTCCGCGCTGCTCGCCAGCGGTGTCCGCACCGTCGCGCGATCGTTCAAATATCACCGTCCGCGCGGGATCGTCTCGGCCGGCGCCGAGGAGCCCAACGCGCTCGTCCGGCTGGGACGCGGCGAGTATGCCGAACCCAATGTGCGCGCCACCGTCGCCGAACTCTACGACGGGCTGGAAGCGCAGAGCCTCAACGCGTGGCCCAGCCTCAAGCGCGACCTGGGTGCCGCGACCGGCCTGTTCGCGCCGCTGCTCGGCGCCGGCTTCTACTACAAGACCTTCATGCCCTCGCAGCGGGCCTGGCAGCGGCTGTTCGAGCCGGCGATCCGTCGGATGGCGGGGCTGGGCCGCGCCCCGCAGGTTCCGGACGGCGAAACCTACGATCACGTCCACCGCCACTGCGACGTGCTGGTGGTCGGCGGCGGTCCGGCCGGCCTGATGGCGGCGCGGGGGGCCGCACGGACGGGCGCGCGGGTCGTCTTCTGCGACGAGCAGAGCGAGTTCGGCGGCTCGCTCCTCTCCGACCCGGCGCACGTAGACGGCCGGTCCGGCACCGAATGGGCCGGCGACGCGATCACGGAACTCCATACCCTGTCCGACGTCACCGTCCTGCGCAGGGCGTCCGCCTTCGGCTATTACGACCACAACTATGTCTGCATTGCACAACGCCGCACGGACCATCTCCCCGTGGCGGAGCGCGGCGGCGGACCGCGCCAGCGTCTCTGGCACGTCCGCGCCCGGCAGGTCGTACTCGCGACCGGCGCGCACGAGCGCCCGCTCGTCTTTCCGGGCAACGACCTGCCCGGCGTGATGCTGGCGGGCGCCGTCCGCACCTATCTCAACCGCTACGCCGTGGCGCCGGGCCGGCGGCTGGTGATCGCAACGGGCAATGACGGGGGTTACCGGCTCGCGTTCGACTGGCTCGCCGCGGGCCTGCCCGTCGCCGCCGTCCTCGACCTGCGCACCGGCGTCGATGCGGATCTGCCGCGTGAGGTCTGGCGGCGCGGCGTGTCGGTCCTTCAGGGGCACGGGCCGGTCGGGGCGATGGGACGGCACGGGCTCACCGCGATCGAAGCCGCCGCGCTCGATCCCACCACGGGCGGCCTCGCCGGACAGCCCTTCCGCATCGAGTGCGACGTGCTCGCCGTCTCCGGTGGGTGGAACCCTGCCGTCCATCTGTTCGCGCAGTCCCAGGGGCGGCTGCGCTGGGACGACCGCATCGCCTGTTTCGTCCCCGCTCTCGCTGCCCAGTCGGTGCGCTGCGCCGGAGCCGCCAACGGTACGTTCGGCCTGCGCGCGGCGCTCGCCGAGGGGCTGGCTGCGGGTACCGCGGCGGCGCGCGATTCGGGGTTCGTCGGCTATGCGGAGACCGCGGTGCCGCAGGTCGACGAGGTCGAGGAGGCACCGCCGCGGACGAGTTGGGTCCTGCCCGGCCACGGTAAGCGGTTCGTCGACCTGCAGAACGACGTGACCGCGGACGACATCGGCACCGCGGCGCGCGAGGGGTTCGACTCGGTCGAACTGCTGAAGCGCTACACGACGGCCGGCATGGGCACCGACCAGGGCAAGACGTCGAACGTGAACGCGCTCGCGCTGCTGGCCGCCAACACCGGCCGCAGCATCCCGAAGACCGGGACGACGACCTTCCGCGCCCCCTACACGCCGATAACCTTCGGCCTCCTCGGGGGCCGTTCCGTCGGCCCGCTGTTCGAGGCGGCGCGCCGGACGCCGACCCACGCATGGGCCGTGGCGAGCGGCGCGATGTTCGAGGATGTCGGGCAATGGAAGCGGGCGCGCTGGTTCCCGCGTCCGGGAGAGACCATGCGGGACGGCGTCGCGCGCGAATGCCTCGCCGTTCGCAACGCCGTCGGCCTGCTCGACGCCAGCACGCTCGGCAAGATCGAACTGTGCGGGCCGGACGCCGGCATCTTCCTCGACCGCATCTACACCAACCGGTTCTCCGATCTCGCGGTCGGCCATTGCCGCTACGGCCTCATGTGCCGCGAGGACGGCATGGTCTTCGACGACGGCGTGACGACCCGCCTCGCCGCGGACCGGTTCCTGATGACGACGACGACCGGCAACGCCGCGGCCGTTCTGGACTGGCTGGAGGAGTGGCGGCAGACCGAATGGCCGCATCTGCGCGTGTTCTGCACCTCGGTTACCGAGCAGTGGGCCACCGTCACCCTGGCTGGTCCGCGGGCGCGCGAGGTCCTGAGGGCCCTGGAACCCGACCTGGCCGTCGCGCCCGGCAACTTCCCGTTCATGAGCGTGCGCGAAGCCATGGTCGCCGGCATGCCGGCGCGCATCCTGCGCGTCAGCTTCACCGGCGAGTTGAGCTTCGAGATCAACGTCGCCTGGCACCACGGCGCCGCGCTCTGGGAGGCGGCGCTGGCGGCGGGGCGGCCCTTCGGCGTCATGCCGTACGGCACCGAGGCGATGCACGTCCTGCGCGCCGAGAAGGGCTATATCGTGGTCGGTCACGAGACCGACGGCTCGGTCACGCCGAACGATCTCGGCATGGACTGGATCGTCTCGAAGCGGAAGGATTTCCTGGGCCGCCGCTCCCTCGCCCGCGCCGACACAGCCCGCGGCGACCGCAAGCAGTTCGTCGGCCTGCGGCCCGTCGAGCCCGACCAGGTCGTTGCGGAGGGCGCCCAGATCATAGACGCGCCCGAATTGCCGCCGCCGACGCCGATGCTGGGCCATGTCACGTCGAGCTACTGGAGCCCGACGCTCGGCAGTGGCTTCGCGCTCGGGCTGGTCCGCAACGGCAGGGCGCGCCACGGCGAAACCGTCCTCGCATGGGATCGCGGCCGGACGACGGAGATGCGCATCGTCCCGCCCGTCTTCTACGATCCGCAGGGGGAGCGGCGCGATGGCTGACCCTGGCCTGCGGCGCAGTTCCCTCGATCACCGGGCGGACGACTTCCGTCAGGCATGCGCCGCCGATCTGTCGATCCGGGAGCTGACCTTCCAGGCGCAGACCATCCTGCGTGGGGATCCGGACGATCCCGGCTTCCGCACCGGCTGCGCCGGCATCCTCGGTTGCGCGCTGCCGCGCGCGCCCAACACGGTCGGCGCGCGCGGCAGCCTCACGGTGCTGTGGCTCGGCCCGGACGAGTGGCTGATCGTGGGGCCCGACGGCAGCGGCGACCCGATCCGCGCGGGGCTTCGCGATGCCCTCGCCGGCCTGCATGCGGCCGTAGTCGACATGGATGCCGCCCGAACCGTGATCGAACTGCACGGCGGCTCAGGCACGGCGGTCCTGGAATCGGTCTGCGTGCTCGATCTCCATCCACGCGTCTTCCCGCCCGGCGGATGCGCCCAGACCATGATCG
>JBKBLL010000305.1:0-3718 GCA_046296375.1 Alphaproteobacteria bacterium | reverse complement strand
CGCTCCGAGCGCCCCTCAGGCTCGCGAAGCGGAGCGCGTCGGCCGATCGGCTGCTCAGATTGTGCTGGACCCAAAGCAGCCGCCCGACATCGATCACGCCCAGCATGAACACCAGCAGGACGACAGCGATCAGCGCGAACTCCACCGCCGCCGCGCCACGCTCCTGCCATCGGAAGGCCGTGGCCACCGCCACCGCTCGCTGCCGGAGCCAGATAGAGCTTCCGAAAGGCCGGAGAGATGATGTTCCGTTCGCCTCCAAATCCGACATCCTCGGCGAACTGCGAACGCGGTAACGTGACGCTCATCGTCGCGCTGTCGATGGTCGCCCTGCTCGGATTCGCCGGACTCGCCGTCGATACGGGCATCTGGTACGCCCAGAAATCCGAAACGCAGTCGGCCGCAGACGCCGCCGCGATCAGCGCCGCCAAGGAAATGATCCGCCTCGGCGCGGCCGAGGCCGAGGTGGTCGACGCCGCCTACTTCGCGGCCGCGCTGAACGGCGCGCCGAACGAGCAGATCAGTGTCCATGTCGCGCCAAATGGCAACCGGATCACAGTCACCCTCGATCGGCCGGTGCCGAGCTTCTTCTCCAGACTGTTCCGCAAGGACGACCTGTCGATCTCCGCCCGGGCGGTGGTCGAAGTGACCAATGACCGCAATGCCCGCCGGCGGGTCTGCGTCATCGTCCTGGACCCGGCCGCGGCGGGCACCTTGAACGTCCACAATGGCCACCTGGTGGGAGAGGACTGCGAAGTTCACGTCCATTCCGACAGTCTGCGCGCCATACTCAGCCAGCCGCTGGGCCGCCTTTCCGCTTCGCGTGTGTGCGTGCGCGGCGGGGTGGTCGGCGGCCTGCTGGCGTTCATCCCGCTCCTGGACCGGAACTGCAACCCGTTGCCCGACCCGTTCGCAGGCTCGATCGCCCTGCCGGCGATGCCCACCGAATGCAGCAGCACGCACGGTCCCATCCTGGAGCCCGGCCGCTATTGCGATGGCATCAGCGGGGACAAGATCCTCAACCCCGGCGTCTACATCATCGACGGTGGCAGATTCGGGCGCGGCAACATCAGCGGCGACGGCGTCACCGTCATCCTGCGCAACGACGCGCAACTGAACGTCGGCGGCAACGACACGCTGCGGATCACCGCCCCGACATCGGGCCCCTACAAGGGGATCGCGATCTTCGAGGACAGCGACCGCCCCGGCAACCAGGCCTTCGTCCACGGCGGCCCGCGCGTCGGCGTCGAGGGTACGATCTACCTGCCGAAATCGACCCTGCGATTCACCGGCAACGCCGAGGGCGGCATCGCTTCCGCCTGGACGCTGCTGGTGGTCTACCGGATCGACTATGGCGGCCAGCCGCGCATCCGGGTCACGGCGGACTACGAGAGCGGCACTGTGCCGCCACCCGAGCAGATGACCGCCCGCTTTACCCTGGTCGAATAGACGCGGAGTCGAGCAGGACGACGCCGGCCGTCACCATGGCGCGGCGGGCGGCGTCGAGCGATCCGTCCAGGTCGATCGCCCGGCAGGCGTCCTCCAGCACGATCACGTCGAAGCCCTCGCGCCGGCCGTCGAGGGCGGACCAGGCGACGCAGAAATCCGTGGCGAGGCCAGCCAGGAACAGCCGCCGCAGACCGCGCTCGCGTAGCCACCCGGCGAGGCCGGTCGCCGTGCGGCGGTCGTTCTCGCGAAATGCCGAATAGGAGTCGATCTCCCGCCGGAAGCCCTTGCGCAGGACGAGCTGCGCGCGATCGAGCGCAAGGTCGGGGTGGAACGCGGCACCGGCGCTGCCCTGGACGCAATGGTCCGGCCAGAGCACCTGCTCGCCATAGGCGGCGGCCACCGTCTGGAACGGCGCGCGACCGGGATGGGACGAGGCGAAGCTGCCATGACCGGCGGGATGCCAGTCCTGGGTCAGCACGACATGCTCGAAGCGGCGGCCGAGCGCGTTCACGATCGGCACGACCTCGTCGCCGCCGGCCACGCCCAGGGCGCCGCCCGGGCAGAAATCATTCTGCACGTCGACCACGATCAGCACGTCTTCCGATCCGATCGCCCAGTCGCCCGGCATGCGTTTCTCCGTGGCCTCTCGGGGTGGTTCAGAGATTGGGGCCGTTGCGCAGCATGTCGCGCGCGATCTGCTGCTGCTGGATCTGCGAGGCGCCCTCGAAGATGCGAAACAGGCGCACGTCGCGATAGAGGCGCGAGACGGCGTTCTCCTCCATGTAGCCGGCGCCGCCGAAGACCTGTACCGCCCGGTCCGCGACCCGGCAGACCATCTCGGAGGCGAAGTACTTGGCGCAGGCGATGTCGGCATAGGGGATCGGCGGGCCGCGGTCGAAGGCCCGCGCGCAGTCGAGCACCAGCGCCTTGGCCGCCGCCGTCTCGGCCCGGCTGTCGGCCAGCATGTTCTGGATCGACTGGAAGGCGGCCAGCGGTTCGCCGAACTGGCGGCGCTCGCGCGCATGGGCCAGCGCCTCGTCGATCAGCCGGATCGCCTGCCCGACGCAGGTGGCGGCGACGTGGGTGCGGGCATGGTTGATGCCGCGCAGCGCGGCCTTCAGCCCGGCACCCTCGCGGCCGCCGAGCAGCGCGTCCGCGGGCACGCGGCAGTCCTCGAAGAAGACCTCGGTCGCATGGCTGCCCGTCTGGCCCATCATGCGGGGCACGGGGCCGACGCGGATGCCGGGCGTGTCGGCCGGCACGGCGAAGGCGGACACGCCGGCGGCACCCGGGACCGACGGATCGGTGCGCGCCATCAGGACGAAGACCCCGGCCTGGGGCGCGTTGGTGATGTAGCGCTTGCGCCCGTTGACGACATAGTGGGCGCCGTCGCGGACAGCCGCGGTCTGCACGTTGCCGGCGTCCGACCCCGCCTCCGGCTCGGTCAGCGCGAAGGCGCCGGTGATCGTACCCGCCGCCATCCCCGGCAGCCAGCGCCGGCGCTGCTCTTCCGTGCCGAAATCCAGGATCGCCTGGCTGCACAGGCCGATCGTGGTCGAGAAGCGCGAGCGGTAGACGGCCGAGGCCTGGGTGAACGCGAAGGTCAGCAGCACCTGCTGCTCCATCCCGAACCCCAGCCCGCCATAGGCCTCCGGTATCGAGATGCCGAACAGGCCGATCTCGCGCATCTCCGCGACGATGTCTTCCGGGATGGCGCCCAGCTCGTCCAGCCGCGGCTCGTTCGGAATGAGGCGCTCGCGCGTGAAGGCACCCACACGCGCCAGATAGGTCTCGAAGTCCTCGCGGGACGCGGAACGGGCCATGCCGGAACTCCCTGCCCGGGGGCTGCTCCGCACCCGGCGGCGAAAACGATAGGCCAGACCCGCTCCGCCTGAAAAGGACGCCCGTCAGGCACCGAGGCGTCGGGTGACCGCAGAGGCCGGCGGCTGGCGCTGCGATCCGCTGAAGACCGCCGACGCCCGCTTCACCGGTTAGGACCGTGCCTAGCGCAGGACGAACTGCACCGGCACGGTGATCTCCAGCCGCCGGCCCATGTCCGGCGGCGGCGGCGGCAGGGGCTGGGCGCGGGCGATCATGTCCTCCACAGCCTCGTCGAGCAGATCGTAGCCGGAGGTGCGGTCGATCCGATGCGACAGCACGCGGCCGTTCGCGTCGACCACGAAGTGCAGCAGGGCCGTTCCCTGCTGCCGCCGCACGCGGGCGCGGTGCGGATATTCCTTGTGCCGCTCCAGCCAGGCGCGCAGGCGCGCCA
>JBKBLL010000304.1:0-3735 GCA_046296375.1 Alphaproteobacteria bacterium | reverse complement strand
CGGGTCGCCCAGATAGGTCGCCGGCTCGTACATGCAGGGTTCGATGAAGGCCAGCAGGTCGAGGCCGGCTCCGGCACACAGGGCGGACACGTCGGGCACCCGGTAGGCGCGGTCGCGCGGATGCAGCAGGAGATCGTAGAGGCCGGCATCGCCGCCCCCGACATGGTCGCGCACGAAGGGGTTGCGCCGCAGCGGGCTGGTCACGGGCAGCCCGGGCAGCAGGCGCTTGGCCACCGCCAGCCGCTCCTCCGGCGGCCGGTCGACCGGCGCGAGCAGCCGCAGGAGATCCTGCGTCTCGTAGACGCCCTGCCGTCCGACCGCGCCATAGACCATGAGGCCCAGGCCGCCGTGCGGCGCCAGCACCGAGACCAGGGCGGCGAGGCCGGCGCCGGGATCTTCGAGGTGGTGCAGCACGCCGCAGCAGTCGACATAGTCGAACGGCCCGGGCGCGAGGTCCGCCACCTCGAGCAGCGAGCCGGCGACGAAACGGACGTTGTCGAGGCCGCGTGCCGCGACCCGCGCCGCCGCGACGCGGCGCGAGGCGGCCGAGAGGTCGAGATGCACGATTTCCCCCGGAACGCCGCGGTCGGCCATCTGCTGCGCCAGCATGACCGTCGCGTCGCCCGTGCCGCCGCCGGCCACCAGGACGCGCAGCGGCCGCGCGACATCGAGCCGGCCGCCGAAGACGTAATGGTTGACCTCGTCGAGATGGCTGGGCGAGCCGGTCACGAGGCGCTTCGCCTCGTCGCGCGGGTCGCGTGCCGGATAGGGCAGCGCCTCGTACTGGGCGATGACGGGATCGTTCACACGGTCACCACGACCTTGCCCTTCGCCCGTCGCCCGGTCAGCACGCCGATGGCCTCCACCGCCCGCTCCAGCGGGAAAGTCTCGCTGACCAGCGGCTTCAGCCTGCCCGCGCCGTACCAGGCGATCAGCGTCTCCGCGCTGAGGCGCAGCTGGTCGGGCCGGTCGAAGCGGAAGTAGCGCAGCGACGAGCCGAGGGCCGACCGGTGCTTGACCAGCAGACGGTTGGTCGCAAGCTTCGGAATGCCCGCGACGAAGCCGATGATCAGGATCCGCCCGCCCCAGCCGAGCGACGAGACGGCCGCGTCGAAGAGATCGCCGCCGACGGGGTCGTAGCAGACGTCGACGCCCCTGCCGCCGGTCAGCGCCATGACCCGCTCCGTCAGGTTTTCGCGCGCATAGTCGATGCAGTCGTCGGCGCCGTGCGCCCGGCAGATCGCGAGCTTCTCCGCGCTGCTGGCGCAGGCGATGACCCGCGCACCCATGGCCTTGCCGATCTCCACCGCGGTCAGGCCGACGCCGCCCGCGGCCCCCAGCACCAGCATCGTCTCGCCGGGCTCCAGGCGGCCCTGCCAGCGGATCGCCACGTGCGAGGACAGATAGGCCAGCAGAAAGGCCCCGCCGGTCACGAAGTCCATGCCCTCCGGCAGGGGAAAGGTCTGGTCCTCGCGCGCCAGCGTCTGCTCGGCGAAGCCGCTATGGTCGAGCAGCGCCATGACCCGGTCGCCGACGCGGAAGCGCGTGACGCCCTCGCCGACGCGCAGCACCGTCCCGGCCGCCTCCAGCCCCGGCGCGAAGGGAAACGCCGGGCGCGTCTGGTACTTGCCCTGAACCATCAGGGCGTCGGCATAGTTGACCGCCGAGGCCTTCACGGCGAGCACCATCTCGTGCGGCCCGGGCGCCGGCTTCGGCATGTTCTCCAGGACCAGCGACTCCGGCGGCCCCCACTTCCGGCAGACGACGGCACGCATGGCTGCCTCCTCCTCCGACCCGCGCGCGGCGCCTTACAGGCCCCTGGCGACGGCTTCCTCGTTCATCGCGAGTACGACCTTTCCCTTCGATCGGCGGCCGAGGACGAGGGCCATCGCGTCGCGGAAGCCGTCGAGCGGGAGGACGTCCTCGACCACGGGATCGAGCCGGCCGGCCGCCAGCCAGTCGAACAGCCGGCCGATCAGTTCGCGCACCCGGTCCTCGAAGTCGTAGCGGGCGTCGTACGGGCTCCAACCATAGTAGTAGCCGAGGTTGAGGCCGACGACGGAGAGGTTCTTGACCAGCAGGATGTTCGCCGGGATCTGCGGGATGCGCCCGGCTGCGAAGCCGACCGGGGCGATGCGGCCCTCCGGCGCCATGCAGCGCAGTGACTGGTCGAACACGTCGCCGCCGACGGGATCGAGGACGGCGTCGACGCCCTTGCCGCCGGTCAGGCCGAGCACTGCTTCGCGGAAGTCGCGATCGCGGTAGTTGATCGCGTGATCGGCCCCGTGCGCGAGGGTGAGCGCCACCTTTTCGTCGCTGCCGGCGGTCGCGACGACGCGCGCGCCCAGCGCCTTGCCGATCTCGACGCCGGCCAGCCCGACCGCGCCGGCCGCACCGTGGACCAGCAGGGTCTCGCCCGCCGCGAGACGCAGCAGGTGTGGCCAGAGGAGCGCCGCTCCGGCCGTGGCGTAGGAGTTGATCACCGGCACCGCACGCGCGAAGGACACGCCGTCCGGTATCGCGAAACTGTTGACCTCGAAGGCCAACGCCTTCTCGGCGAGGCCGCCCCAGTCGAGCGCCGCCATGACGCGGTCGCCGGGACGGAAGCGGGTGACCTCCGTCCCCACGGCCTCGACGATGCCCGCCACCTCGGTCCCCGGCGTGAAGGGGCGCGGCGGCTTGCGCTGGTACCTGCCTTCGACGACCAGGCTGGTGGCGAAGCTGACGCCGGTCGCCTGGACGCGGATGCGCAGCTGCTTCGGCCCGGGTTCGGGATCGGGCAGGTTCTCGATCTCCAGCTCGTGAAACGGCTTCCAGTGGCGTACCAGCACCGCGCGCATGCGTGCTCCCTCGTCCTCGTCGGCGCCCGCCGCGCTTGCGCCGCCGGGCGGCCCGGCTTAGGACAAGGCGATGCGTGGCTATTTCGGAATCGGGGCCGAGGGCATCAGCAAGCCGATGAACGTCGGTACGCTGTTCCGCACGGCCCATGCCTTCGACGCGAGCTTCATCTTCACCGTGAACGCCCAGTATGCGCGCCGCGAGGGCGCCAGGGCGGACACGTCGGACGCGCCGGGACACGTGCCCTTGTACAGTTTCCCGGACGTTGCGTCGATGCGGCTGCCCCAGGGCTGCCGGCTGGTCGGCGTCGAGCTGACCGACGACGCGGTCGAGCTGCCGAGCTTCCGGCATCCGACGGCCGCCGCCTATGTGATGGGCCCGGAACGCGGCTCGCTGTCGCCGGCGCTGGTCGCGCGCTGCGCCTTCGTGGTGAAGATCCCGATGCGCTTCTGCGTCAACCTGGGCGTGGCGGGCGCGATCGTCATGTACGACCGACTGATCAGCCTGGGACGGTTCGCGCCGCGGCCGGTCGCCGCCGGCGGGCCGACCGAGACGCTGACGCCGCACGTGCACGGCGGTCCAGTGCTGCGCCACCTGTGGGGCGCGCGGGAGGACTGACCCGTACGCATCGCCATTCCATGCTGCGCCGCGCGGCGCTTCGCCGTCGAACCAGGCGAGAAACCGCACCATGGCCGCACCGTCGCGCATATGCGCAGCGCGCGCGCCTGCCATTTCGGCATCGTTCTTGACCGCTTTCAGGGCTGTGATCGGGTCGGCCGCGCGCACGAGTTGCCCACCGGCAAGGTCGAACCGCACGATGCTCTCCGGTATCCAGGCCAATCCCCAGCCGGCCAGCGCCATCGCCTTGAGGCCCTCGGACATCGTGTTCTCGTGGAT
>JBKBLL010000303.1:0-3752 GCA_046296375.1 Alphaproteobacteria bacterium | reverse complement strand
GCAGAGACAGGGGAGCCCCATGGAGTTCGACTTCGCGCGCATGGCGCCGCGCGACGCCTACCGGCTGATGACCAATGTCGTCTGTCCGCGGCCGATCGCCCTCGTCACCACGCTGAGCCGCGACGGACGGGTCAACGCCGCGCCGTTCGCCTTCTTCAACGCCATCTCCTACGACCCCTGCATGGTCGTGCTGGGCATCGAGCCCGACGCCGACGGCGGCCACAAGGACACCGGCCAGAACATCCGCGACACCAACGAGTTCGTCGTCCACATCGTCGACGAGCCGCTGGCGGCCCGCATGAACATCTGCGCCGTCGATTTCCCGCCCGACGTGGACGAACTCGCGGAGGCGGGCCTGACCACCGCGCCGTCGGTGCAGGTGGCACCGCCGCGCATCGCCGAAGCGCCGGTCGCACTGGAGTGCCGCCGCCACGTCACGCTGGAACTGGGCCGGCTGCGCCAGATCGTCGTGGGCGAGGTCGTCCACGTCGCCGTGCGCGACGGCATCGTGGACCCCGAGACGCTGCTCGCCGATCCCAGCACGCTGAACGCCGTCGGGCGGGCCGGCGGCGCCTGGTACGTCCGTCTGCACGACCGCTTCGAGATGCCGCGCCTGACGCTGGAAGGCTACAGGGCCGGGCGGACGCGCGCGGGCTGACGCCACACCGACGCCACAAGCGCCAAAGGCCGCACTCCCTGGGGAGTGCGGCCGAGAGGACCCAGCCCTGACGCGCGGGAAGGCTCTAGTAGCCTTCGCGCTCCATCCGCTTGCGCAGCAGCTTGCGGTGGCGGCGCACGGCCTCCGCCCGCTCACGCGCGCGACGCTCGGACGGCTTCTCGAACGCCCGGCGGAGCTTCATCTCGCGGAAAATGCCCTCGCGCTGCATCTTCTTCTTCAGCGCGCGCAGGGCTTGATCGACATTGTTGTCACGGACGGACACGTGCACGGTGGCTCGACGCTCCTCTCGATCGCGCGGACCTGCTGATCCCACGCCAGGACGGCCTTTGCATTTAGACCGGCCGCGAGATAGCACAACCCCCACCGCGTGTACAGCCGCGTGGAGGGACGGATCCCTTGAACGCAGGCGGCCGGGGGCCGGGCGGTGGAGAACGGGCGATGGCTATACTGAAGATCGCGCGGATGGGGCATCCGGTGCTGACCCGCCGCGCGGAGCCGGTCGGGTCGGCCGACGATCCCGAGCTGCGCCGGCTGGTGCGCGACATGACCGAGACGCTCGCCGATGCCGGCGGCGTGGGCCTCGCCGCGCCCCAGGTGCACGTGTCCCGCCGCGTGATCGTCTATCACGTGCCGGCGACGCGCGCCGGCGCCGAGGACGAGCCCGGCGCGGCCGTCCCGCTCTCCGCCGTCGTCGACCCGGTGCTGCAGCCGGTCGGCGACGCGATGGAGGTGGGCTGGGAGGGCTGCCTGTCCATGCCGGGCCTGCGGGGCGCGGTGCCGCGGCATCGCACGGTCCGGCTCACGGGGCGCGATCCCGACGGACGCCCGATCGCGCTCGCCGCCTCCGGTTTCCATGCCCGGGTCCTGCAGCACGAGGTCGACCATCTGGACGGCATTCTCTATCCGATGCGGATGAACGATCTGTCGCGCTTCGCGTATTATGAGGAGTGGCAGACCTACCTCGCCATGGCGCCCCTGCCGGAGGAACGCGGATGAGCGACACCTTTCTGGATCCGGAGATCGAGGCGCTGCGCGACCGGCTGCTGGACGCGACGCTGCCGCACGTTCCGTTCGACGGCTGGACCATGACGGCGCTGGCCGCCGGCGCGCGCGACGCCGGGCTGGACCCCGCCGACGTGCCGCGCGCCTTTCCGCGCGGCCCCGTGGAGGCGGTCGCCTGCCATTCGCGCCGCGCCGACCGGCTGATGGTGGAGGCGCTGGGCCGGCGCGACCTCGCGGCGATGAAGATCCGCGAGCGGATCGCCGCGGCCGTGCGCATCCGGCTGGAGCAGAACGCCGGCGACCGCGAGGCCGTACGGCGCGGCCTTTCGCTGCTGTCGCTGCCGCAGAACGGGCCGCTCGCCGGCCGCCTGCTCTACCGCACCGTGGACGCGATCTGGTACGCCTGCGGCGACACCGCGACCGACTTCAACTTCTACACCAAGCGCGGGCTCCTCGCCGGGGTCTACGGTGCCACGCTGCTCTACTGGCTGGACGACCATTCGGACGGCTTCGCCGACACGTGGTCGTTCCTGGATCGGCGGATCGCAGGGATCATGCGCATCCCGCAGATCCAGGCGGGGCTCGGCCGGCTGTTCGGCCGTCTGCCCGATCCGCGGCGCTATGCACCCGGCCGCATCTTCCGCGACGTGGATCGCGCCGCGCGCTACCGCTGACCGGCGCGACCGGCGGCGCGGCGGACCGCGTCGCCCCAGGCCCCTTCCCAGTCCTGGCCCATGAAGTCGACCACGGCGCCGTCGGATTCGAAGAACTTGTTGGGGGCGGTGAACACGGCGAGCATCAGCGCGCCGTCGGGCGCCCAGGCGTCGTGCCGGCTCCCGGCCGGCCGCCAGACGAAGCTGCCGGCCCCGGCCTCGCCGTCCGGGTCGACCAGCCTGCCCTCGATCACCCAGGTCTGCTCGATCAGCACGTGCTCGTGGTCGGGCAGCCGCGCGCCCGGCGCCATGCGCATCAGCACGGTCAACAGACCCGAGGTGCGGTCGACCAACAGGGTCTTGGTCTCGATCCCCGGGAAACGGCTCGGTTCCCAAGGCGCTGCGTCGACGTCGACGAAGCGCGAGCGCAGGGGCGGCAGGTCCGCGAGATGCGGCGCGGCGGGGGATGTGGCGGTGGTCACGGCGGCGTCTCCCTTCCCTGTTTCGCACCATGATGCCGCAACTTCGCGGCGGCGCCGAGAGCCACCGCGCCGCGGCCCGGCAAGTGCCCGAAACGCTGCGGAATCCCTTGCCCCGCAACGCCCGTTTTTGTCCGGACCGGCAGTTGACACACGCTGCCCGCGAAACCTACTCTCCGGACGCGCTCGGCTCGGCTTTCCGATCGGTCGCGCACAGGCACGACGACGGGGGAAGGGCGTCGCATCCGCTCCCGGCCGTGCGAGCGCCGCAGCGAACCGGAACAACGCCCGGTTTCGCGCCGGCTTCCCTCGCACCCGGCCTGACGATTCGAGAAACGACCGCTCCGGCGACGTTGTGCCGGATGACGGTCCCTTATAAAGGGTGCGGGAAGTCCCGCTACGGAGGAGGCTTATGACCACGGAATCCCGGTCCGGCGCCCAGACGGACGTCGAAGCGGAACTGGCGAAGGCGGAGACGGCCGAACTCGCCCGATATCGCGTGCTGTCGGGCTTTTGGGCGGGCGTCTTCGCACTCGCTGTCGCCGCAGCCGTGGCCCTGGCCGTGAACCAGATGTTCAATCTGGGCTTTTTCATCAACTACGTGATGATCGACAATCGTTACCTCTATCTGCTGGTGGCGCTGCTCTTTCCCCTCGTGTTCCTGGTGTTCCCGCCCTTCCGGGGCTCGCCCATGGACCGGGTGCCCTGGTACGACCAGATCCTCGCCGTGCTGACGTTCGGCGTGGCGCTCTATTACGTCTGGAACTCCAACCCCATCCTCGACCAGGCGTGGGAGTATGTCGCGCCGACGACCGCCGTCTATGTCAGCCTGGTCATGTGGGTCCTGCTGATCGAGATCGGACGGCGCACGGGCGGTGCCGCGATCTTCTTCATCACCGTGGTGATCTCGCTC
Organism: Alphaproteobacteria bacterium; assembly: GCA_046296375.1. Classification (GTDB taxonomy): domain Bacteria; phylum Pseudomonadota; class Alphaproteobacteria; order JAJUGE01; family JAJUGE01; genus Constrictibacter. Next base: position 26 of record JBKBLL010000303.1, on the reverse strand, counting down.
TTCCCGACCTACGCCGACAGGGTGCC
>JBKBLL010000302.1:0-3768 GCA_046296375.1 Alphaproteobacteria bacterium | reverse complement strand
CGGCGCGGCGGATCGGGGAGGGGGCGGGCAGGCTGTCCTGGGCCGCCACCAGGGCCAGTTCGTCGCCGCACGCCGCAGCCGTCGCGGCCAGGACGGCGTGGACCGACGATACGGCGAGCGACAGCGCCCGCGCCGGGTCGCGCTTCTCCATCCAGCGGGCGAGGAAGACCGCCGCGAACAGGTCTCCGGCACCGGAAGCCGGCGCCTCGATGCGGGGGGCGGCCGCGATCCACGCCCGGTCGGCGGTGACGGCGAGCGCACCCAGATCGCCGCCGCCGGACGGCACGCCGGTCACGACCACCAGGGCCGGCCCGGCGGCGACCAGGCGGCGGGCGGCCGCGACCATGTCCTCGGTCGACGCGACGCCCGCCCCGGTCAGGTGCTCCAGCTCGAACCGGTTGGGGATCGCGATGTCCGCGAGGGCGACAAGACGGTGCATCGCCGCCGGCACGTCGTCCCGCACGTAGAGGCCGCGCGGATGGTCGCCGAGGACGGGGTCGCAGCAATAGACGGCGTCGGGCCGCGCGCCGCGCAGCCCGGCGAGCGCCCGCTCCACGATCGCGGCGTTCGCCGCCGTACCGAGATAGCCGCTGAGGACGGCGCCGCAGCGGCCCAGCATGCCGCGTTCGGCGAGGCCGTCGACCAGTTCGCGCAAGGTTGCCGCCGGCGTCGGCCCGCCGCGGAAGCCGCCATGCGCGGGATGATTGCTGAACTGCACCGTGTCGAGGCGCATGGTCGGAAAGCCGAGCCGGCGCAGGGCGAACTCCGCGGCACTGTTTCCGACATGGCCGTAGGCCACGGCGGACTGGATGGTGAGGATCGGGGGATTCATCCGATGCCCGGCTCGCTGCGTAGCTGCGTAGGATGAAGCGACCCTAGCAGAGGCGGAGACCTTAGAGAAACGGCGCCGCCGCGGCGGTTGGGCCGGCGCGCCGACGGCGAACGGGAACCCCCTCGCGCGTTGACTTGACCCGACCATGGCTTTAGGAATCCCGCACGTTACCGGGACTTCGACGCCGTGCTCACGGTGCCGTTCAGCCAAACACCAAGGACAGCCAGCCCGATGGAAGCCCGAAGCCGGCCACTCTCGCCGCACCTCCAGGTCTATAAGCCGCAGCTGACCAGCATCCTGTCGATCAGCCACCGCGCTACGGGCGTGGCGCTGGTCGTCGGTACGCTGCTGCTGGTGTGGTGGCTGGCCGCCGCCGCGGGCGGGCCGCATTCCTATGCGCGCGTGCAGGGCTTTATCGGGTCCTGGTTCGGCATGCTGCTGCTGTTCGGCTGGTCCTTCTGCCTCTTCTATCATCTGTGCAACGGCATCCGGCACCTGTTCTGGGATGCGGGCTACGGTTTCGAACTGCCGGACGCCTACAGGTCGGGCTGGGCGGTGGTGATCGGCGCGGGCGTCCTCACGCTCCTGGCGTGGATCGTCGGTCTCGCTTCGGTGGGGGGCTGAACGATGTCGATGCGATCCCCGCTCGGCCGCATCCGCGGCCTCGGTTCGGCCAAGGACGGTACCGGCCACTGGTGGGCGCAGCGCGTCACCGCGCTGGCGCTCGTTCCGCTGACCTTCTGGTTCGTGGTTTCGATCTTCGGCGTCGCCGGCAGCGACTATTTCGGCTTCGTCGCCTGGCTGTCGTCGCCGCTGGTGGCGGGACTGATGATCCTTCTGATCGTCGCCACCTTCCATCATGCCCAACTCGGCCTGCAGGTCATCATCGAGGACTATGTCCACGAGGAGGGGGTGAAGATCGCCGCGCTCCTGATGATGAAGGCCGTCGTCATTCTGCTCGGCCTGACCGGCGTCCTCGCCGTTCTGAAGATCGCCGTCGGAGGTCCGTGAGTCATGCCCACAGCCTATCCCGTCATCGAGCACAGCTATGACGTCGTCGTCGTCGGCGGTGGCGGCTCGGGCCTCCGCGCCACGCTCGGCACCGTCCAGGCCGGCCTGAAGACCGCCTGCATCACCAAGGTCTTCCCGACCCGCAGCCACACGGTCGCGGCGCAGGGCGGCATCGCGGCCAGCCTCGGCAACATGTCCGAGGACAATTGGCAGTGGCACATGTTCGACACCGTCAAGGGCGCCGACTGGCTCGGCGACCAGGACGCGATCGAGTATCTGTGCCGCAACGCCGTGCCGTCGGTGATCGAGCTCGAGCATTTCGGCATGCCGTTCAGCCGTAACAAGGATGGCAAGATCTATCAGCGGCCCTTCGGCGGCCACATGAAGAATTTCGGCGAGTCGCCGGCCCAGCGCGCCTGCGCCGCCGCGGACCGCACCGGCCACGCGCTGCTCCACACCCTCTATCAGCAGAGCCTGCGCTATCAGGCCGAGTTCTTCGTCGAGTATTTCGCCATCGACCTGATCATGGACCAGGACGGCGCCTGTCGTGGCGTCATCGCCTGGAATCTGGATGACGGCACGATCCACGCCTTCCGCGGCCAGACCACGATCCTGGCGACCGGCGGCTACGGGCGCTCCTACTTCTCCTGCACCAGCGCCCACACCTGCACGGGCGACGGCAACGGCATGGCGGCGCGGGCCGGCCTGCCGAACCAGGACCTGGAGTTCGTGCAGTTCCATCCGACCGGCATCTACGGTGCGGGCTGCCTGATCACCGAAGGCGCGCGCGGCGAGGGCGGCTACGTCACCAATTCCGAAGGCGAGCGCTTCATGGAGCGCTATGCGCCGACGGCGAAGGACCTCGCGTCGCGCGACGTCGTCTCCCGCTCGATGACCATGGAGATCCGCGAGGGCCGCGGCGTCGGTCCGAACAAGGACCACATCTTCCTGCACCTGGAGCATCTCGGCGCCGACATCCTGCATCAGCGCCTGCCGGGCATCACCGAGACGGCGAAGATCTTCGCCGGCGTCGATGCCACGAAGGAGCCGATCCCCGTCCTGCCGACCGTCCATTACAATATGGGCGGCGTGCCGACCAACTATCACGGCGAGGTGCTGCGGCCGACACCGGAAAACCCGGATGCCATCGTGCCCGGGTTGATGGCCGTCGGCGAATGCGCCAGCGTCTCCGTCCACGGCGCCAATCGCCTCGGCTGCAACTCCCTGCTCGACCTGGTCGTGTTCGGCCGCGCCGCGGGCCTGCGCTGTGCCGACATGCTGAAGGCCGGCGCCACCCAGGCGCCGCTGCCCAGGGATCATGCGGACCTGGCGTTGGCCAGGCTCGACCGGCTGCGCAACGCCAACGGCTCGCTGCGCACCAGCGAGATCCGCGACGGCATGCAGCGGACCATGCAGAACAACGCCGCGGTGTTCCGCACCTCCGAGGTCCTGAAGGAGGGCTGCAATCTCATCGACCAGTCCTATGCCAGCATGCAGGACATCCGGGTCAACGACCGCTCGATGATCTGGAACTCCGATCTGGTCGAGGCGCTCGAACTCGAGAATCTGATGGCCTGCGCCGTCGCGACCATGTTCTCGGCCGAAGCTCGCCACGAGAGCCGCGGCGCCCATGCCCACGAGGACTATCCCGATCGCGACGACTCGAACTGGATGAAGCACACGCTCGCCTGGGTCGACGAGAACGGCAAGGCGACGCTGGGCTACCGGCCGGTGCACGACTACACGCTGACGCCGGAGGTGGAGTACATCCCGCCGAAGAAGCGGGTCTACTGACGCGCCGCCACCAGACCGCCGGTTTCAACCGGACCGCGGGGGGGGCCCGCCCCCCCCCCCCCAGGACCCCAACGCACCCCCCGCCCCGGGGCCCCAAAGAGCCGCCCCCAAAAACACAACGAGGAACCCCC
>JBKBLL010000301.1:0-3779 GCA_046296375.1 Alphaproteobacteria bacterium | reverse complement strand
GATCGTCGGCTGGCCCATGCCCGAGGCGCGCGCCTTCATCCGCGACCTGGTCGAGCATGCGACGCAGCGCGAGTTCGTCTATTCGCACCGCTGGCAGCAGTACGACCTGGTGATGTGGGACAACCGCCAGACCATGCACCGCGCCCGGCGCTACGCCGAGACAAAGGAGGTGCGCGACATGCGCCGTACCACGGTCGGCGGCGACGCGCCCACGGTGGAGCAGCAGGTCGCGGCGTAAGCAGGCGGAACGCGGGCGTCTCGCCCGCGCCACTGCGGCGGCTCTGTCGCGGTGCGGGCGGGACGCCCGCGCTCCGGGCCGACCGTGCTGGCGCCGTCGGAGCGCGGGCGTCCCGCCCGCATTCCGACGAGAGGGGCATGCCGGCGCTCCCTCGGCAGCGCTGGACAGGCCCCGGCGCATCGCCATATTAGGCGCGCCATGCTGGACATCGCCGGAAGCCGCGGGACGCCGTTCGTCAAGATGCACGGGCTCGGGAACGATTTCGTCGTTCTCGACGCGCGCCTGCAACCATTGGCACTCAGCGATGCGCAGGTGCGCGCCATCGCCGACCGACGTACGGGCGTGGGATGCGACCAGCTGATCGTCCTGCGACCGCCGCGCGCCGCCGGTGCCGATGCCTTCATGGAGATCCGCAACGCCGACGGCGCCGAGGTCGAGGCCTGCGGCAACGCCACCCGCTGCGTAGCCGGCGTCCTGATGCGCGAGACCGCACGCCGGACGGCGGTGATCGAGACGGTGGCCGGTCTGCTCGCTGGGCGGGCCGCGGCGCGAGAAGCGGCAGCGGGCGATGCGGCAGCGGTCGACCTGGTAACCGTGGACATGGGCGTGGCACGCACCGGGTGGGCCGAGATCCCGTTGCGCGAAGCATGCGACACGCTGCACCTGCCGCTGGCCCTGGGCGGCCTCGCCGATCCCGTGGCGACCAATATCGGCAACCCGCACGCGACGTTCTTCGTGGCCGATGTCGACGCCGTCGACCTGCAAGCGCTCGGGCCGCAACTGGAACATCATCCGATCTTTCCCGAGCGCGCCAATATCGGCGTCGTCCAGCCGACCCCATCCGGCGGCCTGCGGCTCCGGGTGTGGGAGCGTGGCGTCGGCATCACGCGCGCCTGCGGGACCGGCGCCTGCGCCGCCATGGTCGCGGCGGTCCGTCGCGGCCTGACCGGCCGCCGGGCGGAAATTCATCTGGACGGCGGCGCCCTCCAGATGGAGTGGCGCGAGGATGGACATGTCCTGATGACGGGTGCCGTCGCCACCAGCTTCACCGGCTTCCTCGACCCCTCGCTGCTCGGCTGACGCGCCCGATGCCGCCCGAGATCGTCACCTTCGGCTGCCGCCTCAACACCTACGAGTCCGAGGTGATGCGCGACCATGCGCGCGCGGCCGGGCTCGAGGACGCCATCGTCTTCAACACCTGCGCCGTCACCGCGGAGGCCGAACGTCAGGCGCGGCAGGCGATCCGCCGCGCCCGCCGCGAACATCCCGACGCCACGATCATCGTCACCGGCTGTGCCGTGCAGATCGATCCCGCGGGCTTCGCCGCGATGCCCGAGGTCGACCGCGTCCTCGGCAACGAGGAGAAGCTGGAGGCACGGAGCTTCCTGCCGGAAGCCGCCCCGGTCCTGGTGAACGACATCATGTCGGTGCGCGAGACCGCGCGGCATCTGGTGGAGGGGCTGGAGGGGCGCGCGCGGGCCTTCGTCCAGGTGCAGCAGGGCTGCGACCACCGCTGCACCTTCTGCATCATTCCCTACGGCCGCGGCAACAGCCGCTCGGTGCCCATCGGCATGATCGCCCGGCAGATACGCACCCTGGTCGAGGCCGGCTACAACGAGGTCGTGCTGACCGGGGTCGACATCACCGCCTACGGCCCGGACCTGCCCGGCGCACCGACGCTGGGCCAGATGGTGCGCCGCGTGCTGGCGGCCGTGCCGGAACTGCCGCGCCTGCGCCTGTCGTCCCTCGACCCGGTGGAGATCGACCCGGATCTGTGGCGGCTGATCGCCGAGGAGCCGCGGCTGATGCCGCACCTGCATCTCAGCATCCAGGCCGGCGACGACCTGGTGCTGAAGCGCATGAAGCGCCGCCACCTGCGCGCCGACGCCGTCGCCTGTTGCGCGCGCGCGCGCGACCTGCGGCCGGACGTGACGTTCGGCGCCGACCTGATCGCCGGTTTCCCGACCGAGACCGACGCGATGTTCGAGAACAGCCTGGCCCTGGTGGAGGAATGCGGCCTGACCTGGCTGCACGTCTTCCCGTACTCGGCGCGCAAGGGCACCCCGGCCGCACGCATGCCGCAGGTTCCGGGCGACCTGCGACGCGCGCGTGCCGCACGCCTGCGGGCCGCCGGGGCCGATGCGGTCAGTCGGTTCCTGGCGACACGCGTCGGCGGCACGGCGCGGGTGCTGGTCGAGCGCGGCCGTCAGGGCCACACCGAGCAGTTCGCGATGGTCGAACTCGATCGCGAGGTCGTTCCCGGCAGCCTCGTCACGGCGGACCTCATCGGCACCGACGGCACCCGGCTCGACGGAAGGATCGCCGCATGAGCGACGAACGCGACACGCGCACCGAGGATCAGAGGGCCGAAGACGAGAAGCAGAGCTGGTTCCAGCGCCTGCGCGCCGGCCTCGCCCGGTCGTCGGAGCGCCTGACCAGCGGCATCGACCGCATCTTCGCGCGCCGCCGCCTGGACGAGAAGGCGCTGGAGGAACTCGAGGAACTGCTGATCCTGGCGGACATCGGCCCGTCCACCGCGGCGAAGCTGACCGCCGATCTCGCGAAGAACAAGTTCGGCCGCGAGGTCGCGCCGGAGGAGATCCGGACCGCGCTGGCCGAGCAGATCGCCGCCATGCTGGAGCCGGTGGCGCATCCGATCGACATCGAGCGCGGGCACCGGCCGCACGTCTTCCTCGTCGTCGGCGTGAACGGCGCCGGCAAGACGACGACCATCGGCAAGTACGCCTATTTCCTCGGCGACGAGGGCAAGAAGGTGATGCTGGCCGCGGGCGACACCTTCCGCGCCGCCGCGGTCGAGCAGCTGAAGATCTGGGGCGATCGGACCGGAGCGGAAGTGCTGTCGCGCCCGACCGGCGCGGATGCGGCCGGCCTGGCCTTCGACGCGATGGCGAAGGCGAAGGGCGACGGCACCGACATCCTCATGATCGACACCGCCGGTCGCCTGCACAACAAGGCGAACCTGATGTCGGAGCTGCAGAAGATCGTCCGCGTCATCGGCAAGCAGGACCCGACGGCCCCGCACGAAACGCTGCTCGTCCTCGACGCGACGACGGGACAGAACGCCCACGCCCAGGTCGAGACCTTCCTCGACATGGTCAAGGTCACCGGCCTGATCGTGACGAAGCTGGACGGTACGGCGAAGGGCGGCGTCCTGGTCGGGCTGGCGGAGAAGTTCCGCCTGCCGGTCCACGCCGTCGGCGTCGGCGAGAAGATCGACGACCTTCGGCCGTTCGACGCCACCGACTTCGCCCGCGGCCTGATGGGGCTGGCGCCCCACTGAAGGCCGCGCCGGGGCTGTGCCGATCACGACGGCCCTCCTGGAGCGGGTCGCGGGCCTGTTCGGGCGCCGACACCGGCATGGTTGAAGTGCCCCGGCCGGGCATGCGGCGGTAGCCGGTCAGCACTCCGCCCAGCGGCGCAGCAGATTGTTGTATAGGCCGGTCAGGCGGATGATGTCGGCGTCCGCCTCGCCGTAGCGGCCGCGCAGCGCGATCAGTGCCCTGTCCATTTCGTAGAGGGT
>JBKBLL010000300.1:0-3789 GCA_046296375.1 Alphaproteobacteria bacterium | reverse complement strand
ACATGATGAGGCAGACCAGGACGTAGCCGGTCTGGCGCCCCAGCAGAACCAGCTGGGCGAGGAAGCCGGGCACCGGCCCGCCCGTCGCCCGCGCCCGGGCGAGGTCGCGCGTCTCGCGCACGGCGAACCAGGCGACGGCGGCCGAGAGGGCGCCGGCCACCGCATAGGCCGCGAAGGGGGCGGCGAGGCCGAAATGCTCGGCCAGCAGCCCGCCCGGAAAGGGGCCGATGCCGACCGAGAAGATGAAGACGCCCTGATAGATCGCGATCACCCGGCCGCGCCGCTCCGGCGTGGTTATGTCGGCGAGCACGATCTGGCCGGTGGTCAGGATCATGCCCGCGCCGGCGCCCGCGGCGAACCGGGCGATGACGAATTCGGGATAGGAGGTGGCGAGGGCGCACCACAGGTTCGCCGCCGCGGTGACGATCCCGCCGATGGCGAGCGCCGGGCGCCGGCCCAGAATGTCCGAGAGATAGCCGGACGGCACGGCGACCGCGAACCGCGCCAGGCCGTAGACGGCGATGGTCAGCCCCACGGCCGAAGCCGAGACGCCGAACGACTGTGCGTAGAGCGGCAGGGTCGGCACAATTCCGCCGAAGCCGAGTTGGTTCACCCCGACCAGGACGCACATCCAGATCAGGATCCGTCTTTCGCTGTGCATCTCCGGTTTGTGCGGCCTGCCGTGCCGGCCGGCAAGGGTGCCGCGCGCGCCAGGGCACTTGACCGGGCGGCGCGGCACCGGCCAAAAGGCCGACTTCCGTCAGCGAGGATTGAGCGCGTGATCCGTCATATCGTCTTCTTCAGCGTCAAGGCCGGGGTCGGCGTCGACACCGTGCGCACCGGGCTGCTGCGGCTCGGGGAGATCCCCCACGCCGATGTGTTCGAAGTGATGGTCAACACGAAGAGCGATCCGCTCTCCGACGAGGTCGACATCGTCGTCTATGCCGAGTTCGCCGACGCGGCGGCTCTCGCCGCCTACAAGGCGCATCCGGTCTGGGCGGAGACGACGGCGAAGGTCCGGCCGATGCGCGAGATGCGCTACTCGGCCGACGCGGTGTCGACCCTGGCCTGAGGCGCAGCCGCGCCGTCGGCTCGGGGCTCCTCCCGTCGCGGGCCGTCCGGTCGGGGGAACAGGTCGTCGACCGACCCGACGATACGGCGCCGGTCGCCCTCGCGCCGGGTGAGGCCGCGCGAATCGAGGAACTCGAGCAGCTGGATCGCGACGTTGCGCCCGACTCCCGTCAGGGTCTTGTAGTCGACCGCGGTGAAGCTGCCGCCGCCGGCCTCCGCCGCCCGCACCGCGAGACGGGCCAGCTCCGCCATGGCCCGCGGCGGGAAAAAGCGATTGTCGGCAACCGGGAGGACCAGGCCGAGCCGCGCCAGCCGCCGCAGCGCGGCGGTGACGGGCGTATGGTCGAGGCGGAGTTCGGTGGCGATCTCGCGCACGCGCGGCGGCCGCAACGCGCCCGCATCCAGGAGCGGCTCGATCTGCGCCCAGAGCTGCGCGTCGGCGGGCGATATCCGCGCTTCGTGGCCGGGCAGGCGGACCCAGCCCGCCTCGCGGCGCAGGTCGCCCGACTTGGCGAGCGCCGACAGGGCCGCGTCGAAGACGGCGACGGACGGGCGCTCGGCCAGCGCGGTGCGCAGGCGGCGGGGGTCGGGACCGGGCTGGTCGGGATGGCGGGCGTGCCATGCGGCGATGCCCTCCAGGATCGCCCGGCGCAGCGCCTGCCAGCGCTCCGGCGCCAGGGCCGTGGCGGCCTCGGCCTCGCCGAGGCGGACCTGCGGCACGCGCGCGAACAGCGTCGCGCGGTCGGCGTCGGCCAGGTTGCGGGCGCGCAGGAACGGCGCGGTCGCGAGGCCGAATGGCAGGAGGGCGAGGGCGGCGCGCAGGGCATCCGCCGGGTCGTCCGTATCGAGCGCGGCGAGCACCGCCAGCCGCTCTGGACGGCGTGCGCCGCGCAGGGGCGGGAAGGGGTCGACGACGCGGCCGCCACCCAGCGTACGCTGGGCCGACTGGTCGCGCAGCACGAACCGGTCGCGCGCGAGTGCCCCGATCGGCCGGTCGAGCTGCAGGCGCACCCGCGCGGTGCCGCCCGGCTCGACGCTGCGCCCCTCCAGCAGGGAGAGCCGGGCGGTGACGTCGGCCGCACCGAGATGCAGATGCACGGGCGTGCGGTCGCGCAACGGCGCCGGCGCGTCGGGGAGCAGGCGCATCTCTGCGTCGATGCGCTCGGTCGGCGCGTGCAGATCGGCCGCGACGACCCAGTCGCCCCGGTGCACCGCGTCCTTCGACAGGCCGGCGGCGGCGATGTTCAGGGCGCAGCGCTCGCCCGCCCGCGCCGCGTGCGTCTCCCGGTTCTGGGCATGAATGCTCCGCACCCGCACTTCGAGGCCCTGGGGGGACAGGACCAGCCGATCGCCGACCCGCACGGAGCCGGCGAAGGCGGTACCCGTTACGACGATGCCGGCGCCGCGCAGGGTGAAGCAGCGGTCGATGGCGACGCGGAATCCGCCGGTCGCAGCGGCGCGTCGCATCGCCTGGGCGGCGCGCGTCAGATGCGCGTCTAGCGGTCGCAGGCCGGCGCCGGTCACGGACGAGACCGGGAACGTCGGCGCACCGGCCAGTGCCGTCCGCGACAGCAGCGCGGCCACCTCCTCCGCCACCGTGGCGCTGCGTTCGTCGGAGACGCGGTCGATCTTGGTTATCGCGACGGCACCGCGGCGCACGCCGAGCATGTCGAGAATGGCCAGATGCTCGCGCGTCTGCGGCATGATGCCGTCGTCCGCCGCGACCACCAGCAGGCCGAAATCGATGCCGCCCACGCCCGCCAGCATGTTGCGCACGAAGCGTTCGTGGCCCGGCACGTCGACGAACCCCAGGATCCCGCCGCCCGGCAGCGGGTGATAGGCGAAGCCCAGGTCGATCGTCATACCGCGCCGCTTTTCCTCGGGCAGGCGGTCGGCGTCGACGCCGGTCAGGGCGCGAACGAGGCTGGTCTTGCCATGGTCGATATGGCCGGCGGTCGCGACGATCATGACCGTGCCGCGGCGTCGGCCCGCCTTCCGATACCGGGCTCCATTTGGGCCAGGAAGCCGGCCTCGTCCTCGAGGCAGCGCAGGTCGAAGAGGAGGGCATCGTCGGCGATCCGGCCGATCGCCGGTACGGGAAGGCCGCGGAAGGCCGCGGCGAGCCGTTCCAGGCGCCGGCCGAGACCTCGTCCGGGCGACGGCGCCAGCCGCAGGGCGGCGCTGTCGAGCCGGTCCACGGGCAGCGAGCCGCTGCCGATCTGGCTGCGGCAGTCGACGACCGTCACCGCGGCGGCGTCGCCGACCGCCGCGGCGACGGTCGGCCGAAGTCGCTCCGCGGCGGCGCGGATGTCGGCGGCCGGCCGCGTCAGCAGGCGCAGGGCGGGCAGGCGCTGCGCCAGCCGGTCGGGATCCTCGTAGAGGGCGAGGACGGCCTCCAGCGCCGCGATCGTAACCTTGTCGAGCCGCATCGCCCGCTTCAGCGGATTGCGCTTGATGCGTGCGATCAGGTCTGCGCGGCCGACGATCATGCCCGCCTGCGGTCCGCCGAGCAGCTTGTCGCCGCTGAAGGTGACGATGTCGGCGCCGGCGGCGAGCGCCTCGGCCGGCGTCGGCTCCGGCGGCAGGCCCCAGCGCCGCAGGTCGGCCAGCTGCCCGCTGCCCAGGTCGACGACGAAGGGAAGGCCGCGTGCATGGGCGAGGGCGGCGAGGTCCGCTTCCGCCGCCGCGGCGGTGAATCCCGCGATCGCATAGTTGCTG
>JBKBLL010000299.1:0-3823 GCA_046296375.1 Alphaproteobacteria bacterium | reverse complement strand
CTCCTTCAGGAGCCCCCTACAGAATCCAATTCAACCCAACCCGCCACTCCTCTTTTCTCAAATGCGATTCCCCTGCGCCGCGGCCCGGTCAGTCCTCGTGGCCGGTACGGCGTGCGATCAGGCCGAAGCCGAACAGCGTCATAAAGGCGAAAGACCCAGTCCCGCCAGTTCGACGCTCGCATCGACGGCCCGCGAGGCCAGGAACAGGCCCACGATCGGGCCTTCTGGCCGCGCAACCGCAAACGCTTCGAACGAGACGCCGAGATTCCTCTGCGCGACGACGAGCCGGACGACCGCGATCGGCCGCCGGGCGGAAAGTGCTGAGCCATGCCGACCAAGACCGAGAAGGACAGTGCCGCGGACGTCGAGACCACCGGCCACGAGTGGGACGGCATCCGCGAGTACAACAACCCGCTGCCGAAATGGTGGCTCTACGTCTTCGACGCGACCATCGTCCGGTCCGTCGGATACTACATGTCTATCCGGCCTGGCCGGGACTGAGCGGCTACACCAAGGGCATCGCCGGCTACTCGCAGCGGGTCGAGGTGGAGCGGAGCATAGCGGCGGCGCGAGCGGCCCAGGGCGGTATGTTCGACCGCATCGCGGCGGCCGGGCTGGATGAAATCCAGGCCGACCCGGACCTGCGCGCCTTCGCCACAGCGGGCGGCCGTGCGGCCTTCGCCGACAACTGCGTCCCGTGCCACGCCCAGGGCGGGGCCGGCCTGCCCGGCTATCCCTCGCTCGCCGACGACGTCTGGGTCTGGTGCGGGACGCTTCAGGACATCCACTACACGCTGCTGCACGGCGTGCGTGTGGAGGGCGAGGGCGCGCGCGTGTCGCAGATGCCGGTCTTCGCCCACGGCATCCTGAGCCGTGCCGAGATCGTCGACGTCGCCCAGCACGTGCTGTCGCTGACCGGGCGCGCCTCCGACGAGGCCGCCGCCGAGCGGGGCGGGAGCCTCTACGCCGCCAACTGCGCCGCGTGCCATGGCGACCCGGGGCGCCGGCGACCGCACCTCGGGGCGCCCGCTCGCAACGACGCGGTTTGGATCTGTGGCGGCGATCTGAACAGCCTGATCCTCCAGATCGGCCGGCCGCGGCACGGCGTCATGCCGGCCTGGAGCGGCCGCCTCTAGCCGGTCACGAACAAGATGCTTGCCGTCTACGTCCATGGTCTCGGGGGCGGCGAATAGGCGACGCGAACCACATTCCGGCTTGCGTCCCGCGCCGATCCGGTGGCTTGCTCGGTGGGCGCCGCGTGTGGGAGGGAACCGGGAAGGAGCGTCGAACTCTGGCTGGCCTATGTCGCCGCCTGCGTCCTGCTGCTGGCGACACCCGGCCCGACCGTCCTGCTGGTCGTCAGCTACGCCGTCGCGGGCGGCCGGCGGTCCGCCTGGCGGACCGTGCCGGCCGTGGCCCTCGGCGACTTCACAGCGATGGTGCTGTCGCTGGCCGGCCTCGGTGCGGTAATGGCGGCCTCCGGGACGCTCTTCGCGGTGCTGAAGTGGGCGGGGGCCGCCTACCTCGTCTATCTCGGCATCCGCCTGTGGCGTGCGCCCGTTGCGACGCCCGTGGCAACGCCCGACCGGCTGCCCCCGGCACCGGCCGCCCGCTGGATGGCGTGGAGGGTCTATCTGGTCACCGCTTCGAACCCGAAGGGCATCATGTTCTTCGTGGCCTTCCTGCCGCAGTTCGTGGTGCCGACCGCGCCGCTGCCGTCGCAGTTCCTGCTTCTCGGAGGAACGTTCCTGGCGCTCGCCACGCTGAATGCCGCCCTCTACGCCGTGCTCGCGGGTGCGGCCCGGGACTGGATGGCGCGGCCGGCGATGCTGCGCCTGTTCAACAGGATGGGCGGTGCCGCGCTGGTCGGCGCCGGCATCATGACGGCGGGACTGCGCCGCGCCGCCTGACCACCCGTCAGGCGGAGGCCAGCGCGCGGTCGAGATCGGCGATCAGATCGTCCGCCGTCTCCAGCCCCACCGAGAGGCGGATCACGTCGGGTCCCGCCCCGGCGGCGATCTGCTGCTCCGGCGCCAGCTGGCGATGGGTGGTAGAGGCCGGATGCAGGATCAGGCTGCGCGTGTCGCCGACATTGGCCAGGTGCGAGAACAGGTTGCAGGCTTCCACGACGCGGATGCCGGCCTCGTAGCCGCCCTTCAGCCCGAAGGTGAACACGGAGCCGGCCCCCTTGGGAAGGTAGCGGCGGGCGAGGGCGCGATGCCGGCTGGAGTCGAGGCCGGCATAGGACACCCAGGCGACCTTGGGGTGGCGCTCCAGATGGGCGGCGACCGCCTCCGCGTTGCGGACGTGGCGTTCCATGCGCAGCGGCAGCGTCTTGATGCCGGTGATGGTCAGGAAGGCGTTGATCGGCGCCATCGCCGCGCCCAGGTCGCGCAGCCCGACCGCGTGGCCGTGGACCGTCATCGCAAGGTCGCCGAACGTCTCGTGAAAGCGCAGCCCGTGATAGGCGGGCTCCGGCTGGCTGAGACTGGGGAACCTGTCGCTCGCCGACCAGTCGAAGCGGCCGCTGTCGACGACGATGCCGCCCATCGCGTTGCCGTGGCCCGACAGGAACTTGGTCGTCGAATGGACGACGATGTCGGCACCCCATTCGATCGGCCGGCACAGGACCGGCGAGGCCAGGGTATTGTCCACCACCAGGGGGATGCCCGCCTCGTGCGCGACCGCGGCCACGCGCTCCAGGTCGACCACGACGCCGCCGGGGTTGGCCAGGCTCTCCACGAAGATCAGCTTGGTCTCGGGCGTCAGCGCCCGGCGGAAATTGTCGATGTCGTCCGGATCGACGAGGGTCGCCTTCCAGCCGAACTTGGCGAAGGTCCGGGTGAACTGCGTGACGGTGCCGCCATAGACCTTGTTCGAGGCGAGGATGTGGTCGCCCGGCTGCAGCAGGGTGAAGCAGGCCAGCATCTGCGCGGCATGTCCGGAGGCGGTGGCGATGGCGCCGCGCCCGCCCTCCAGCGTCGCCACGCGCTCCTCCAGCACCGACACGGTGGGGTTGCCGAGCCGCGAATAGATGTAGCCGTAGGTCTGCAGGTTGAAGAGCGACGCGGCTTGGTCGGCGTCCTCGAAGACGAAGGACGTGGTCTGGTAGATCGGCGTCGAGCGTGCGCCGGTCATCGGGTCGGGGGTGGCGCCTGCGTGGATCGCCAGCGTCTCGATGCCGTAGCGTCGGTTCGCGTCGCTCATCGGCTCCTCCATCAGGCCCGGCGACGTCTGGCCGAGATGATGCCGGTGTTCACGCCGCTCCAGGCGAGCTCGCCGCACAGCCGCGAATACTCGATCTTGGGGCAGCGGTTCATCACCGCCTTGAGCCCGGCCGCCTCGGCGCGGGCGGCCGCCGCATCGTTGCGCACGCCGATCTGCATCCACACGATCCGGGCGCCGATGGCCGTGGCCTCGTCCGCGATCGGGCCGGCCGCCTCGGAATTGCGGAAGATGTCGACCATGTCGACCGGGCCGGGCACGTCCCGCAGCCCGGCATGCACGGTCTCGCCCAGGATCTCCGCGCCCGCCGCCGTCGGGTTCACCGGGATCACCCGGAAGCCCTTGGCCTGGAGATACTCCATGACGAAGTAGCTGGGCCGGTTCCAGTGCGGGCTTGCACCCACCATGGCGATGGTACGCACCGACTTCAGGATGCCGCGCAGATAGTCGTCGCCATAGAAGTCATGATCCATCGCGGCACTCCTCGGGCAGGGCTGCGGACCTCTGCGCGGTCCGGGACCGTCCGGTCCGGGCGCCGCGACGATGCGACAGCCGGACCGGATGGACCGGGATCAGTTCGCCGGTCGCTGCCACCAGC
>JBKBLL010000298.1:0-3861 GCA_046296375.1 Alphaproteobacteria bacterium | reverse complement strand
CTGGTTGATCACCGCGGAGCGCGCGGTCGGCGCCGGCCTGCGCCGCTTCGCGGCGCTGACCGGCGCCGCCGCCGACGGTTTCGTAGCCGCGCGCCTGCTGATCGTCGAGCGCGCGGCGGGCGCGCTGCGCACCACACCGGAGCAGATCGTCGAGCGGATCGAGGCACTGACGGAGGAGCGCCGTCGGCTGGAGCGCGAACTGTCCGAGATGCGCAAGCGCCTGGCCGCGGCCGGGCCTGCGGCCGGCGCCGGCGATCGCGAAGTGGGCGGCGTGCGCTTTGCCGCCCGCACCCTGGACGGCGTGCCACCCCGCGAACTGAAGGGCATGGCGGACGAGTTGAAGAAGCAGATCGGCTCCGGCGTCATCGCCCTGGTCGCCACCAACGACGGCAAGGGATCGGTCGTCGTCGCGGTCACCGACGATCTGACCACGCGCATCTCGGCCGTCGATCTCGCCCGCGCCGGATCCGAGGCGATGGGCGGCAAGGGCGGCGGCGGCCGTCCGGACATGGCCCAGGCCGGCGGTCCCGACGGGACCCTGGCCGCCGAGGCTCTGGCCGCAATCGAGCGGGCGTTGGCGAGTGCGGAGGGATGAACGTCCCGTCCGACGGCGTCGTCATCTGGCACAATCCGCGCTGCAGCAAGTCGCGCGAGACGCTGGCCCTGCTGCGCGGCCGCGGCATCGAGCCGAAGATCGTGCCCTATCTCGAGACGCCGCCCGATGCCGCCGAACTCGCGCGCGTGCTCGACCTGCTGGGCATCGAGCCGCGCGCCCTGATGCGGCGCAAGGAAGCCTCCTACCGGGCGGCAGGCCTGGACGATCCCGCCCTGCCGCGGCAGGCGCTGATCCGCGCCATGGCGGAGAACCCGGTCCTGATCGAACGGCCGGTCGTCCTCGCCGGCGGTCGCGCCGCCCTGGGCCGGCCGCCCGAAGCGGTGCTGGCGATCCTCCCGGCCTGACCCGGCGGCCGGAGGATCAGAGGCCGACCGCGGTCAGGCCCTTGCGAACGCCGTGCGCCACCGCCTCGCGCACGTCGCTCTTCACGAGGTCGCGTTTCTCCGGCGTTTGGACCGCTTCCCAGCTTTCGTAGCGCCGCGCGAACGCGCGCCAGCGCTCTCCGGGGTCGCGGTCCACGCATGTGGGGACGTCGCAGACTGTAACCTGCTTGCCGGCCAGCCGGACGAGATCAGGCTTCTTGATGACCGCCACCTCGATGGCGGCGAAGGGCGAGATCCATGGCACATCGAGCGGAACCCACCGCGAGAAGATGCCGAACCCATCGGCGCGGACATTGGCGACGCTCGGGTTCGAATCGGGCAGAGCGCTATAGACGGCCGCCACGATGACGACGAAATCCGCCGGCGTCGCCCGCACGAATTCGGCAAGATACCCCCCGACCTCTCGTGGCAGGACCTTGGTCGGCTCGCTGCCGACGCCGAAGCCATCCCTGATCGTGTAGAAGTCCTCACGTGGGAAGTCGCTGCGGATCTCGACCACGGTCATGGCCGGGTGGCGTTCGCGGATATAGGCGAAGGCCGCCTCCTTCGCGATCTCCCGCAGGCCCCAGTCCTCCGCCGGGACCTTGTAGTCGACATTTCCGAACCGGGTCAGGCCCATCCGTACGAAGTTGGCCTGGTCGGGGATTGCGATGGCGACGGCTACGCGCTCGCTGCCCTGGACCGTCCCAGGGGGCAATGGGCGCTGATAAAAGGTGCAGGATGCAAGGAGGGCGAGCGCCAGTCCGAGGACGGTGGCGCGGAGGGTCGGGAGCATTTGGGTAATCCGTAGAGGCTGAGCTTCCGATATACTGCATGTCGGGATGCCGCGCACAACCGGGATGATGTGGTGCTCGATTCCATTCGCCCGCCCGCAGGCGATGATCCGAACCGAAGCCGGCCGGGCGCGTTCTGCTAGTCTGTCGTCATCGGGAGCATGGATGTTGCGCAGCACGTCCCCCGCGGGACGGCCCGCCCTCGCCGCACTCCTGGCGGTGACCGCGCTCGCCGCCTGCGCATCGAACGGCAGCGCTCCGGTCACCGCCGCCGCGCCGCACGCCTCCGCTACTCCCGCGCCCATCGCCACGTCCGCGGCTCCCCTTGTGGTGCAGGCGTCCGCGCCGGCCCCGACCACCGCGGCCGAGGCGATCGCCGCCGCCCGGATGAGCTTCGGCGCCTGCATCTCCGACCTCCAGCGCCAGGCGGTCGACGCCGGCATACCGGCTCAGGTCGCGGAGGCGTCGCTGCGCGACGTGCGGCTCAACGAACGGATCATCGAGCTCGACCGATCCCAGCCGGAATTCGTGCAGACCTTCGCCGAATATCTGGACCGGCGCATCTCGCAGGTCCGCATCGACCGAGGCCGGCGTCTCGTGGACCAGCATTCCGGCCTGCTGCGACGGGTCGAGGCCGAGTATGGCGTGCCCGGCCGCTATCTCGTCGCCTTCTGGGGTCTGGAAAGCAATTTCGGCGACAATATGGGCGGCTTCCGCGTGATGGAGTCGCTGGCCACGCTGACCTGCGAGGGCAGGCGCGGCGCCTTCTTTCGCTCCGAACTGTTCGATGCCATGCGCATCGTCGCGGCCGGTGACGTCACGCTGGACCGCATGTACGGCTCGTGGGCGGGCGCCATGGGCCAGCCGCAGTTCATGCCCTCGACATTCCAGCGGCATGCGGTCGATGCGGACGGCAGCGGCCGGCGGGACATCTGGGGCAGCCTGCCCGACGTGTTCGGCTCCGCCGGACGCTTCCTGCAGGCCGCCGGCTGGCGTGCCGGCGAGGATTGGGGGCAGGAAGTGCTGCTCCCGTCCGGCTTCGACTACGGGCTGGCCGACCTGTCCGAGCGGCGCAGCGTCGGCGAGTGGGAAGCGCTCGGCGTGCGCGCTGCCGGCGGCCGCGAACTGGCCGAGGCCGACCGGCAGGCCTCGATCCTGCTGCCCGCAGGCTGGCAGGGGCCGGCCTTCATCGTCTATCCGAACTTCCACGTCATCCTGAACTGGAACCGTTCCAATAACTACGCCCTGTCGGTGGGGCTGCTCGCGGACCGGATCGCCGGGCGCGGCGGAATGAGCGTTCCGCCGCCCGCCGACGAAGTCGGCCTGTCGCGCAGCCAGGTCGTCGACCTGCAGCGCTGGCTGGTGACGCTCGGCTACGATGCGGGCACGGCGGACGGCATCGTCGGCCCCAATACGCGGAGTGCGGCGCGCGCCTTCCAGCAGGCGACCGGCCTGCCGGCCGACGGCTATGTCGGCCAGGACCTCTACCACCGGCTGCGCGCGGCGGCGGGCGCCTGATCCCGCAGGGCCTAGCCGGGGTCGAGTTCGGTGTCCCAGTAGAGATAGTCGCCCCAGCTCTGATGCAGGAAGTTCGGCGGGAAACCCCGGCCGTTCTCCTGCAGCTGCCAGACGGTCGGCAGGTGCGGCTTGATGCGCGGGAACATCTTGGCGTCGTGCGGCAGCCGGTTGCCCTTGCGCAGATTGCAGCCGGAGCAGGCGGTGACGATGTTGTCCCACAGGGTCTGCCCGCCCCGCGAGCGGGGGACGACATGGTCGAAGGTCAGTTCCTCCGGATGGAAGCGCTGGCCACAATACTGGCAGTCGAACCGGTCGCGCAGGAACACGTTGAACCGGGTGAAGGCGGGCCGCTTCGCCGGGGGCACGTATTCCTTCAGCGAGATGACGCTCGGCAGCCGGAACTCGCGGCTGGGCGAGCGGATGCAGCGGTCGTATTCGGCGAGGACGCTCACCCGGTCCAGGAACACGGCCTTCACCGAATCCTGCCAGGACCAGAGCGACAGCGGGAAATAGCTGAGCGGACGGAAATCCGCGTTCAGCACCAGCGCCGGACACTCGTTGAGAGAGGCGT
>JBKBLL010000297.1:3607-3873 GCA_046296375.1 Alphaproteobacteria bacterium | reverse complement strand
GTTCGAGGTCGCGACCAATCCTGGGGCCCCGTTCGGCCCGCTCGCGCGGATCGCCTCCG
The DNA here is from genome assembly GCA_046296375.1 of Alphaproteobacteria bacterium. Taxonomy (GTDB): domain Bacteria; phylum Pseudomonadota; class Alphaproteobacteria; order JAJUGE01; family JAJUGE01; genus Constrictibacter. The sequence continues at coordinate 3,814 of JBKBLL010000297.1, read as the reverse complement.
GCGGCGAACTGGCGCGCTTCATGCTGGCGCTGAAGGTGGTGCTGGCGCGCGGCGGCAGCGCCGGCACCCTGGTCTTCGACGAGGTCGACGCCGGTATCGGCGGCGCCGTCGCGGCCGCCGTGGGGGAGAGGCTGGAAAGGCTGGCCGAGGGCGTGCAGGTGCTGGTCGTCACGCACTCGCCCCAGGTCGCCGCGCGCGCCGCGCAGC
>JBKBLL010000297.1:0-3597 GCA_046296375.1 Alphaproteobacteria bacterium | reverse complement strand
GGTGCGTCTTGCGAAACTCGCGTCTCGTGTGCAGGCCATCGCGGTGACGCATGCCCCTCAGGTCGCCGCGCGCGCCGACCGGCACTACGTCATCGCCAAGGATTCGCTCGACAAGGGCAAGCGGGTGGCGACCCGGGTGAGCGAAGTCGCCGCCGACCACCGCCGCGAGGAGATCGCCCGCATGCTCTCCGGCGCGCGGGTGACCGACGCCGCCCGCGCCGCGGCGGAGAGCCTGCTGGCGGCGGAGGGCGGGTGATCGGTCCGAGGGGTGCGCAGTGCTGCGCGCCGTGCGGCGACGGCGTATATACGCAGGAACGGACCAGGATCAGGCCGGGGGCTCGGTGAACGACGAACTGCACAGCGTTCCCGTCGAGGAACTCACCGACGAACAGGCAGTGTCCGAACTGGCGCGCCTCGCGGCCGAGATCGCCGCCCACGACCGGCGCTACTACGTCGAGTCGGCACCGAGCGTCAGCGACGCCGCCTATGACGCGCTGCGGCAGCGCAACGAGGCGATCGAGGCGCGCTTCCCCGGCCTGATCCGCGACGACAGCCCGTCCCAGCGGGTCGGCGCCCCGGTCGCGGACGGGTTCCGCACAGTGCGGCATGCCCGGCCGATGCTGTCGCTGCAGAACGCCTTCGAGCCGGAGGCGGTGCGCGAGTTCGTGACGCGCGTGCGCCGATTCCTCAGCCTCGGCGACGACGAGCCGGTGGAGATGGTGGCGGAGCCGAAGATCGACGGCCTGTCGATCTCCCTGCGCTACGAGCAGGGCCGGCTGGTCCTCGGCGCCACGCGCGGCGACGGCACCCAGGGCGAAGACGTCACCGCCAACGTCCGCACCATCCGCGACATCCCGGAACGGCTGCAGGGCGCGGCGCCCGCCGTGCTCGAGGTGCGCGGCGAGATCTACATGCGCCGGCAGGACTTCCGCGACATGAACGCGTCGCGCGAGGCGGCCGGCGAGCCGCTCTACGCCAACCCGCGCAATTCCGCCTCGGGCTCGCTCCGCCAGCTCGATCCGTCGATCACCGCCAAACGCAGGCTGCGCTTCTTCGGCTATTCTTGGGGCGAGATCAGCGAGAGCGCCGGCGACAGCCAATGGGCCTTCCTGGAGCGACTGAAGGCCTGGGGCTTCGCCGTGAACCCGCTGGTGCGCCGCTGCTCCACCGCCGACGAGGCGCTGGCCTTCTACCGCGAGATCGGCGAGGCGCGCGCCGGCCTCGACTACGAGATCGACGGCGTCGTCTACAAGGTCAGCCGCTTCGACTGGCAGGACCGCCTCGGCATGGTCAGCCGCGCGCCGCGCTGGGCGATCGCGCACAAGTTCGCCGCCGAACAGGCGGAAACCGTCCTGGAGCGGATCGAGATCCAGGTCGGCCGCACCGGCGCCCTCACCCCGGTGGCGCATCTAGCGCCGGTCACGGTCGGCGGCGTCGTGGTGCGGCGTGCGACCCTGCACAACGAGGACGAGATCGCGCGCAAGGACGTGCGCGTCGGCGATACCGTGGTCATCCAGCGCGCCGGGGACGTGATCCCCCAGGTCGTCTCCGCGGTCGCCGCGAAGCGGCCGAAGGACAGCCGGCTCTTCGTTTTTCCCGACCACTGTCCGGCCTGCGGCAGTCTCGCGGTCCGGCAGACCGACCCGGAGACGGGCACGCAGGACGTGGTGCGGCGCTGCACCGGCGGCCTGATCTGTCCCGCGCAGGCGGTGGAGCGGCTGAAGCACTTCGTCTCGCGCGCCGCCTTCGACATCGAAGGCCTGGGACGCAAGCACATCCTCGCCTTCTGGGACGACGAACTGATCAAATCGCCGGCCGACATCTTCCGCCTGAAGGACCGGACGGACGCCCTGGAATCGCGCGACGGCTGGGGTCGGCAGTCGGTCGCGAAGCTGGTCGCCGCGATCGAGCAGCGGCGCAGGATCGGCCTCGACCGCTTCATCTACGCCCTCGGCATCCGGCAGGTCGGCGAGGCGACCGCGCGGCTCCTCGCCCGCCACTACGGCACGGTCGGCGCCTGGATGGAGGCGATGATGGGGGCGCTGGACCCCGACGGTGTTGCGCGGCGGGACCTGGTCGCGATCGACCAGATCGGTCCGAGCGTCGCGGAGGACCTGACCGCGTTCTTCGCCGAGGAGCACAATCGCCGCCTGCTCGACGACCTGCTGTCCGAAATCTCCGTGACGGCCGTGGAGGCGCCGCAGGCGGCCTCGCCCGTCTCCGGCAAGACGGTGGTCTTCACCGGCACGCTGGAGAGCATGGGCCGCAGCGAGGCGAAAGCGCGGGCCGAAAGCCTGGGCGCCAAAGTCGCCGGGTCCGTGTCCGGCAGCACCGACTATCTGGTCGTCGGCGGCAAGCCCGGCTCCAAGGCGGCGAAGGCGGCCGAACTGGGCGTGACCGTCCTGACCGAGGAGGACTGGCGGGCGCTCATCGGCGCATGACGTCGGGGCGTGATATCGGCACTCGATCGGCGGCGGCCGGCCTCGATCCTTTCCATCCTGGAAAGAATGTGATGCCGGCGGTGCGGATTGAGCCGGCCGGGGCCGGGGCCATTTACCGTGCAGTCAGAACGCCCTGGAGGCCGACATGATCAAGGTCCGTCGCAGCGACGAGCGCGGCCACGCCAATTTCGGCTGGCTCGACAGCCGCCACAGTTTCTCCTTCGGCCACTATCGCGACCCCGCGCATATGGGCTTCAGCGACCTGCGCGTGATCAACGAGGACCGGGTCGCACCCGGCGCCGGCTTCGACATGCACCCGCACCGGGACATGGAGATCGTGACCTGGGTACTGGAAGGCGCCCTCGCGCACCGGGACAGCCTGGGCAACGGTTCCGTCATCCGTCCGGGCGACGTCCAGCGCATGACGGCCGGCACCGGGATCCTGCACAGCGAGCACAACGCCTCGGACAAGGAGCCCGTGCACCTGCTGCAGATCTGGATTCTGCCGGACCGCACGGGCCTCGCGCCCGGCTACGAGGAGAAGCGCTTCGCACCCGAGGATCTCGCCGGGCGGCTGCGCCTGGTGGCCGCGCGCGACGGCCGCGACGGCGCGGTGACGATCCACCAGGACGCCGAACTTCATATCGGCCGACTGGAGGCCGGCGACGCCGTGACGCACGCCCTGGCGCCGGGCCGGACGGCCTGGGTCCAGGTCGCACGCGGCGCCGTCGCGGTCGGCGGCGTGGCCCTCGCCCAGGGGGACGCCGCGGCCGTTACCGGCGAGAGCGGCCTCGACATCGCGGCCGACGCGGCGGCGGAGGTGCTGCTGTTCGACCTCGCCGCCTGACGCCGGGGCGGCACGGCCGGAGGATCGACGGGAGGATCGGGTGACGATGGGGCGGCGGCGGATCAGCCGCCGCCCTTGCCTTTCGCCGCCATGTTCATGGCGATGCCGATGGCGACGCCCAGACCGATGCCCAGGCCGACATTGCCCAGCGCCAGTCCGATGCCCGCGCCGATCGTGATGCCGATCGCGATGTTGAGCGCCGCGTTCGTACCTTGCATCTCTCTTCGTCCCCTGTCCGCGGGGTTCCGTCCGGCCCTGTCCCGCGCACCGGAGGCCGCCTTGTACGCTTTCGGGGCGTGCATATATACC
>JBKBLL010000296.1:0-3903 GCA_046296375.1 Alphaproteobacteria bacterium | reverse complement strand
GTGCCGCTCCGTTCCCGTCAGGCGACCAGCACGCGCGGCAGCTTGAAGACCGTGTCCTCGCGGGTCGTCACGACCTCCTCGACGGTCACGTCGAACCGCTCGCGGCAGGCGGCGACACCGGTCGTTGGACATGCGCTTCCACCCTATATACTCTCGCGCCCACTTCTCCCGGGCCGGACTTTAGCACAATACGCCCCGATGGGAATCCGAGGGGCCGACCACCCGAAGCGATCACCCGCTGGCGAGACAGTATGAGCCTATTCCTCCGCATCGTCCTGATCACCGCAGCCGCGGCCGTGGTGGCGGGCGGCGTATTCCTCGCCACCTGGGACATACCGCCGCCGACCCGGCAGATCGAGAAGGACGTTCCGGATGAGCGCTTCCCGCGCTGACCGACGGTGCCGGGGCGGCAGCGTGGCGCTTGCGCTGCTGCCGACCGCCCTGCTGCTGACCGCGGCGGCCGCTCCCGCGGACGCTCAAACGCCTTCCCAGGCCGCTCCCCCGGCGGCTGCCCGCTCGGCCGCACCGACATAGGCTGGTGAGGGACCGCTGATCCTCGGCCCGGTCGGCCGGCCGCCGCCGCCCGATGCGGTGCGGGCCGAACCGCTGGCACCGCTCGATCCCGCCGCGGTCGGGGTCGGACGCGAGCCCGACCGCGACGTCGCCGGCGATCTCGGTGCCGATCTGTGGGCCGGCACGCGCCGCGCCGATGTCGCCAGACTGCTGCAGGCGGTTCCGGCGCGTATCGAGGCCCCCACACTGAACCGGCTCGTGCGGCGGGTCCTGCTGACGGCCGCAGCGCCGCCCGACGGACCGCCGGCGCAACCGGACCTGCCGGTACTGCGCGTCGCGGCGCTGGCGACGCTCGGGGACCTGGACGGCGCCGCCGCGCTCGCCGGGTCGATTCCCGAACGCGAGCGCAGCGACGACCTGACCCGGATCGCCGCCGAGATCGACCTGCTGCGCCACCGGCTGGATTCGGCCTGCGCCGGAGCGGTCGCCGCGGTGACCGGCAGCACCGATCCGTACTGGCAGAAGCTGACCTCGTTCTGCCGGCTGCATGCCGGCCAGCGCGACGAGGCGATGCTGATCGCCGACCTGCTGCGCGAGCGCGGCCATCGCGATCCGGCATTCTTCGCGATCACCGATACGCTGCTGGGGTTCGAGAAGGCGCGAATCGCCACCCTGCCCTCGATCGCACCGCTGCACCTCGCCATGCTGCGGGAGGCGGGCCTGCCGCTGCCGCTCGATGCGGCCACGACCGCCAAGCCGGCGCTGCTGCGTGCGGTCGCCCTGTCGCCGAACGCCGAACCGGCGATGCGCCTGGCAGCCGCCGAGCAGGCCGCTGCCGCCAACGCGCTGGACCCCGCGATGCTCGGCCGTCTCTATACGGAGGGACGGGGCGCTACGGCGCCCACGACACGACCCGGCGTCGAAGGCCTGTCGGCCGAAACGCCGGGCGAACGTGCGGCCCTGTTCCACGCCGCGCGGGTCGCGACCGACGAGGCCGAACGCGCGGCCGCACTGAAGGCGCTGTTCGACGCGGCATACGCCGCCGGGGTTCTGCACCCCATCGCCGCGATCGCCGGACCGATGCTGTCCGAGCTTCGTCCGACCGGCCGGTTCGCCTTCTTCGCCGAGGCCGCGGTCCGGGCCCTGGTGATCACAGGCGACACCGATCGAGCCGCGGCGTGGTTCGCGCTCGCGGTGCGCGAGGCGCCGGGCAACTCCCGGGCCGCCCAGGCCGCAGCGGAGGTCTGGCCGCTGCTGATGCTCGCCGATCCCGCGACGGCCTGGTCGGACGCGCTGTTCCGGCGCTGGTGGGAGCGCACCCTGGCGACGGACGCGGGCCTCGCCGAGGCTCGCGGGGCGGCGTTCCTGTCGCTGCTCGACGCGGTGGAGACGCCCGTGCCGCAGCAGGCCTGGTCGCTGCTGCCGACGCCGATGCCCGCCCGCGGTACTGCCGTGCCGGCGCTGCGCGATCTGAGCGCGGCCGCGGAGCGGCGCCGGCGCGGCGAAACCCTGCTGCGCGCCGCCGCGGTGATGTCCACGAACGAGCCCGTGCCGGCCGCGGCGAAGCTTCACGCCGTCGTCACCGCGCTGCGTACGGCCGGCTTCGCGGACGAGGCGCGTGCCGTAGCCCTCGACGCCGCTATCGACATGAAGCTGTGACCGGCCCGGTCAAGGCGCGCCGGCCCGGCCGTCCGCCGACGGCGCCGGCGGGCGGGTCCGCCCGCGCCGAGGCCTTCCTGGAGATGCTCGCGGCCGAGCGCGACGCCGCGGCGAACACGCTGACGGCCGATCGCCGCGACCTCGCGGATTTCGGCGCCTTCGCGACCCGCACAGGCGCCGCGCCCGAGTCGGCATCGGCCGAGACGGTGCGCGGCTACGTCGCCGGCATGGAAGCGGCCGGCCTGTCGCCGCGCACGGCCGCGCGACGCCTGTCGGCGCTGCGGCAGTTCTTCCGCTTTCTTTATGTCGAGGGCATGCGCGGCGACGATCCGTGCGCGGCGATCGACAGTCCGCGCCAGGGCCGGAGCCTGCCGAAAGTGCTGGCGGAGGACATGCTCGATCGCCTGCTGGGCGCCGCGCGCGCGCGGTCCGGCCCGGACGGCGTCCGCCTGGTCGCCTTCGTGGAACTGCTCTACGGTGCGGGGCTGCGCGTCTCGGAACTGGTCTCGCTGCCCGCCTCCGTCGCCGGACCGCGCATCCCGCAGGTGCTGTTGATCCGCGGCAAGGGGCGCAAGGAGCGGCTGGCACCGCTCAACGAGGCGGCCATCGCGGCGCTCGAGGCCTACCGCGCGGCGCGGCCCCACTTTCTGCGCGGCCGCCCGTCCTCCCCATGGCTGTTCCCGTCGCGCAGCGGCAGCGGTTACGTGACGCGGCGGCGGGTCGGCCAACTGCTCGACCAACTCGCCGTCGAAGCGGGCCTCGATCCGGCCGGAGTGTCGCCGCACGTGCTGCGGCACGCCTTCGCGACACATCTGCTGGACCATGGCGCCGATCTGCGCAGCGTGCAGGAGATGCTGGGCCACGCCGACATCGCGACGACGCAGATCTACACGCACGTGCAGTCCGACCGGCTGAAGGCCGCGATCGCCGCGCACCCGCTGGCGGCGGCGTCGCGTCCGGGCCGCCGCCGTTGACATGCCCGGCCCGGCCCGTCATCTACGTCCGCCATTCCGCGCCGGGTCGGACGCCGGCGCATGTGCAGGGCGGCGGACGCGTTCCCCGTTACCGCAAGCAGGGATGAGACGGTGCTGACTGCGCTCGACTTCGAAAAGCCGATCCTGGAACTCGAAGCCAAGATCGAGGAACTGCGCCACCTGTCGGCTTCGGACGACATGAACATCGCGCAGGAGGTCGGCGACCTGCAGGCCAAGGCCGACCGCCAGCTGCGCCAGATCTACGCCAAGCTGACCGCGTGGCAGAAGGTCCAGGTCGCGCGCCACCCGAACCGTCCGCACCTGCGCGACTATCTCGCGGGGCTGATCGAGGAGTTCACGCCGCTCGCCGGCGACCGCCTCTACGGCGAGGACGCGGCCCTGGTCGGCGGGCTCGGCCGGCTGCACGGGCGGCCGGTCGTCGTCATGGGGCACGAAAAGGGCCACGACATCGAGACGCGGATGCACGCCAATTTCGGCATGGCGCATCCCGAAGGCTATCGCAAAGCGCAGCGACTGATGGATCTGGCCGATCGCTTCGGCCTGCCGCTGGTCAGCTTCGTCGACACGCCCGGCGCCTATCCGGGGGTCCAGGCCGAGGAACGCGGTCAGGCGGAAGCCATCGCCCGCGCGATCGCGCGCTGCCTCGAACTGCGCGTGCCCTTCGTATCGGTCGTTATCGGCGAGGGCGGATCGGGCGGAGCGGTCGCCATCGCTACGGCCAACCGCGTGCTGATGC
>JBKBLL010000295.1:0-3923 GCA_046296375.1 Alphaproteobacteria bacterium | reverse complement strand
ACGCACCTCCCCGGCCGGAGCGAAGCGTAGAGCCGGGGCCCAGAGCCGTCGGCTCGGGCGGCGGTGCGCCGGCTCTGGGTCCCGGCGCTCCGGGGCTACGCCCCTCCGGCCGGCAAGGTGGAAAGGATGGGCCCGCGTCGCGGAAGGGCGTCAGTCCTCGTCGTTCTCCGGCGCGGGCGTGGCGTCCGCTTGCGTGCGGGCGCGCGACTGGTCCTTGCGGCGGCGCAGGTTCTCGCGCAACGCCGCTGCCTGCCTCTCCTCGCGCGAGAGGGGGCGCGTCATGCCGCGGCCCTGGGCGCCGGGGCGCTCGGGATCCTGCGGCACGGCGCCAGACCTACTTTATGCCGAGGCCGGAGAAGCGCTTGTTGAAGCGCGCGACCTGTCCGCCCGTGTCGAGCAGGCGGCCGGTGCCACCGGTCCAGGCCGGGTGCACGAGGGGGTCGATGTCCAGCCGCAGCGAGGCGCCCGGCTTGCCGTAGGTCGACCGCGTCTTGTACTCGGTCCCGTCGGTCATGATGACCGTGATCTCGTGATAGTCCGGGTGGATATCGGCTTTCATCGCGCCCTCCGTGAAGCGCGGCTATATAGCGGCCAAAGCCCCCGGAAGCAACCGCGACGGCGCCGCAAGCGACGGGAAACGGGAGGACCGGCGGGGACTCGACCGGGCGGCGCCGGGACGGCATCTTCCCGGCAGACGATTTGTGCAGACAACCACCGAGAAGCGAGACCGCCCGATGTCCCAGCCCGCCTCCCAGCCGCGCATGCGCTTCGGCGCCTTCCTGGCGCCGCACCACCCGATCGGCGAGCATCCGATGCTCCAGTTCCGCCGCGACCTGGACCTCGCCGAGCACTGCGACCGGCTGGGCCTGGACGAGTTCTGGTGCGGCGAACACCATTCCAGCGGCTGGGAGACCATCGCCTCGCCGGAGATGTTCCTGGCGGCGGCGGGCGAGCGGACCAGGCGCATCATGCTGGGCACCGGCGTCGTCTCCCTGCCCTATCACCACCCGTTCAACGTGGCGCAGCGCATGGTGCAGCTCGACCACATGACGGGGGGCCGCGCGATCTTCGGCTCCGGACCCGGTGCCCTCTCCTCCGACGCCTTCGCCCTCGGCATCGACCCCATGGTGCAGCGCGACCGCCAGGACGAGGCGATCGGCATCATCCGCCGCCTGATGCGCGGCGAGCGCGTCACGGCCGAAAGCGACTGGTTCACCATGCGCGACGCGGGCCTGCAGCTCCTGCCGCTGCAGGAGGACATGCCGTTCGCGGTCGCCTCGCAGATCAGCCCGTCCGGCATGACGCTCGCCGGCAAGCACGGCATCGGCGTGATATCGGTCGGCTCGACCTCGACCGAGGGGCTGACCGCACTCCCGATGCAGTGGAGCTTCGCCGAGGAGGCGGCGGCAAAGCACGGCCAGGTGGTGGACCGGAAGAACTGGCGCGTCGTGCTGATGTGGCACATCGCCGAGACCCGCGAGAAGGCGGCCGAACAGGCCGGCCGCGGCCTGATGCGCTGGCACAACGAATATATCGTCGGCACGCTGCAGCGGCCGGGCGCCAAGCCGTTCAAGTCGCCCGAGGAGGCGGTGGAGAAGACCGGCTTCTCGCGCAACGCGGCTTCGACCATCGGCACGCCGGACGACCTGATCGCGCGCATCCGCGACATCCGCGAGAAAAGCGGCGGCTTCGGCACGGTCATCGGCTTCGCCCACGACTGGGCGAACCCCGAGGACACGTTCCGCAGCTGGGACATGGTGGCGCGCTACGTCGTGCCGGAGGTCAACGGCTATATGGACGGCCTGCGCCGGTCGCAGACATACGTGATCGAGAACCGCGCCTCGTTCGAGCGGGCGAGCCAGGCGGTGATGGCCAAGATCCAGGAGAACGAACGAGCGGCGGCGGCGCTCGCCAACACCAGGTCGAACCGGCTCGCCGTCTCCGGCTCGAACGCGCCGGATTTCGACAAGCTGAAGGCGGACAAGGTGAAGGCGGGCGAGTAGCGCCCGCCCTCCGCCGGCCCCCTGCTCCGCCGCCCGTGCCGAGGAGCCCGCCCCGCGGGCGTCTCGAAGCATGGCCGCGGACTCGGCCTCACATCGGCTAGGGCCGGCGCGCCATTGCCAAGCGCCGGGTCAGGCGGTTTGATGGCGCCGAACACAGGATTGCCGCTCAAGCCCGAAGGGAAGCCCGACCGATGCGACCGAACAAGATCAAACAGATGTGGCGTGACGGCAAATACGTGACGCTGGGCTGGCTGTCCGTGTCGCACGGCTTCACGGCCGAGGTCATGGCGCGCCAGGGTTTCGACGCCCTCTGCGTCGACCTGCAGCACGGCACGTCGGAGATGAACGACGTCCTGCCGATGCTGCAGGCGATCTCCCAGACGGACACGGCCCCGGTCGTGCGCGTCGCCTGGAACGACCCGGCGCCGATCATGCGGGCGCTCGATCTCGGCGCCTACGGCATCATCGTGCCGCTGGTGAACACGGCCGAAGAGGCGGCGAAGGCGGTCGCGGCCTGCCGTTACCCACCCGTCGGCATGCGCTCCTCCGGCCCGATTCGCGCCGCGCACTATGGCGGTGCGGACTACGCCGCCAAGGCCAACGACGAGATCGTCGTCATGGCCATGATCGAGACCAAGGAGGGCATCGAGAACCTGGACGCCATCTGCGCCACGCCCGGGCTCGACGCCGTCTATATCGGCCCGGCGGACCTGTCCTTCGCCCTGGGCCTGGATCCCCGCGCCGACAATCCCGAGCCGCTGCATCTCGAGACATGCGACAGGATCCTCGCGGCCGCGCATCGGCACGGCATCAAGGCCGCGATGCACTGCGCCAGCGGCGCGTTCGCAGCGGGTGCGGTGAAGCGCGGCTTCGACCTGGTCATGCTGACCTCCGACGTCGCCTGCATGATCGCCGGCGCGCGGGCACAGCTCGACACGCTGAAGAAGGGGGCGGGCTGAGGCGTCAGGGAGGGTGGCGCCGGGGGCAGCGATTGCCCCCGGCTCCGTCGCTGAGAGCCGCAGCCTGGGCCGCGCGCCGGACCTTTCTCAGAAGCTCCCCAGCAACGTTCCCAGGGTGATCAGCACGATCAGGGCGACGATCGGGATGGCCACGGCGACGACGGCGATATCGAGATAGGCTTGGCGGTGGGTCAGGCCGCAGATCGCCAGCAGCGTGATGACGGCGCCGTTGTGGGGCAATGCGTCGAGCCCGCCGGTCGCCACCGCGGTCACCCGGTGAAGCAGGTCCGGCGACATGCCCGCGGCCTGGGCCATATCCAGATAGACGCCGCCCAGCGTGGTGAGCGCGATGCTCATGCCTCCGGACGCCGAGCCGGTCATCCCGGCCAGAAGATTGACCGAGATGGCGAGCGAGATCAGCGGATTGTCGCCGCCGATGTCGACCACCGAATCCCGGATCAGCGCGAAGGCCGACAGCGAGGCGATGACGGAGCCGAATCCGACGAGGCTCGCGGTGTTGAAGATCGGCAGCAGCGAGGCGTTGGCACCGGCATCGAGGGTAGCGGTCAGCTTGGGCAGGCGCGAGCGGTTCACGGCGATCATCAGCACGATCGAGACGACCAGAGCGGCGATGATGGACCAGATGCCGCGCACCGAATCGATGGTCGTCGCGCCGTATTCCGGCGACGCCAGATAGGCGGTGTCCATGGCCGGAACGACGAAGGCGGTGAAGGCGAGATTGACGACGATCACCGTGACGAGCGGCAGTGCCGCCAGCGCGCGGGGCGGCAGCCCGGTCGCGCGCGCCCCGGTCGAGATCTCGGCGATGTCGAAGCCTGCGCCCGCGGCGCGCTCGCGCAGGGTCGTTGCGGCGGGCGGCTCGGCGTCCGGGTGATCGCCATAGCCCTCGGAGGTGGCCCGCGCCCTGCGCTCCAGCCACAGCTGGCCGAGCGCGAACATG
>JBKBLL010000294.1:0-3928 GCA_046296375.1 Alphaproteobacteria bacterium | reverse complement strand
GGGCGGGACCGTCAGAGCCTCGGCGATCAGCGCCGTGGGGCAGCTTGGTCCGCCCGCCCTCGGCACTCGTCCTGAACAGATGATGGGGAGGAAGTCCCGCATGCAAGGCAAGGACCTGTCCGAACAGAAAGCCGCGTTGAAAGCGTATGTCGGTATCGACGTGTGCGAAAGCTGGCTCGACGTGCACATCCTTCCCGCCGGCATCGCGTTCCGCGTCGCCAACGGCATCCACGGCCACCGTCAGGTCAAGCGCCGGCTGAAGACCTGGAACGTCGCGTTGATCGTCATCGAGGCGACCGGCAAGTGGCATCGCGCACTGCACCGCAGCCTGCACGCGGGCGGCTAGGCCAGCGTATGGACTTGTCCCCGCGACGTGTAGGTCGCCGTGAAGGTCGAGGTTGCGCCGTCGCGGCTCTGCCGCATCTGCGTCGGGAAGGTTGATCAAGATGTCCTGTCGCCGCGGCTCGCCTCCGGTCTGTTCGGTGAGGAAACGGCTCTTGAGCGCCTTGTCGTCGTACAGGCCGTGGGGTGCATCGAGGCGACGGACGACATCACTCTGGCGGAGATCCAGGCACTGCTGGCCTATTATCTGGTCTTCGCTCCGGCGGACACGGCATTGGCCGAACTGGCCGGTGCCGCCGGCCTGCGCTCGACGATCGAGGAATGCTTCGAGCGCACCAAAGGCGATCTCGGGCTCGACCATTGCGAGGCGCGCTCCTGGCACGGTTGGCACCGCCATATGAGCCTCGTCATGGCAGCTGCCGCCTTCCTCGCCAAGCTCGCCGCCGATCTCAGGCGCACCGCCTGGAGCGAGCCGCCCGGAAGCAAACCGAACGAAACGAGTCCGACCATGACAATCGGCGCCTGACCGCCATGGCCGCTCTCGTGCCGACGTGCCGGAAATCCGCCATCTCCTGGACCGCCTCCTGCTCAGACCGCCGAGCCGCAGGACCTACGTCCTCGCCCGGTCCCTCTGGCGACGACAAGACCAACTCTAAGCAGCCCTCGCCCCCTGCAAGTGCCGCTCAGATACGCAACTGTAGTACTAGTCCGGGACGCCTGCCGCCTGCGCGGCGCCCGTCATCGCGCCCTCGTCGCGTCCGTCATCATGGCGCCCGTCCGCGCCTCGGCGGTGTCCGGCGCGCCGGCGAGGCGCCGGGCGACGCGGGCCCGATCGTCCGCGGTACGGTTCTGGCTAAGCTTCGCCTTGCCCTCGATGCGCGCGACGGGCATCTCGAACGTCACGATGCCGCGCATCATGCCCTCGACATAGGCGGGCGGCAGACCGGTCAGGGACCAGTCCGCCTCGAACGCCGCGATCAGGCGGTCGAGCAGCGTGCGGGCGCGAGCGGCGTCCTCGACGATGCTGGGCCTGCCATAGGCGTGGACCACCGCGTAGTTCCAGGTCGGCACGCTCGGCTGTGCCGCGTACCAGGTCGGCGAAACGTAGGCGTGCGGCCCGTGGAAGATCGCCAGCGTCTCGGCGCTGCCGCCGAAACTCCGCCAGTGCGGGTTCTGCCGGGCCATGTGGCCGACGATGCGCCCGTTCGTACCGGATTCCGTTTCGTGCAGAAGCGGCAGGTGCGTCGCGAAGGGGGCGCCGTCCACGACGGTGACGAGCGTGGCGAAGGGCGCATCGCGCATGATCGCGGCGAGCTGCGCGGGGTCCGATTCGGCGAACTGGGTGGGAACGTACATGGCAGGCCCGCTTTGGACGGAGGCCGGAGCTTAGGTCCGGCCGGGCCCGCATCGCAAGGGCGGTATCGGGTTCAGGCGGTGTCCGGCGCCCGCGCCTCGCGCAGCGCCCGGCCCAGGGCGCGGGCGAAGTCGCGCTTCTCGTCCGGCGACAGGAATGCGCCGATCGCGAGCCGATAGCCATGGGAAGCCAGGGCCAGCTGACTTCCATTGTCGATCGGCTCCTCCAGTTCGACGCGCAGCCAGTGCGGCTGGAACGTCCAGCTGCGGCTCTTGCCGGTCGGCAGCACACGCCTGACCGTCAGCGCGTTCGGCGTCAGCTGCACGGTCTCGTAGAGGCGGGCGTCCCAGTAGTTCCGCCGGAAACACCAGGCGAGGAGCAGGGCGTCGACGCCGAAGAAGCCGAAGACGGGCCAGGCTCCGATCGCGACGGCCGCGACCCCGGCGGCGAAGCTGATGCCGGCCACCAGGGACATCACGATCCAGAAGCCCGTCGGCGACAGACTCCGGTGTGGATAAAGGACCGCGTCGAAGATCAGCGGATCGCCGCCCCCGACCGGCCTTATGTCGCGACGCACGGTCATCGACGGCGATCATAGTCGCGCGGCGGCCGGCGGCAACCGTTCATGCGTGTTCCATCGTGGGCCCTGCCGCCGGCCTGGGCCCCGGCCCCACGCCGTCTTCTCGTAGATCCTGGGGAGGAGGGATTCCGGCACCCTGCGGCGCCGGGCAACCGCATGTGCGCGCGGCTCGGGTCTTTTCCGGAGCGGACGCCCGGACGCCGCGCTTGCGCGCCGGCGTCCGGGTGCCTTCACGCCGATGTCAGGCGAGGTCGAAGCGGTCGAGGGTCATAACCTTGTTCCAGACCTTCACGAAGTCATGGACGAAGGCGCCTCCCGCGTCGTCACAGGCATAGACCTCGCCGAGTGCCCGCAGCTCGGAGTTGGAGCCGAAGACCAGGTCGACCCGGCTGGCCGTCCAATTCCGCTCACCCGTGGCGCGGTCGGTGCCCACGTACAGGTGATCGGAGTCCTGAGCCGCCTTCCACGCCGTGCCCATGTCGAGCAGGTTGACGAAGAAGTCGTTGGTCAGGACGCCGGGCCGCTCGGTAAAGACGCCGTGCGGGACGCCTGCGTGGTTGGCGCCCAGCACGCGCAGTCCGCCGAGCAGGACCGTCATCTCCGGCGCGGTCAGGGTCAGGAGTTGTGCCCGGTCGACCAGGAGTTCCTCCGCCGGCACCGTGTAGTCGACTTGGACATAGTTGCGGAAGCCGTCCGCCCTGGGCTCCAGCACCCCGAAGGATTCGACGTCGGTCTGTTCCTGCGATGCGTCCATCCGGCCCGGCGCGAAGGGGACCTGTACGTCGTGGCCGGCGTCCTTCGCCGCCTTCTCCACCGCGGCACAGCCGCCGAGGACGATGAGGTCGGCCAGCGACACCTTCTTGCCCGCGGTCTGCGCCGCGTTGAAGTCCGTCTGGATCTTCTCCAGCGCCGCCAGCACCTTCGCCAGCTGTTCCGGCTGGTTGACCTCCCAGTCCTTCTGCGGCGCGAGGCGGATGCGCGCGCCGTTGGCGCCGCCCCGCTTGTCGGAGCCGCGGAAGGTCGAGGCGGAGGCCCAGGCGGTCGACACCAGTTCGGCGACGCTGAGGCCGGTGGCGAGGATCTTCGCCTTCAGCGCGGCGATTTCGGCCTCGTCGACCAGCTGGTGGTCGATGTCCGGGATCGGATCCTGCCAGAGCAGCACCTCTTCGGGCACGTCCGGGCCGAGATAGAGGCGGCGCGGCCCCATGTCGCGATGGGTCAGCTTGAACCAGGCCCGGGCGAAGGCGTCGGCGAACAGGGCCGGATCGGCGTGGAAGCGGCGCGAGATCGGCTCGTAGATCGGATCGACCCTGAGTGCCAGGTCGGCCGTGGTCATGATCGGCGGATTGCGCTTCTGCGGGTCGTGCGCGTCCGGAACCAGGGTCCGGGCCGCCGGGTCCCGGGGCTCCCACTGCCAGGCGCCGGCGGGGCTCTTGGTCAGTTCCCACTCGTGTCCGAACAGCATGTCGAAATAGGACATGTCCCACTTGGTGGGCGTGGGGGTCCAGGCGCCTTCCAGGCCGCTGGTGATCGTATGCCCGCCCTTGCCGCTTTCGTGGCGGCTGGTCCAGCCGAAGCCCTGGTCGGCGACGTCGCCGCCCTCGGGTTCCGGGCCCACCAGTGCCGCGTCTCCGGCACCATGGCACTTGCCG
>JBKBLL010000293.1:0-3995 GCA_046296375.1 Alphaproteobacteria bacterium | reverse complement strand
CCCGCAGCGACATCCGGCCGGCCCGCATGATGGTCGTCTTCGCCTTGGTCTGGTACGCGCTCCTGCTCGTCTTCGGCTGGACCGAAAGTGCCCCTCTCGGTGTCGCGGTGCTGATGCTGGCCGGATTCATGCAGAGCCTCAGCATGGTGCCGATGTCGGTCATGCTGCTGCGCAGCGCAGGTCCCCGCTTCCGCGGCCGTGTCCTCGGCCTGCGCATGCTGGCGGTCTACGGCCTGCCGCTCGGTCTCCTGATCGCCGGTCCGTTCATCGCCCGCTACGGCTTTGCCGCCACCGCGACCGCCTATGCGGTGATCGGGCTCGCGGTGACGACGGCCATCGGCCTCTACTGGCGTGCGCACATCTGGCGCGCCGACGCGCCCGGCAACGCCTGACGGCCGTCCAGGGACGGGGGAGCCTTCCGAAGCGATGCGGCGCGAGCAGTGGGAACGCCACCAGGTCTGGATCTATCTGGCGGCGATCGCCCTGGGCCTGGCGATCGGAACGGCCTTTCCCGCGACCGCGGGGACCTTCGACACCCTGCTGTGGCCGGCGCTCGCGGTTCTGCTCTATGCGACCTTCGCCCAGGTCCATAAGCAAGTCCGAAAGCCGTTAACCCGATTCGGTGCCGTGCCGCCGGCCCGCCAAGGTGGACGCTCGGGGGGTGGACCAGTATAAGGGCCAGTCCCGAAGGCTCTGCTTACAAGGTCCGAATGCTCGACATCCGGTGGATCCGGGACGAACCCGCTGCGTTCGACGAGGCGCTCCGCAGGCGCGGAATGGAGCCGGCGTCGGAAGCGGTCCTCGCGGTCGACCGCGACCGCCGGGCCGCGCAGACCCGCTTCCAGGAACTGCAGCAGCGGCGCAATGACGTCTCCCGGCGGGTCGGCCAGGCGAAGGCCAGGGGCGAGGACGCGGCCGCACTGATCGACGAGGTCGCGCGCCTGAAGGACGACGTCCAGGCGGCCGAGGAAGCGGAGCGGGCATTCGGCCGGCGGCTCGACGAGATGCTGGCCGCCTTTCCCAACCCGCCGGCGGAGGATGTGCCGGCCGGATCGGACGAAAGCGCCAATGTCGAGTTGCGCCGCGTCGGCGAGCCGCGCCGCTTCGATTTCGCGCCGCTCGACCATGTCGCGATCGGCGAACGGCTCGGGATGATGGACTTCGCCCGCGCCTCGAAGCTGTCGGGCGCCCGATTCGTCGTCCTCAGCGGGCCGCTGGCGCGGCTGGAGCGCGCGCTCGCCGCTTTCATGCTCGACATCCACACGCGCGAGTTCGGCTATGTCGAGGTGGCGCCGCCGCTGCTGGTCCGCGACGAGGCGCTCTACGGCACGGGACAGCTTCCGAAGTTCTCCGACGACCTGTTCCGGACGGGCGAGGGCTTCTGGCTCGTGCCGACGGCCGAGGTCCCGCTGACCAATCTCGTCGCCGGCGAGATCCTGGACGAGGCCGTGCTGCCGATGCGCTTCACGGCCGCTACCCCCTGCTTTCGGTCCGAAGCCGGCTCGGCCGGGCGCGACACGCGGGGCATGATCCGCCAACACCAGTTCCTGAAGGTGGAACTGGTCAGCGTGACGACGCCCGATGCCTCCGACATGGAGCAGGAACGCATGACCGAGGCGGCCGAGACGGTGCTGCGGCGGCTGGAACTCCCCTACCGGGTGGTTTCCCTCTGCTCGGGCGACATCGGCTTCGCGGCACGGCGGACCTTCGACATCGAGGTCTGGCTGCCGGGGCAGGGGGCCTATCGCGAAATATCGAGCTGCTCGACCTGCGGCGATTTCCAGGCGCGGCGGATGAACGCGCGCTCGCGGCGCAAGGGGGAGAAGGGAACCCAGTTCGTCCATACGCTGAACGGCTCCGGCCTCGCCGTCGGGCGCACCATGGTGGCGCTCCTGGAGAACGGCCAGCAGGCGGACGGCACGGTCGTCCTGCCAAAGGCGCTCAGGCCCTATCTCGGCGGAACGGAGCGGATCGGTGGCGATGCTTAAGGAGCCGCTCGATCTCTCCGGGGCACGAATCCTGATCTCCAACGACGACGGGATTCACGCGCCCGGCCTGAAGCATCTGGAAAAGATCGCGCGCACCCTGTCCAAGGACGTCTGGGTCGTGGCGCCCGAGGACGAGCAGAGTGCCGCCAGCCATTCGCTGACCCTGCGCCGGCCGCTGCGGATCCGGCGCCTTTCCCGCCGCCGGTTCGCCGTGGACGGCACGCCGACGGACTCCGTCCTGCTTGCCGTGACGCAGGTCATGAAGGATCATCCCCCCGACATCGTCCTGTCCGGCATCAATCGCGGCGGGAACATGGGCGGAGACGTCATCTATTCGGGCACGGTCGCGGCCGCGATGGAGGCGACGTTGCTGGGCATACCGGCGATCGCGCTGAGCCAGCACATCCCCCCCGGCGGCAACCCGCGTTGGGCGACCGCGGAGGCGCACGCGGCCGACGTCATCCGCCGCGTCGCCGACGCCCGCTGGCCGGACGGCGTGCTCATCAACATCAACTTCCCGGACGTGCCCACCGACGAGGTGACCGGCGTCCGCGTCACCGTCCAGGGACGGCGGAAGCCCGGTGGCCTGATACAGGAGGGCAAGGACCCGGCCGGACGCGCCTATTTCTGGATCGGCACCGCGCGGGCGCTGGCGGATCACGCCGAGGGCACGGACCTCGAGACCGTGTATGGCGGCGGGATCTCGGTGACGCCGCTCTACATGGACCTCACCCATCACCGCACCGTAGACGCCTTGCGCAAGGTGATCGGGTGACGCTGGCGGCGCGGAAGATCCGGCTCGTCATCATGCTGCGCCAGGCGGGCATCACCGACCCGCGCGTCCTCTCCGCGATCGAACTGGTGCCGCGCGAGATGTTCGTGCCCGAGGTCTTCCGCGATCAGGCCTACGAGAATGTCGCCCTGCCCATCGGCCACGGGCAGACGATCAGCCAGCCCGTGGTCGTGGGGCGGATGACCCAGGAACTCCAGGTCGGCGACCGGATGAAGGTGCTCGAGATCGGGACCGGCTCGGGTTACCAGACGGCGGTCCTCGCCCGGCTGTGCAGGCGCGTCTACTCGGTGGAACGGCATCGCCCGCTGCTGCGCGAGGCGGAGACGCGCCTGGAACGTCTGGGCGTGCGCAACGTAACGACCCGGTTCGGCGACGGCACCGAGGGCTGGCGACCGGTCGCCCCGTTCGATCGGATCGTCGCCGCCGCGGCCGCCGCCGAAGTGCCGGCCACCCTGGCCGATCAGCTGGCCGACGGCGGCCTGATGATCGTGCCCGTGGGCCGGCGGCGGGAGGACCAGCGTCTGGTGCGCGTGCGCCGCGAGGCGGATCGCTTCCATACCGAGGAACTGGTGCGGGCCCACTTCGTGCCGCTTGTGGAATCGCTGGGCGACGCGGGCGACCGCATCGACCTGCCCGAAACGGCCGAGCCCGCGCCGCAGTCGCGTGCGGGCGCCGGCGGGGGGAGGGACGGCGCATGACACGACCGGCTGCCTCCGGCCGGCTGCCGCCGGTCGCTGTGTTCCTTTCTGCCGCTCTTCTGGCGCTCCTTCCGGCGGGATGCGGGGGGATATACGTGCCTGCTCCCACGGCGGGCGCGCCGCCCGCCGGTACCGCGTCGGGCCCTGCGGGCGTGCCGGCGAGCGAACCGCTGGAGGTTGCGACGGTGACGGTCCAGCCGGGCGATACGCTCTACGGCATCGCCCGGCGCAACGACGTTCCGGTGCGCGGCCTGATCGTGCTCAACCGGCTGGAGCCACCCTATCGGCTGAGGCCCGGACAGCAGCTCGTCCTGCCGGCCGCCGCGCGGCTGCATACCGTGGTTCAGGGCGATACGACCTATTCGATCGCCCGCCGCTACGGCGTCACCGTGGCCGACATGGCCGAGCTCAATGCCCTCGATCCGCCCGGCCGTATTCTGCTGGGACAGCAGCTCGTGATTCCCGGGGTGGAACTGCGGGGCCAGCTCGCCGGCGGTCCCGACCGGACCGCCGCCG